>JAFAXQ010000161.1 GCA_019240835.1 Ktedonobacteraceae bacterium
TCTGAGGTGCATCTCTGTGCGGATCTCGTGCATGATTTCAGTCACGCCGACTGGTCGGAGGGCTTCATCCGTCGCTGCTCGCTGACCCCGCACTTTGATAGGCAATTTGGCTTCATCGAGGCTCACCCTGAGCAAGACGCGGAATACTTAGTGGGTGCTGATCGCGTCCATCTGCGCCATCGTCCTATCACAGGCTTTTCCTTCGGTACTCATAGCAGTGCTATCAGTGCGGTGATCTACAACAAGTCGGCCTACATCCGTACCAAGGAACCGCAAAGCGATTACTTTCACGACATATGGAGGGCCAACGGATGGGATGGCGAAAGTGACGTGTGGCGGGTCGAGTTTCGGCTGAAGCGTGATGCCCTGCGAGACTTCAAGATTGAGGACGTGTGTCATGGCATTGGTTATGCCTTTGACCTACCGGAACGTTTAGAGGTGATCTGGCAATACTGTAGTGTGCATTTCCTGCGCTATGTGGTGCCGACAGAGGACACGAACCGGACACGGTGGGAGACGCATTCAGCTTGGCAAGCGGTCCAACATGCCTTCTTCCCGTTGGTGCAGATTGACCTGGCCCCGATTGTGCGAGAGCGGAAGCGGATAGTGAACAAAGAGCGCTTAGTGCAGCAAGTGACGGGGTGCCTGATTACGTTGCATGCCTGGGACAAGGACAGGCACCCTTGTGATGAGGGGGATGATCTCTCACTGGTGTTGCATCGGTACTATCCCAATGCGTTGGAGTACCTTGAGAAGCAGAAGAAGAAAAGTTTTGGTAGGCTTGTGCAGAAGAAACAGCGAGACTATCATCTGATCGCGGCCTAGGAGATATGAATATGGCACAACGAAAGAGAATGTCGGCAGTTAAGCCCTTGTTGTTAACTGTTTCTGACGTAGCAGAGTAGGAGCAATTATCATGGACAAACAGATACCTCAAGTAGACGAACCCATGTTATTGACCATTCAGGAAACCATGCGTAAGTTACGTGTAGGTCGCACAAAGTTGTACAAATTGATGGGGAGTGAGGGCTTACCTGTGTTGCGTTCAGGTAGGTATGTGCGCGTGCCATCTGATTTACTTCAGCAGTGGATAAAGGAACGTGTGCAACAAGGCGTATAGTTGGCGGTAGTGTAAAGCTGTCTTAGGTTGAGCTAAATGCTTGGACTAGGGCGGCTTTGCTGTATCTAGGAAAGTGAGATGCTCCATATGAGTAGAGGAAGACGAGGCAATGGTGAAGGTACTATCACTCAGCGCAAAAACGGGACGTTTGAAGCAAAGATCACAATAGAGGGTGGTAAGCGTAAAAGTATCTATGGTAAAACGCGTAAGGAAGTGCAGGAAAAGTTGAAGATAGCTTTACGTGAGCAGCAGCAGGGGACGCTGGTAACATCTCCGCAACAAAAGCTAGAAGTTTTCTTGAAGGATTGGTTAGAGAGCACGCAGAAGCATAGTGTTCGTCCTCGTACCTATGAACGGTATGAAGAGATTGTACGCTTGCATATCATTCCTGTTCTTGGTCGGCACTACTTACAGAAGCTTACGGCTCAGCAAGTGCAAGCATTCTACACAAAGAAGCTTGACGAGGGGCTAGCGGCTAAAACTGTAGAAAACTTTCATATTGTGTTGCATAAGGCACTAGATACTGCTGTCAAGTGGAATTTGATATCTAGGAATGTGTGTGATCTTGTCACCCCTCCACGTGGTGAGGAATTCGAGATTAAACCGCTTACTGTAGACCAAATACACAAGTTGTTAGATGTTATGCGTGGTCATCGTTCAGAAGCACTCTTTCTGTTGGCTCTTGTTACTGGCATGAGGCGCGGTGAAATAATGGGGCTGAAATGGCAAGATATTGATTTTGCCACGAGCACATTACAGGTGCGCCGTATTCTTACACGGGTGCCTACGAAGTTGCGAGCCGAGGGACATAAAGAGGTGTTTGTCGAAGCAGAGCCGAAAACACGACGCAGCCGTCGTAGTATTGTCATTGCTTCCTTTGCTCTTGAAGCACTAAAGCAGCATCGTGTACGTCAACTGGAAGTAAGGACGAAAGCGGGGGCATTGTGGCAAGACCATGATTATGTCTTTTGTACATCTATTGGTACTCATGTTAACCCAACGAAGGATATCTTGGACCCGTTGAAAGCTCTCTTGAGAAAGGCGAGTTTACCTGATATTCGTTTTCATGATCTGCGTCATAGTGCAGGGACATTGCTTCTTGCTATGGGAATTCATCCAAAGATAGCACAGGAATTGCTTGGTCATAGCAATATCAGTATGACGATGGATATTTACTCTCATGTCCTACCTGGCATGCAGCAAGAGGCTATTAGCAAATTGAATGATATGCTAGCAGGTCTGGGAGAAGAGGATGAGACCACGGATTAGGCGAGAAAAAAGGAGATTGTCGTAAGATTTGTCGTAAGTTGGGTGATTGGTCTTCAAGGGAAGTACCTCAAGCGGCTTCTCATCTGACTTGAGGTACTTCCACTGGTGAGAGGATGCCGAAGGGGGGACTCGAACCCCCATGCCACTTAAGGCACAACGCCCTGAACGTTGCGTGTCTACCAATTTCACCACTTCGGCTTACTTATGCAGATGTACATAGGCGGCAGTGCTCACCTTTTCTACTATGGACGGGTCCTATATTACTGTATCACTTGGATGTTGTCAAGGGCGATTCGCGCCGATTCCTCCATGCTTATCAGACTAGACCGTGGCAACAGACTTGGTTGATCTGTGATATAATAACACAATACCCACAAATAGTGATGTGCGCAAGGCATTACTGTGCCTCATAAGGCTTTGCAGAGTTTGTTGAAGCCGTGTAAGATTGGATGAGGGAGGCCGAGTGGAACTGTAGAGATTATTTGTCTTGCTTGTAGCGTAGGAGGTTTTTATGCAAGACCAATCAACTCCTATGGGAGCTGCTATTGATATTGGGAGCAATACGCTGCACATGATCGTTGCACACTACACACCGATTGTTCTGGATATTGTTGCAGATGAGGTCAACATGGTGCGTATCGGTGAGAGTGTAACGGCTACTGGTGAGATTTCACAGCAGAAGCGTGATGATACACTGGCAGTTTTGTTACAGTATAAGGACATCGCTACACAGCATAAAGCTGATCCTGTTCTGGTGGTGGCAACGGAAGCTATCCGCAAGGCTAAGAACAGCGCCGAGTTTGTTGAGGATGTGCAGCAACACACCGGACTTGCGACGAAGTTGATTAATGGCGATGTGGAGGCTGTGTTGACGTTCTACGGCGCGACATATGAGCTGTACCAGGATGCGCAGGCCCCTAGGTTGGTGGGGGTGATGGACCTCGGTGGAGGCAGTACTGAACTAGTGTTGGCGAAACAGAAACAGCTTACATGGCACACTTCCTTACCTATTGGTTCTGGTTGGTTGCATGATCGCTATTTGCACTCGGACCCGCCGACGCGTGATGAGGTGTCAGTGGCTGAGACATTTCTGCAGACTTACTTCGAGAAATTACCAATTAAGCGTTATCCCTCTACACTCATTGCGACAGGGGGAAGTGCGAATTCGCTACTGCAGTTGGCACGACGCGCCTTTCATTCCAACACACAGGATGATCGGTTGACGTACAATGACCTCCTACGCTGCGAAGGTTTATTGTGCGCCTTATCAGCTCAGGGGATCGCACGTCGCTACAACCAACCGCTGGCACGTGCCCGTATCTTACCAGCAGGTGCGTTGATGATACGTATAGTAATGTCTCAATTTGGCTTGCCTGAGATTCGCGTAAGCCCTCACGGTATCCGCGAGGGTGCTCTGCTGGCCTATGCCCGTTATGGCAGTGAGTGGTTGCAGCACATGGAGAAAGAGGCTAAGCAGCAAGAGAGCGCCGCAGCAGTGATCGCTGGCAAAAATGGTATGCTCACGGAATCGTTTGCTCAGTCGGGGTGGCGTTTGTTACAGGAGCACGCGCACAAGTTGCTACAGTGGCGCAATGAAGTCTTGAAGCACGAGGATATAGAAGCAGTACATAAGATGCGCGTCGCTACACGCCACCTACGCGCTGTACTTGATGCGTATCAGTCAATCTATCCAACAAAGCCTTTTAAGAAGCTCTATCGCAGTATCAAAGACCTGGCTGACACACTAGGAAGCGTTCGTGATACAGATGTGATGATCGAGAATCTGGAAGCTCAGTTAGAACATGCAGCAAGTGAGGAACAAGCAGGAATACATTGGCTCATCGATCACTTGAAGCTATACCGTCGACAGCACCAGGACTCGATAGAGCAGTTCTTCGCCGATTTTGATGAAGATAGGCTGAAAGCGGAAATCGATGCATGCCAGCCGAAAAAAGGAGGGTGACATGGCAAAGGCTAGACCTATTGTTGGCTTGGACGTGCAGGCATCGACCTACAAAAATGCATGTCTGGTAGTGCATACGCGACTTGAGGAACTGTACAACTGGGCACCTTTCGTTGATGATCCCTATCGTGTACGCAAGTTGCACAATTTGCGTATTGCAGCCAAGCGCCTGCGTTATACGTTAGAAATATTTGAAGAGGTGTTACTCGAAGCAAGTAAGGATGCGATAAAAGAGTTAACACAAATACAGGATGAATTGGGGAGGCTACACGATAGCGACGTGATGCTTGCCTTGCTGGGGCTTTGCCTAGACAGCCAGGGCGCTAGAACCAGGCATAAGTATGCACTCTCAAATTCCCAGCACAGCAAAGAAAGGGTGCAGCTCAATTCAGAGTTAGTGGCTACTCTCGTTGATCCCTTGGCTACTCCCTCTGCAAAGGAGCGTTACGGTTTGGAGCAGTTAATGCTGCATTTACAGCAGCAGCGAGATGAACAGTATATGGCCTTTCGTCAGCATTGGCAGCAATTGCAGGCACGTGACTTTCGTCGTGAGCTCCTTAGACTACTGGACACATAATGTCTGCAGTGGTCCACAAGCGGACCGTTAAAAAAGGAGAAGGCTTACACATGATACCGCCATTTTCGCTTGAGGAGTTGAATTGGTGGAAACAGGCCCAGCCAACGACAGAAGAACTTCATCTAAGTGGAGGGCTACTCGTGGAGGACTGGCCTCATGCTCGCCATGTGCTGCGTCTCTCCGCTGAACTGTTCCAAGCGACGCAGCCGCTTCACCTTTTGGATGAAAGTGCGCTTCGCTTGCTTGAGCGGGGGGCATTTCTGCATAATACAGGCATGCTGGTCGAATCCCGCCGTCATCATAAGCATTCCTTTCGCCTCATTAAGCAAACCAAGCTCCCAGACTTCACCGATGAGGAGCGGCATGAAATTGCCTGCATTGCCCGCTACCATCGTCGAGCACTTCCTAGCAGTAAGCACGAAGAGTTCGCCGTACTCAATAAGGAGGCGCGTAGGCGTGTCTCTGCCCTCGCCGCCCTTGTGCGCATTGCCGACGCCCTTGATTACAGCCATGATGGTTGTGTACTACACGTAACTACCGACCCAGATGACTGTAATGAAACAACCTGGACACTGCGTATCCAAGCACGTCCTCTCGCCGAGCTGAACGAAACGCTTGCAAGCGCCTACGAAAAGGCTGACCTCTTCGAGAAAGTGTTTACGCGAAAACTACGCCTGCTCGTTGAGCAGTAAGCAATAGCTTACGGTTGTTTTATGCTACCTGCCTGTACGTGCAAGTTCTCGTGCATCGCGTCCCTTGACAGATTTGTCGCGATTGAAGCGATCAAACCCGAGTTCTCCCCTTTCCCAGATGACTAGCAGCATGCTCGCGTTGAAGATAGAAGAATAGGTACCACTAAAGATGCCAATGAGCAGCGTGAGAGTGAAGGTGCGGATGCTCTCACCACCGAAGAGCGTGAGCGCGCTCAGTGTGAAGAGCACAGTCAGCGAGGTATTGAGCGAGCGAGACAGCGTCTGCACCAAGCTTGCGTTCACTACCTGCTCGAAGGTCTCCACGGTACGGCGCTGCATGTTCTCGCGGATACGGTCGAACACCACGATAGTGTCGTGGACGGAGAAGCCAACCACTGTCAACAGAGCCGTGATGAATAAGGCGTCGATTTGGACATGAAACGCCCAGCCTAGAATCGAGAAGATGCCCAGCACCACCAGCACGTCGTGCAGAAGTGCGATAATGGCACAGGTACCGTAGCGCCAAGGTTTAGGCACTTTGCGGAACGAGAACCAGATGTAGAGCAGAATCGCTACCGCGGCTGCAATAACGGCGAGGAACGCATTACGTGTTGTCTCTCCCGCCACCGAGCCTGATACCTCGGAGTTGCTGATGAGCTGTAAGTATGGACCACCTCCATTTAAGCTTGCCGCCATAAGCTTGGGCACATCACTCGTCTTGACGGTGGTACTGGTCAGAATGGTAACCGTTTGTGTTGTAGTGCCCTGGGAGATGTCGGCAACACTGACAGGAATATTCGCAGGGTTACTGGGTGTCATCGTGGGCGTAGGTGTTACCTTGCTCACGATTGGTGTCCCCTTTCCTGTTGCTACTGAAGCAGTGGGAGTCGGAGACGGGATAGCCGAAGGAGGACCTTTGGTAGGATCACTCGTATTTGGCAGCTTGTTGAGCAAAGCTCGCACGTCACTCGTCTGTAGAACCGTTGAGGAATTCGGTGGCAGTACAAGCGTTACGAGCGTCACCGGCTTCGCAAGTGGTAGGGGGTAAGGATTGATGATTGCACCAGGATACTTCTGCTTCAATGTATTCTGAATATATTGTTCAACATTCTGATCGACCTGCGTACTCAGGCGAATCCAGATAGTATTGTTGGCTGGTTGTGTTTTATTATCACCCAGGATAACTGCCAAATCTTTCAGATTCAATGGTCTAAGCAGTTTCATCACTTGGTCAGTGCTCCTCACCTGGGCCTGTGGGCGAAACTCGACACTTGCGCCCCCGGCAAAGTCAATGCCGACGTTTAGACCCGTAAAAATGAGCGAAATGAGGCCAGGAATGATCACGATCAGTGAGATGATTAAGAATAGGTAACGATACTTTACAAGATTGAACACAAAAAGCTCCTCTATACCGTGCGGTTGGCTCGCGCCAGGGACGATGTGGCAATCGAACCAGCGGGAAGCCCGAAGAGTGCAGGGTGACTCACAACACCAGTCGGGACGAGCAGGTTCAAGAAGGTGCGCGTCACTACGATGGCGGTAAACATACTAATAACGACGCCAAGGAAGAGCGTCGAGGCAAAGCCAACGATAATGGTTGCACCGAAGTTACTGCCAAAGCCGTAGAGCACCGCGCAGGTGATGAGCGTGGAAATGTTTGAGTCACGAATAGACGGCCAAGCACGCTTCCAGCCAATATCGATGGCAGAAGCCAGCAACCTACCCGCTCGTAACTCTTCTTTGACACGCTCAAAGATGAGTATATTGGCGTCTACTGCCATACCAATAGAAAGAATGAAACCCGCGATGCCCGGCAGTGTAAGGGTAAAGCCGGGAATGATTTTGAAGATGGAGAAAGTAAAGAGCGCGTACAGCACGAGGGCAAAGTCGGCCAGTAGCCCTGGCAAGCGATAATACAGAAGCATGAATAAAACAACGATGCTCAAGCCAATAGCGGCAGCAATCTCGCTTCTCAGAATGGAGTCTTGGCCGAGGGTAGCACCGACCGTTTCCTCGCTATCGATTACGAGCGCAAGTGGCAGTGCGCCGTATTTCAAGACACTGACAAGTGACTGTGCCTCCTGCAGGGTGAAATTCCCCTGGATCACGCTAGAACCAGCTAGGCGATCATTAATGCGGGGTGAGGAGACGACCTTCTTATCCAATGTAATGGTAAGATCATCACCGATATGGGCAGCGGTGAAGGAACTGAAACGTCCAATAGCGCCGCCCTGCATAGAAAAGTTGACCACATATTTTCCAGTGCCCTGCGGATCCAAACTCACACCGAGCGAGCTAAGATCAAGGTCCTTACCCGTGAAGAGTGCCTGACCACCAGGATTGTATTGCGTGTAGTTGGCAGGGTTGAAATCAGAGCCTTGGGCAAGGCTTCCCTGTGGGTCAGGACCTGTATCCCAGAATTCTAGCTTGCCTGCCTGGAGTAGTGTTTTCACTTGTTCTGCCTGATTGCCACTAGTGAGACCAGGAAGTTCAACTGAGATACTAGGAGCATTATTAGTTGTCTGAATACGAATACTTGGCTCACTAACGCCTAGGCCGCCGTTGACACGGCTCTCAATGCGGTTGCGCGTTTCACCGATAGCTTGCTGGACTTGTTGTGGCGTGTAGTGCTGATTTGGATCGGGCACGAGCAGAACGCGCACGCCGCCCTTTAAGTCTAGTCCTTCATTAATGATAAAAGGATTGGTGATCCTATAGAGTGGGTGATTCGGCCAGAAGTTGACGAATAAGGCACCTGCTGCCAGCAGGATGATAAACAGAAGCAGTGTGAGTGTTCCTTGACGCATACGAATTATTTTCCCTTACTGGACGGTTCTCTAACAGTGACGCTCTTTGTTTCTGCGCAGAGTATAGCATAGTTGCTGAAAGTTGCATATCCTGTGCAAGAAGCTTCTTTTTGTCTTGCCCTCCATGATACTATGAATAGAGGAGTCAAATCATGTCCAACAAACATACCACTTCTGACGATAACCTGGTTGAATACACACAGCCTGCACCAGCGGAACAGACTGGCCAGAGCACAGAAGAAGACCTCGCAGCGCGTGTAGCCGAGCTACGTCATCAGATTGAAGAAGCGAATTATCAATACTACATCAACGATAATCCGCTACTAACCGATGCAGAGTATGACCAACTGATGCAGGAGCTTCAGCATATTGAGCACGAACACCCGGAACTGCAGACACCGGATTCACCCACGCAGCGCGTCGGGGCAGGTCCAGTGCAGGATGTGCCCCAGCATCGCCATCCTATTGCTATGCTTAGTCTGAAAAATGCACGTAATGAGGAAGAATTACTTGCCTGGCACAAACGCGCTCAGAGTATGCTGCCCAATGCCACCTTTAGCTATGTATGCGAACTCAAAATTGATGGATTGGCTATGGCTCTCACCTATGAGCAGGGGAAATTGACGGTAGGAGCTTCACGTGGTGATGGTCTGATAGGCGAGGATTGGACACCCAACGTGCGCACCATTCGTACTCTTCCGCAAAGGCTGCGTGGGGAGCATATTCCAGCTAAAGTAGAGGTGCGTGGCGAAATCTACATGTCTACCAAGAGCTTCGAGAAACTGAATGCGCAACTGAACGAAGGTCACCTCTTCGCCAACCCACGTAATGCTGCCGCCGGCTCATTACGGCAGAAAGACGCACGCACCACTGCATCGCGGCATCTTGACTTCTTCGGCTATCAGATTGGCTATATTCAAGGGCTACCCGTACACAGCCAATGGGAAGCGCTGCAACTCTTACGCGCATGGGGCTTCTCTGTCAACCCACATGTGAAACTAGTACATAGCCTGGATGATATGTTGGCCTATTGCAAGCAGTGGGAAACAGAGCGCTTCAACCTACCGTATGAGATCGACGGTGTGGTCATCAAGATCAACGATCTGGCACAGCAAGAAGAACTGGGTACCGTTGCACGCGATCCTCGCTGGGCCATCGCGTTCAAATATCCGCCTATTGAGGTGGCAACGAAACTGCTTGATATTCGCGTCAACATTGGGCGTACAGGATCGGTTAACCCCTGGGCACAGCTTGAGCCAGTCAGTATTCGTGGTGTCACTGTCTCACGCGCCGCTCTACATAATGAAGGCGACATCCAGCGCAAGGATCTGCGCATAGGCGACTGGGTGCTGGTGCAACGAGCGGGTGAGGTCATTCCCCAGGTGGTCAAGCCTATTATCGAGCGGCGCACGGGTGCGGAGCAGGTGTACCACTTACCCGAACATTGTCCGCTTTGCAACACCTCCATTGTACGCATTCCCGATCAGGCTATGGCCTACTGCCCCAATCTAGAGTGTCCGGCACGCAACCTGGAGAGCATCATTCACTTTGTCTCGCGTGGTGCGATGGACATCGAAACTATCGGGGAAAAAATGTGCGCACAACTCATCAACGCAGGCTACATCAAAAGCGTTGCCGATTTCTACACGCTCACCCGCGAGCAATTGTTAGCGCTAGAGGGCGTCAAGGAGAAGAGCGCCGACAACATGCTCGCCGCTATCGACGCAAGCAAGCAGCGTCCCCTCTGGCGGCTACTCGTCGCCCTCAACATTCGCTACGTGGGCGAGAAGGCGACCCAGACCATTGCCGCAGCCTTTGGCAACATTGACAAACTGCTAGCTGCCGAGGAGCCGGATATTGTCGCCGTCCCCGGCATCGGCCCCAAAATCGGGCATAGCCTCTATACCTGGCTGCAGGAACCTAGGAATCAGGCCCTTATCGAGCGTTTACGTCAAGCTGGCGTAAACATGCAAGAAGAGCAGCAAGTCAACACGGGTCCACTCGCCGGGCAAACATTCCTGCTCACGGGCCGTCTCAGCAGCATGACTCGCCCCGCAGCCGAAGAAGCCATCACACGCCTTGGCGGTAGCATTGCCTCCGGCTTCAATAAGTCGCTCACTCACCTCATTGTCGGCGAAGACGCCGGTTCAAAGCTGGCAAAGGCGCAAAAAGCGGGCGTGCCAATACACGATGAGCAGTGGTTGATTGATCTATTAAAGGAGCATTCAGCATAACAACAGGTTTGCCTTCATTCTCAGCATTGTTCCCTCCCCCACTCTATGTTATACTGCTCTCGAAAAAGTGTTCATCTTTCTGGGAAACGGGAGGGAAAAATGGCAGAGGTAGAGCTTCAGCAGATTGGCCCATACGCGATTACACGCGTGGTGCGCACAAGTTCGGCGAGTGACTTCTATATAGCGATGCAGCTGCGTAAAAAGGAAGTACTCATCAAACGATTGAAGATACCACTCACTACTGCTGAAGCAAAAGAAGCCTTTCTGGCTCGCGCTAAACAATTCAAGACGCTCAAGGACCGCAGCATCGTCGAGGTAAAAGATGTCGGTTTTGATGGCGACTATGGCTATCTGGTGATGGAATATATCGCTGGGGAAACGCTCAGCCAGCGCTTTGCAGTAGGCAAACTTCTTGTACCGGACGAGGTGAAGCGCGTCCTCTCACCCGTTGCTGCTGCCTTACAATACGCTCACGTGAGAGGCGTTCTACATGGCAACCTTCATCCCGGCAATCTTATAGCAGGTGAGCGCAATGCTATATTGCTTACAGAGTTTGCATTACGAATTCCCGGGGTTAGTGCTAGCCTAGATGACGACGCGTTCGCTATTCCATATATGGCACCAGAGCAACTACGTGGTACATTGAGCACTGCTAGCGACCAATATGCTCTAGCGGTGATGGCCTACGAATGGCTATGCGGACGCCGCCCTTACGAGGCAACCGAGTGCGACCTGTTGCTACAACAGCAGGAGCACGCACCACTGCCCCCACTGCGTAGCATCAATCCAGCCATCTCACCTGCCATCGAGCATGTCATGTTACGTGCCCTCGCCTCTAAGGCCGAAGAGCGTTTCCCGCACATTCAGGATTTTGCCGACAACTATCTTGGTGCGCTGATGGGCTTCTCTGTAAAGTCAACTTCGCCTAACCACTTTTCTACTGCAGCCCCCGCACATAGGGTTCACCCAGCAGAGATGCAGACACCAGCGTCGAACCAGCCAACCACCGACGGTAAGCCGCCGAAAACAGAGACAGCGCCAGCAGTTCGGCCCAAGGTCCAGCATATAGCTGCCACACCTCTAACTCAAACAGATGCTGACGAGCAGACTTCTCCACGCGAGAAGACAGATAGTACTTCTCTCACACGCATCGTCGAGGCTGATCTACGCCAGGGTGGCGTTCTCTCGCAAAGTCTCCCTGGATACGAGGAGCGCCCGCCACAAATCGAAATGACAACGCTTGTAGCACGCTCCCTCATGGAAAACGTGCCAGCCATCATCGAAGCTGCGACCGGAGTTGGCAAGTCATTAGCCTACCTAGTGCCCATCGTACGCTCCGGCAAGGTAGCGATTGTCAGCACCGCCAACAAAGCGCTGCAAGAACAGCTCTTCTACAAAGATATTCCTTTTGTACAGCAACATATCAAACACTTCGAGGCGGCCTTGGTGAAGGGTGTGAGCAACTACGTCTGCATCGACCGCCTGGAGACCGAGCGCGTCGGTATGCAATTCTACAGCAAGAACCGCGAGTTCACACGTCTCGTCGCTATGGTGAACGACGCTCAGTCAACTTTTACGGGCGATTTTGAGACACTGGGCTTTCAACTGCCAGCAGATGTGCGTACACGTATTGCCACCGATAGCGATCAGTGTGCTTGGAGCAAGTGCAATTATTTTGCCGATTGCTACGTACGGCTGATGCGTGAACGGGCTTCTCGTGCAAAGGTGATCGTTGTGAATCATACGCTGCTGTTGCTCGATGCTGCACTTGATGGCTTTTTACTGCCCGAACGCGACGTGATTGTTCTCGACGAGGCACATCATTTAGAAGAAGAGGCAACGCGTGCGTTTACCATCACTATTAGTCCTACGCAAATAACCCTGTTACTGGCACAGCGTATGCTCAAAGAGCACAGTCAACTGAGTCTGCAAGACGAGGCCACTCGCTTGGCTAGCGACGTGTGGCAGCACCTCGCTCTCGCTGCCGACCCTGGTTTCAAAGGACGGGTCAATCTGGAGACACCGCTGGAAGAAGGCTTGCGTCTCGCTACGGTTATCGCTGACCTGGCCGATTCGCTCAGGAAACAGCGTCCGAAGGACATGCCAGAGAAAGAGGGTCAACTGTACGACAAGTTGCTTAAGCGCACGCAAAATCTAGCAGAGCAGATTCGTACTGTTTTTTCGGTTGGCTCTCCTGAAAAGTTTGTCTATTATATAGAACGCGCAGAGGGGCAGGGAGCGCGAGGTTTTCAACTACAAGCTTCAGCCGCTCCACTCGATGTCACAACATGGCTCAAGGAAAGGCTCTTCGAGCAGTGCAATGTCATCTGCACCTCGGCAACGCTGGCTACTTGCGGCCCCAACACAGCTCACCCAGAGGAGAAAGGACCGAACTTCTCCTACTTCCGCCGACGTATTGGCCTCGATGCCACCGAGCGTCCTGAGGTGCTGGAGCGTATTCTTCCCCTGGCCTTCGATTATGAGAGCAACGCGCTACTGTACCTGCCAAGAGATCTTCCAGCACCAGCCTTCGGTGCCAATTCTGAAGACTATATGAAAGCTATCGCCCGTGAAATGTATCGTTTGGTTAAAGCTTCGCGAGGGCGTGCTTTCCTGCTCTTCTCCAGCAAGCGCATGCTCGACCGGGCATACGAGTTGATGTCGCCACACCTTGCCTATCCACTCTTAAAACAAGGCGACACAACGCGCATCGAACTCACGCGCAGGTTTCGCGAAGAAGAAGGCGCTGTGCTTTTCGGTTTGAAGAGTTTCTGGGAAGGTGTCGACATTGCGGGCGATGCCCTCTCGCTAGTGGTGATCGACAAACTGCCCTTCGATCCGCCCGATGATCCCGTTCATGAAGCAAGAGTGGCATTGATGAAGGCTGCTGGCGAAAACTGGTTTGGGACGTATGTCTTACCACAGGCTGTGCTGCGCCTGAAGCAAGGTCTCGGTCGTCTACTGCGTACGCGTGAAGACCGAGGAGTGATGGCGATACTCGATACGAGATTACATACAAAAGGCTACGGGAAGCAGGTGTTAAATGCCCTGCCACCCGCACGTAGGACGACGAGTATAAGTGATGTTGAACGGTTCTTTGCCCAATGACACTAGCCTGCTGAGTCATTCTTGTCTGCACATATCTTTAACACTCCTAGTGGGCTAGCTGCCAACGAATCGGCTCGATTTGACGTTGCAAGCGCTCAATGATGTTGCGGCGCAGGCGATAGATGTCTTTGACCGTGTCAAACTCCCCTGGGCAATGCAAGACAATCTCGCGTGGCTTGAGACCACAGTGAAAGAGCAAGTATGCTAGGCGCTGTTCCCTTGGATTGGGCAGAAACTTCAGGATGACTTCTAGCAGTTCCGTATCATTGTCGTCTTCTTCTACCAGCGGCTCACCAGCAAAGTCCAGTTCAGGCAGAGCAACCTCATGGGGATGAGCATAAGCGCGCAAGGTATCGAGAATGGCTCCATTCAAGCTGGCGTATAGGTAGTGTAATACAGCAGCGAAGCTAGTGAATTGCAGCCGCCGATTATGGACAGCAGCTTGCCAAAAGCGGGCGAAGGCCATAGCAACGTAATTCTCTTCGCTCTCCAGCAGACAGGCGGAGCTACGCTTGTGATGGTGACGCATCCAACGCATCACATTAGGCCTGAGACGCTCTTGTATCATCTGCCATGCGGTAGCGTTGCGCTCGACAATAGCGCGATGGAACAGTTCAAGCCAATATTGATCGTCGTGTGGAGCCCCCATGCGGTAGTTTTCCATCTCGCTCGTACAGGCATTCGCTAGTTCTGCGATAGTCATTTCCTTCACACTCATACATGCACCTCATGCTAGACAATGGAATACAAATAGACTCCAACTCGATGCCGTTATTCGTTGGTGCCTCATTGTGGTCTCTCTGCACAGTGTAGCCGAGAAGGGGGTTGGGATACAGTGAACTAAAGTTGGTAATCAGGTGGATATTTTTATCAGCAGATTAGAGAGGGAATCTGCTCACCTACAACAGGTTGAGCGTGCTGGCTTTGATGACCGCCTGGGTGCGGCTCTGCACCCCCAGTTTGCCACAAATGGTATAGACGTACTTTTTGATCGTGCCCACACTGAGCACCAAATCCTGGGCCATCTGGCGATTGGATGCTCCCTGCATTAGCAGGTGCAGCACCTCGCGCTCGCGTGGGGTGAGCGGTTCTAGCAACGAGTCAGGACGTGCGGTCTGCTGGTGGTCACCTGCCCGCTTCTCATAGGCCGCTAGCAGCTTCAGTAGGTAGCTCGTTGCCATACTGTGTGCGGAAGCTCTCCGTAGCAACACGACCAGTGGCGCACCTTCATCTAAGAACAGGCGCATGTAGCCCTCCGGTTCAGCCAGTAGCAACGCACGTTCTAGTGCCCGCAGCGCCCTCGTACGTTTGCCTTGTGCTTGTAAGGCCAGTGCTTGCAGAATGAGCATTTCAATGACACTGCCCAGGCGGGCATTGCTCTCTGCCTGCTCACGCAACCGCTCCAGCAAGAGCAGCACCTGATCCAGCACGGACTCAGTCTGGCTAGTGTCTTGACATGTTGGTAGCTCCCGCTGCTGGGCAATGCTCACCCGCACCAGGGTCAGGTACTCTTGCTCACGCAGATAGTTGGGTTGGTCAGCTTGCAGAGAGAGGCCACACTGCTTTGCCCATCGGCCGGCTGCCGCTAGGTTGCCTCCAGCCAGCTCTATCTGGGCACATAGCGCTTGCGCATAGGCGACGAGCCAGGGGACGAAGCGGCGCTGACCAGCTATCTGGATGAAGGTGTCCAGGGTGGACACTGCACTGCTGTAATCGCCGCGTGCGTGCTGCAGACGTGCCAGAGCCGTGTAGCCCAGCAGCACGTCATCCCCGGACGCCATCAGAGGTCCGCTCAGCAACTCCATACCCTGCGACACGAGCCGCTCGGCCTCGTCCAGACGATTTTCCTCACGTAACAGATTGCTCAAGCTGAAGTAGTAGCCCGCGCCCCCAGGTAGCACCTGGAGCACCTCTTGTCCTATCTCCTGCACCGCCTGGCCATAGATGCTCTCGGCTTGGCGAAGCTTCCCTTGCAGCATATAAAGTCGAGCCTGGCGGTCAAGGGTTATTAGCAGCAGAAACGCATGACCTGAGCTACGAGCACCCGCAACAGCTCTCGCCAGCAAGCTTTCATTTGCAGACGTGACCTCGCCGCTGACCAAGTAGGCATCGGCAGCATACATCATGGCAGCCACACGCCAGAGCATCTCGGTCTCTGGCAGTAAGGTAAGTGCCTGATGTACAAAGGCAACATGACGTGCTACATCACCAGTAAAGCGGACAATGTTGCCGCGCAGCACTGCCACCTGGCCTCGAATGGTGCGGGCCTGTTCAACAGGCATATCGTCAGCCCCAAGACAGCGTTCGGCATCCTGCAAGCGCGCCTCTGCTGCTTCCAACTGGCTAGTGACTGTCAGCATGACAGCATGGATGACACAAAGGAAAGGACGTGTATGCACCAGCTCTTCGGGTAAACTCTTCAGCCAGCCGAGCACTGTGTGAGCCTGCCCCAAACCAAACACTCCTATGCTATACTGCTCGACCAAATCGGCGGCACGCTTGAAGTCGGGGACTGCCAGCGCATGCTGCACAGCTTCGATGGGCAGAGAGTGCTGCTGGTACCAGACACTAGCCCGACGGTGCAGTTTGGGTAACAGTTCAGGCTGTGTTTGCCGTAGGCGGTTGCGCAACACGTCGGCAAACAGATGGTGGTAGCGGTACCAGACTCGTTCGTCGTCTAATGAAACGACGAACAGGTTGGTACGCTCCAAGGCTTCCAACATGGCTTGACTCCCATCGCTGCCTTGGATAGCATCACACAGTGGTCCACTCAGGCGGTCGAGCAGGCAGGTCTGCGACAAAAAGTGCTGAACGTCTTCTGATTGTTGCAGGAAGACTTCTTCGACCAGATAGTCCGCCACGTAGCGGTTGCTGCCAGTAAACGTGGCGATAAAACTTAGCGGGTCGGCGCGATCACGCATCGCTAACGCTGCCAAGTGCAGACCCGCAATCCATCCCTCGGTGCGCTTCTCCAGTGCAACGATGTGCTCTGCTGGAAGCGGCAATGCCATCACCTCCGTCAGGAATGCGGTGGCTTCCTCAACAGTGAAACGTAAATCAGCGGCACGCAGTTCGCTGAGTTGCCCACGCGCACGCAACCGCGCTAATGGTAATGGGGGGTCAGTGCGGGTGGCCAGGATCAGGTGCAGGCATGGCGGCAGATGGTCGAGCAGAAAGGTCATGGCTTGGTGGATCGCCTGAGCCTCAATCACATGATAGTCGTCCAGGACCAACACGGCGTCCATGGGATTGTCAGCAAGAGCATTGAGTAAAAGAGTGAGGACTGACACCATTGCTGGCGGCTGGGGGGAGTTGAGCATTGCCAGGGCTGTATCGCCCACGTGGGTATACAGCGTATCGAGTGCGGTGATGACATAGGTCCAGAAGCGTACAGGATCGTTATCACCTTCATCCAGCGAAACCCAAGCAACGGGAAAGGCATTACTGCTTGGATCGGCCTGCCACATGCTGAGCAATGTGGTCTTACCCCAACCAGCAGGGGCTGTCACCAGCGTAAGTGGGCCATGCATACCCGTGGTGAGCCGGGTCAGTAGGTGTGGACGAGCCACCCGCTTCAACACAGGAGGAGGAATAAACAATTTGGTAGCGAGGAACGTCTCGTCGTGTGCTCTGCCCACTGGCCGCCTAGAGCACGAAGAGTCTGACTGAGAGGCAATCGGCATAAGCTCGCCTGTCCTGCCCAGCGGGGTTGTGCTTGCCATAACAACTCCTCTTAACTCACTAGTATTACAACGATGAGGGCCTGCACTCTTGAGCTACGGATTTCCAGCCAGGTTTACAGCACCAGTTACAGCAGACCCAACACTTCGCGCTCGCGTGGAGTGAGTGATTCTAGCAGCGGCCCAGAGCGTGTGGTCTGCTGATGCTTGATGATCTACCCCAGCATGGTTGTCCCCAACAGGATGTACCCAACGTTGCTCCATGCCCTCTAGTATATCTGTTGGGTGCGAATTACACAAGATAGGTAAGTAGTACTATGATCTAGTCAATTATAAAATCTGTTGTACTAGTTTATTAGCGAGTGCAAACGAGTAGTTCTGACCCCGATCATGGGGATAGATTTGGAACATGTTCGCTACCCACAGACCTTCAAGGGGTGTATGTAGCGGCGGAATGTGCTCGCGATACTCTGTCGTGACGATGGGCTGAGCGTAAGCAGCCTTGAACATCCAACTCTCTTGTACCCAGCCTGGATCGAAGTTCACGTTGATGCGCTTGAGATGAGGAAAGAAATCGGTCATAACTTGTTCCTTGCTCATACTGAATAGCACATCGTTCATAGGGCGATAGTTACCCAAGTAGACAAGGTGTCGCCTACCATATTCATCAGGCGAGATGAAGTTTGTGTGTTCAAACAGGCCCGTGAAGGGATAGCCGCGATCACAGATATTGATCCAGTAGCTCTCAGTCAGTTGGCGGTCCAGTGAAAGAATAAGGCAATGTGTACCGTAAGCTTGGCCCCAATCATAGCGCGCCCGATACTCATCGGGTAGATCGGGAACCAGGCGACAGGTGAGGCGTGTGGGTAGAGTAGAAATCACGCGATCAAAGTGCCACGTCCCTTTGCTAGTAACCACGCGCCAGCCTCCGTCAATCTGGTTAACCTGTTCCACCTTCTCTACACGCGTGCCGAGCAGAACCTTGCCGCCTCTCTCAGTGATGCGCTGGGCGAGACGCTCATAGAGCAGTTGAAAGCCACCGTGCAGGTAGCCCAGGTGTGTAGTACGATCATGAAGACGCGCCCAGAACCAGGGTAGAGCGATCTGGTGGTGGAGGCTGCCAAATTTACTAATAAAGAGCTGCTCGAACACCACGTTGTAAGGGCGCTTGCCCATCCAGCGGCTCAGCCATGCATGGGCAGTCTTACCCTCTAACAGGCCAGGGGGAACTACCTTGAGAAAGCTCAGCACCGCTGCTACACGCAGACGCTCGTCAATGCGCCACGGTTCAAAGCGTAGCAGGGAAAGCGGCGAATCCAGTTGATGGATCTCCCCGCCGACCAAGCTAACGGTGCGTGGGCGTATCCATTCCAGTCGGTCGGCCAAGCCCAACTCCTCAATCGTCTTAATCGCCGTCTTATCACTTCTGAAGAGATGGTGGTAGAACTTCTCCAGCCATACATCACCCACACGAAACCCTGCCGCCAGCCCGCCGGCCAATTGCTCTTGCTCAAACACCATCACTGCCTGGCCAGCCTGCGCCAGCCGATAAGCCGCCATCAACCCCAACGCACCACCACCGAGAACTGCGTATTGCATAATGTTTCTTTTCTAGCGTTTCTTCTGTTACAAGCCAAGTAATTGTAACATACAATGGAAGCCTTGTTGCATCCCTATCGTTGTGCGAGTACGATACGTCAAAACTGGCGTGTAAGCGATAAAGGCAGTAACTACATTGACAAGAAGGAGCAGGAAAAGAGCATGGACACGACGATTACAATTGAGTTCTTTTCAGATACAAAGGAGCATCTCAAAATCCTGGAGCAGCAGTTGAAACATGAACATGATGTGGATGTAGATTTGGTTGAGCCAAAAGATGTGACAGCTCCGGTGCTTGTTGCCATCGGGATTAAGAAAGGTGGAGGGCGGGCAGAAAAGGCCGCACAGCGGGTGGCGCAGGTTCTCTATAGCTTCTTACACGATGAGGCAACTCCTGCCGGACAGAAGCGGATTTTTCTTCTTACGATAGAGGGGGATCGTGTTGATATAGAGACTCTGGCTGTCGAGGAGATTGAGGAGATTATCCTGGCGGCTAAAGAGGGGGAAAGTGCCTGAAGTGAATGATCTCTCATCGAGCATTGACGCCATTCTTCGTGTCGTCGATACTTATCGTCTGAATGCAAGCCAGCAATCGGAAGAGCGCCAAAAGGTTGAGCTTGGACAATTCTTTACTCCTATGCCCATTGCCCGGCTTATGGCGTCTATGCTAGCATGTAATGAATCGGTTGTGACACTGTGCGATCCATGCGCTGGCGTCGGGTCATTATTTGCCGCCTGCGTTGCCGAACTGTGCTTGCGCCCAAACCCGCCACGAGAGATACACGTTACTGCGTATGAGATTGATGGGGTTTTAGTGACTCATTTGCAGAATACACTTGAACTGTGCAAAGAGATCTGTAGCAGTGTTGGGGTGACGTTCACTGGAGAAGTGGGGCACACAGATTTTATCGAGAGTGCTGTAGCATACATAACAAATGACCTCTTTATGCCAACGCAACTGCGTCCAATCAATTGTATTATTCTCAATCCTCCCTATCGCAAGCTGCAAACAGGCTCAGCGATCTGGAAACTGTTACGACGTGGGGATATCAAAACGACCAATCTTTACACAGGCTTTCTCTCTTTATGTATGAAGCTATTAAAGGTGAATGGCGAAATGGTCGCCATTACTCCAAGAAGTTTTTGTAGCGGTTCCTATTTCAAACCATTTAGAGAAGCGTTTCTTGACACAATGGCTCTACAACGTTTGCACCTTTTCGAGTCGCGTGACCATGCCTTTCGCGAGGATGACGTGCTACAAGAAACGATGATCTTTTCAGTAGTAAAGTCTTCTGCCACTCCCGACACGGTGCTAGTCAGCAGTACTGCTGATCCGCACGATATGTATGTTCTTGCTCGCGATGTTCCTTACCACGAGGTAGTCGCTCCTAGCGACCCACAGTCTTGTATCAGAATCGTTTCTGACGAAAGTGGACAGCAGATAGCTAGGCGCATGGCGATGCTTGAGGCTGATCTAGCTAGCCTGGATATCAGCGTTTCAACAGGAAGAGTGGTAGACTTCAGAGCCGAAGCGTTTCTGCGCTTCCTGCCAGAAGAAGGAATGGTCCCACTTATTTATCCAACCCATCTTGCTTCTGGCACGGTTGTCTGGCCAAAACTAGAGGCTAAGAAGGCTTGTGCTCTTGTTGACACGGAACAAACTCGCGCTTTGCTAGTACCGAATGAGTATTATGTGCTTGTGCGGCGCTTCTCTGCTAAAGAGGAGAAGAGGCGTGTTGTTGCGGTTCTCTATGAGCCACAAGACTTGCCGAATGTGTACGTGGGCTTTGAAAACCATCTGAATTATTTTCATCACAATGCACATGGACTTGATCCTCTCCTTGCAAAAGGGCTTACTGCCTTTCTCAACTCGACTCTTGTTGATCTGTATATTCGGTCTTTCAATGGTCACACACAGGTGAACGCTACTGATTTACGTAATATGCGTTATCCGAGACGGGAGCAGTTGGAGCAGATTGGTGCACGATTGCTAGATCAAGTGGCAACGCAGGATGTTATTGATGCTTCGATTGAGGAGATATTGTTCCCTACAAAAGATCAAAGCCGCCAAGTCCGAGTGCCACTATGAACGACGGAGCCCGCGCGAAGAACAGGAGAGAGCCTGCCTGATCTACTTTACGCTGCTGGGCTGACCTGCTCTGCTTCGACTTGGAAGCCAAAGTCGAGCAGTACCGCTGCATCCATGAACCGTTGATCAACTGAGGAGCTATGGAAGATCACCGCAATGAGTGTGTATCCATTGCGCCTCGCCTCCGCGATCACGCAGGGTCCAGCTTGGTCAGTCGTGCCTGTTTTGATCCCAATAGCCCCTTGATAGGTCACGAGCAGCTTGTTGGTATTGGTCCAGCTATAGGCGTGATGCTGAGGGGTTGTCGCGACAGAAAAAGTGGCCGTATCAACGATCTGTCTGAAGAGCGGCTCCCGCATTGCTACCTCGCTCAACTGCGCCATTTCCGTTGCCGTCGAGTGGGTAAACTGGCCCTGTGCGTCGGGAAGATGGAGGCCATCTGGCGTGACAAAGTAGGTGTGCTTCAGCCCTAGCGCCTGCGCCTCCTCGTTCATAGCCTTGACAAAGTGGGGCACACCGTCAAAGAGCTGATCGGCTAGCGCCTGACCAGCGTCAGCCCCCGAAGGCAGTAGCAGCGCATAGAGTAATTCTTTGACCGTCAACCTGTCGCCGACAAGCAGACCTGCGTTGCTGGCATTGTTGTCAAGGACATAATCGATATAGGCTTGTTTGACCACCAGAAGGCGGTTGAGTTCTCCCTCTTCGAGCACCAGCAGAGCGGTCATGATCCTGGTAGTGCTCGCCATTTCCACCTCCTCTTGAGCATCTTTAGAGAAGAAGACCTGCTCTGTCTCTGGGTCAATCAGATAGGCATAAGTCGCTGCAATTTTCGGAGGAGCAGGTGGGAGAACCCGCCTCGCGGCATGAGCGGTCCCATTCTGGCTGAGGAAGAAGAGGCTACAAGCCGTGAGGAGTGTCACCACCACAACCAGATGGCGGGGGCGATGAAAGAGCATATTCATAGAATCTCCAAATTCTGTTGGGAAGCAGTTGTTTTTATCTGCATTCTATCATCGCATCAAAGCACGACAGGGGGCAAAGGGAGAAATTCCCGTTAGATCAAATAGAATAGTTTTCGCACTTGCGTATCTTTGCCATTTCTTGCCATTTTTTTCACCGAGGACTATAGTTAGTATAAGCAAACATTTAGTGCTTATTCATCATCTGTATTCGTATTGGTAAGGAACCTTCATGATCAATCTCTACAACAAGTTTGATAAGGTGGACGAGAGTATTAATCGCTGGCTGGTGCGTTACAGCGTTATACTGCTACGTATCAGCATGGGCGCTGTGTTTTTTGGGTTTGGCGTGCTGAAGTTCTTCCCGAATGTCAGCCCAGCACAGAGCATCGCTACACAAACGCTGAATCTGATTAGCTTCGGATTATTGCCAGCGACCATTTCCAGAGTGTTTGTGGCCTCCTTGGAGTGTGCTATCGGCTTGTGCTTCCTCACTGGTAAATTCTTGCGTATGGCGGTATGGTTACTGCTTTTCGAACTCATAGGTATTCTGTCACCCCTCGTGTTGCTGCCCGGCGAGCTTTTCACTGGGCCTTTCCACGCCCCCAATCTCTTAGGGCAGTACGTCCTCAAGGATGTGATATTGGCTGGTGCTGGGCTGGTGATTGCAGCCAACTTGAGGAGATCACCCTTGAGCACAGAGCAGAAAGTTGAGAGCAAGGAGCACTCAACGAGTGGACAGCAGATGATGGAGGAAGTTGAGCCATTTACTCAGCCTGTGCTCATTCCCAGCCTGCTGAAGAATCGTGTCATTCCCTCGGATGATACAGATCGCAGTCTTCTGTTGGATGCTCACGAGCGCAAAAGCGTCTCAAAACCTATGGTGAGCAGAGAAAGATGAGGCTGACGCCTCATCTTTCTCTACTCTATCTATCAATCCGTCCCCTCCTGCTCCGCTGTCCAACGCAAATTCGGCTTACGTGCGGCCAGAGTTTGGTCGAGTCTGCCCACGACGGTAGTGTGAGGAGCGGTTGTGACGAGTTCGGGGTTGGTGCGTGCCTCCTCGTTGATCTGGTGCATGACACTGACGAAGTAGTCGAGCGTCTCGCGTGTCTCGGTCTCGGTTGGTTCGATCATGAGCGCTTCGTGGACGATGAGCGGGAAGTAGGTGGTGGGAGCGTACATGCCGAAGTCGAGCAGACGTTTGGCGATGTCGAGCGCGCTGACACCGTATTCATCTTTCTGGCGTTGCGCTGTAACCACGAATTCGTGCTGGCAGGTCAGTGGATAGGCGATATCATAGTCCGACGCTAGCTCGTGCTTGAGGTAGTTGGCGTTGAGAATGGCGCTCTCCGCGACGTGCTTGAGGCCGTCTGGGCCGTAGGTGCGGATGTAGGTGTAGGCACGCACGAGGACGCCGAAGTTGCCCGTGTTAGCGCGTACTTTGCCAATGGACTGCGGCCCTGGCTCTTCCCAGTAGTAGCCCTGCTCTCCCTTGGCAGGGAGAGGACCAGGCAAGAAGGGTACAAGGTGTGACTTGACGCCGATGGGTCCGGCACCTGGACCACCGCCACCGTGAGGAGTGCTACATGTTTTGTGCAGATTGAAATGTACTACATCGAAGCCCATATCGCCGGGACGGGTTATGCCCAATACGGCGTTAGCGTTGGCACCGTCATAGTAGAGCTGCCCACCAACTTCGTGGATGAGCCGGGCGATCTCGGCAACATTGTCATCGAAGAGGCCGAGTGTGTTGGGGTTGGTCAGCATGATAGCCGCGAGATTGGCCCCGTTCGCTTCGAGCAGCGCCCGCAAGTGACTCATCTCGATGCCCCCCGTCTGGGAGTCGGTCTTGACCTCGACTGCTTTGTAGTCGGCCAGTGTGGCGCTGGCAGGATTGGTGCCGTGTGCATTGTCTGGGATGAGCACAATGTGACGGTGCTCCTCGTTGCGACTGCGGTGATAGGCTTTGATGAGCATCAGTCCAGTTAGCTCTCCATGCGCGCCTGCAGAGGGCTGCAGCGTGACACGCGCCATACCTGCGATCTCGGCCAGATACTGCTCTAACTCGTATATTAACTGCAGCGTGCCCTGCACCGTGTGTTGCGGCTGCAGTGGATGAATACGCGCAAAGCCGGGCAGAGCAGCCATATCCTCGTTCAACTTGGGGTTGTACTTCATCGTACAGGAGCCGAGCGGGTAGAAGCCAGTCTCCACACCGAAGTTGCGCTGTGAGAGGTGCGTGTAGTGGCGCACAAGCTCAATCTCGCTCACTTCTGGCAACGGAGCAGGCGTTTCACGCAGTAGCTGAGCGGGTAACATGCTTTCCAGCGGCTCGGTGGGTACGTCCATTGTCGTCATTGTCGCCGTCCGCCGCCCCGGCGCTCCCTTTTCAAAGATCAATGTCTCAACGCTCATGCGCGTACCTCCTGCAATACCTTGACTAGGTAGTCGATGTCTTCTTTTGTGCGCGTCTCAGTCACGCAGAAAAGCATATGATTGTCCATGCCGGGATAGCTTTCGTCCAAAGGATAGCCGCCGAGAATATTGGCTTGCTCCAAGTACTGTTGTAACCTAGCTACACGGACAGGAAGCTTGATAACGAACTCGTCGAAGAAAGGACTGCTAAAAGCTGCTTCGTAGCCTGGAATGGCGGTGATCTGGCGGAAGGCATAGTGCGACTTCTGCACGCAGAGTTGGCCCAGTTCGTAGAAGCCTTGTTTGCCCAGTGCTGCTAAGAAGATAGTAGCACCGACAGCGAGCAGTGATTGATTCGTGCAGATATTGGAAGTGGCACGCTCACGCTTGATATGCTGCTCACGTGTCTGTAGTGTCAACACGTAACCAGTCTGCTTCTTGCCACCTTCTTCAACGGTTTGCCCGACGAGGCGACCTGGTAAGAGACGCATAAACTTTTGCTTGGCCGCCATAAAGCCAAGTGCGGGAGCACCATAGCTCATAGTGTTGCCGAAGCTCATCATCTCACCGACGGCAATATCTGCTCCATACTCGCCTGGGGTAGCGAGCACGCTTAGTGAGGCAGGCTCTGTGATCGTTGCGATGAACAAAGCTCTGCTTTTATGTACTACTGGCTCGATAGCGCGCACATCCTCGATGCAACCGAAAAAATTGGGCTGCTGAATGACGACGGCAGCCGTGGAGGGACCGAGTGCTTGGCTCACGTCTTCGGGAGAGGTGACACCACTGCGCGTGGGTACCTCTTTGACAGTGAAGCCACGTGCGAAGGCGTAGGTGTGAAGCACACGGCGGTATTGTGGATCGACGCCCGTTGAGATCACCACTTCGCCGCGTCCGCCCGGGCCAAGGGCGAGTA
>JAFAXQ010000297.1 GCA_019240835.1 Ktedonobacteraceae bacterium
TATATCCATTTCCGTCGCCAACTTTTGAATGTTGCCGCGGTACTTCACCAGCAGCTCGACGAATTCGAGCTGCTCACGCGTAAGGCGACCAATCCAGCCCAGACTGAACCGTCCCTCGATCACAACGCCGCTCTCAGGGCACTCCAGCCGCGTCACAATTAACTCGCTCCCACTTACGGGGTCTCTCGTAATGAGTGGATACATACCTAGCAGGTATCCTTTCTCTGTCACCTCTCCCAACAAAAAACTATTGTGGATTGGTGTTTATTGCTATCCATATAGCAATAATAACACGTCATTTTGAAAAAAGCAATGATTTTGGCAAATAAAATCATATCATTGGCAAAAACAAGCAAATTTTAAGCAAATTGTTACGTCGAGCGTTTTCCGAGTATTCAATGCAACATTGCATCCACTTCAGCACGCCTGGGTAGACCGGACTGGGCACCGAATCTAGTCACCTTAAGGGTGCTGGCAGTGACAGCAAAACGCAGCGCCTCGTCCGGCAGCTTTCCCTCAATAATGGCTACAGTCAGGGCACCGGCGAAGCAATCACCAGCAGCAGTGCTATCGACAACCTGTACTTTTGGTGCTTGCTGGTGGATGACGCAGGTCTGTCCGTGGGCGTCGTCAAAGACGAGCACAGCACCACGTGAGCCGAGCGTGAGGGCCACGGTAGCGATGCCCTGCTCGTGCAGCACCGTACCGACAATGCGAGCGTCCTCCACACTGCTGACGCGTTGCCCGCTGAGCAGGCTAGCCTCGGTTTCGTTCAAGACTAGGACTGAAACCTGCCTCAACGTCTCTACTGCGAGGGGTTGAGCGGGGGCAAGGTTGAGCACAATGGGGATACCTATATGCCACGCCGTTGCGACGAGATTTTGCACAGTTGCAAGGGGGATTTCTAGTTGTAGCACCAGGGCACGAGCTTGCCTCATAGCCGTAGAGATCGCAAACATTTGCGCTTGGTCCAGCCCCACCCGCATATTAGCACCCGGTACCACCACAATCGCGTTGTCGCCGTCGGGACCGAGGAAGATGAAGGCAGCGCCACTGCTCTCCTCTTGATCGACAACGACTAGGCCGGTATCGATAGCGTCGGCCTGCAATGACGTAACAAGCTGGGTACCGAAAGGATCGGTCCCGACACGCCCAGCCATGCTAACTGGCACACCTAGGCGAGCTATTGCCACAGCCTGATTAGCCCCTTTGCCCCCCGCAACAAGCTGTAACGAACTGGGGCTGAGTAGTGTCTCACCCCATGTTGGCATACGACAAACTCGCACGACTTGGTCCATATTGAGGCTACCAACGACAAGGATCGGGTTGTGTCCCACAAAAACCTCCCAAAAGTTGTGATTGCTGTTATAGCATACGATATGCCAAGGATGAGGTGCAATAGAACCATCAATCTTACAAATAGAAGAGGTGTATATTCCGTCCTCCTACCCCTTGCCCCATGACCGCCTACTCTGCCATATAGACGGTTTTACGCAGACAAACCTGTACAGTGGACAGAAACCGAAAAACTCCTTGTCCTGCGTCTCCTGCTGCACTTGGGCGAACAGTTCCTCTAACACCTGTACTGTCACCACTTGCATGTGCAGTAGGAAGGAGCGCGCCTGTGGTGCGAGGTATTGCATCTGCTGCACGAACAGGTCATGTAATGGTGCCCCTGCTGAGACCGAGGCGCGGTAGGAGGCAGCTTGTGTGATATTCCAGCTCGTAGCATGCAGCCAGTAGTCCATCCAGGCGGCTATCCCTACCTGTGGTACACAAAGGCAGGCCACCACGTCTCCTCTTGCCCGTAGGGCACTGATGAGTAGCCATGCCAACCTCTCATAGGCGTCGTCGCAGGTAATGGGTAGGTCGGCCTCGAGCCAGACTAGGTGTCCTTGCTCCTTGCACAGGTGCAGCAGGGACTGTATCAGCCTGGGGAAGTGCTGCAACATCACCTCGCCAACACAGAAGTGTACATAGATCAGATCAAATGCTTCGGGGGCGAACCGGTCTTCAAGCTGGAGCACATCCTGCACCGAGGCATAGGTCACATTAGCCCACCCTTTGCGCTCCATACTAGCACCTTGCACAGCAGAGGTGCTGGTCTGCACCCGCACAATCTGTCGTTGTGGATAGCACTCAGCCAGTTCTCGCGTCCAGTCACCGACCTCGCGGCCCACATCCAGCACACAGGCTCCCATAGCAAGGTCGATGGCGGGATGGGGGAGGCCGCCCAGCATCTCATTGAGTTGTTGAGGCTGCACGTTTTCTTCTGGATGAAGTGTACCAGATGATGTGAGATGAGGAAAGTTCTTTCCTTCGTTGCTGGCTGTAGAGCTGTCCATATTCACCCGTTCCTTAAACTAAAGCTTTTGTGACCAACACATTCTTTGCTTACTTCGTAAGACTCATTATTATGTATATATTAGTCTACCAACTTTTACCTAATAAATCAATAGAACTTAGATAAATTAACAAAGTCATATCCTGTGCAAGTCTTTTATTTAATAAATACATACTATGGCTTATTGCATATAAAATAGCTGTTGGTAAAACCTATGCAAATTGCTGTTGCTTACGCGGGCGAAAACAGCTTGCTGTACATTTCTCTCTATTTGCCAGAGCTTAACATGCGCAGCAATTGTATCTGGCGAAAACATATATTATAATACTGTTCAGTAATAGTGATAGCTCACTAAGACGCTAGTTAACTAACAACCGAAAGCAATGGTAGCACATGAATATTCTACATACACCATTATTCGCATCAAGCACACAAAAAGCACTAGGGGTTGGCTTCCACAATATAGGTGGCAAGGGAGTCTTACGCGCCTCTGATACGGCAACTGTCAACCGTGTGCAATTCCACTATGGAGAAAGATGCGGCCATGTTCCTCTTGAAGCCCACAACATAAGAGTTCTTGTTGATTTTTCTACAAATGATATTCGCATGCAAATGGAATATCTCAGTCAGCTCTTTGGCAAAGATATTGTGCCCATAACCGCTGAAGACTTTAGAGAAGAAAAGAAGACCACGCCGGAGCAGATACCATTGGTGGTGCCGTATATTAATGTCCCTGAGACAGAAGTATACCTGCGCGACGAGTTGGGAGCAGAGACATGGGGCATACCTGCACAGATGACCTCTATACTTAAAAACAAAGCAGATTTTTATCAACTTGTCGATGAGTTAGGCATGGATGGCTTTTGCCTTCCCGATTATAAGATCTCAAGCATCTACGACGTAGCTAAAGAAGCATACACGTTTCTTGCCTGGATTGAAGACGTATACAAAAAAGTGGAACTGGCCCACATCTATCCGCTAGGAGTAATGTTGCGGGCGGCTGAGTCTGATGGTAATTACGGCTGTTGTCTGGTCTACGAGAACGAGGCAGGGATTGTAGTAGTGCAAGATGGAAATGCTGAACGTGCCCAGAGCTATAGCCAGTGGCATGAGGCATTAGCAATGTCCCAACAACACCTTGCTGCTACTATGAATCTGCAGAAGGAAACGAGAATTGTTATCAGCCGTTATGTAGACCTGCTCGATTCTCCGGGTATGTCTGTTGTCATTCTGAATGGTCAGGTAGAATCTCTGCGCTGGAATGGCCAAGTGCAAAAGAAAGGCAGCAGAGCATGTGTTGGGACGAGTACATATGCTCCCACGCGAGCCTGTCTACGGCGTATGCAGCAGCAATATGAAGATCAAACAGCGGCCTCGTTCGAGCTATTCTTGAGAAGGACAGCCAGCAAATATGGAATAGACTTCGCCTGCATACGCGGTGTAGCAAACGTGGATATCCTGCTTCCCGGTGAGTTGGAAGAGAGGCTGCAAAGACAAAGAAAACAGCCAGCCATGAACTATCTAGCTGAGTGTAATCCGCGCTGGACAAACTACACTGATGCTATTATGACCATGCTGGGAGTGAGTAGAAGGGAGCAGACCATCTCTAACATGAGGGCAGTGATCCGGGAAGGAATTCTTGCTATCGATAAATATCCCCTCCCTGGAAACGTAGACCCGCGCAACATGAGAGAAGCTGTTTTTGAAAAAGATGAGATATTGAAGCAAGACGGAACAAGGATCATTTGCCGCATGGCGAAAAATCCTATGGGTTTCATATTCGCCGGGAATATACAACAGGCGCAACAAGAAGTTGCTGCACTTAGCACGAAATTGTCTACGATACAGTAGGGTTGCCTTGCGCTTTCCTGATCCTGACTACCACTAGCACCATTTTATGCTCTTTGTATAACTAGCATTGACCCTGCGGTCCTGTCACCTTGCTTCCTCCTGCAACGTGATTTCCCTAGAAATAGGGAAATTTTTAGCGTTCTCTGATGTATGCTCGTGCAACCTTCTCGGAAAAGAGAGCTTTGGGTTGTGCAGTGATACCATCTGTTGTATCCTGATACCAGCCTGTTATTTTTATGCAGGCTTCGCGGCAGTTCCCTACGAACTGCCGAGTATTGAAACTAGAAAGGGTGGAATTATAATGCAAGTCATGACCGATGCTCGACGTTCTGGTCGCTACTGGTGGTTGCTAGTGATACGCGGACTCGTGGCAGTGCTTTTTGGCTTGGCTGCCATTGTGTGGCCAGGGCTGACGCTGCTAGTGCTGGTGATCCTCTTCGGTGCATATGCGCTGGTAGATGGTGTGGTAGCGGTGATCGTCGCGTTGCAAGAGCGCAGCATCTTTCGGCGGTGGTGGGTGCTACTGGTAGAAGGACTCGTTGGCGTTGCCATTGGTGTGATAACCTTCTTCTGGCCAGCCATTACCGCTTTGGTGTTGCTGTACCTCATAGCAGTATGGGCAATCGTGACAGGAATCTTCGAGCTAGCCGCGGCCTTCTCAGGGCGGGTGCCTGTTGCCACTGAGTGGACATTGGCGCTGGCTGGCATTCTCTCCGTTCTGTTGGGTGTACTCTTAGCCGCGCTCCCCCGTGCCGGACTCTTGAGCCTAGTGTGGTTGATCGGGGCCTATGCCATTGTGTTCGGGGTACTTCTCATCATCCGGGCTTTCCAGTTTAGAGCGGTGAGTATCGCTTGAAGCACGATGGGGAGTTGCAAAAGTCGGAGAGATTATGAAAAAACTATAAGGAAGGTGCTATGCAGCACGATAGACAGCAGCAGGAGCCGACACCTCTGCAACAGACGGCCCAACAGCCAGAACACGTAGGTGAGCCGCATGACGCTGATGTCTCGACCCAATTCCAACAGCAGCTTGCCGAAGAACAGCAGAAGGCCGAAGAGTACCTGGATCTGTTGCGTCGCACCCAGGCTGATTTCGTGAATTATCGACGACGCGTGAGTCAGGAACAGGCTGAGGAGCGTATCGCAACGCAAAGTGAACTGCTCTCCCATCTGTTGCCGGTGCTTGATGATATCGGGCGGGCATTAGCAGTGGTGCCGCCCGATATCATCAAGCACCCTTGGGTGCAAGGTCTGCTACTAGTTGCGCGAAGACTCACGGCACAGTTCGAACAACTGGGCGTGCGGCAAATCGGTGCATGTGGAGAGCCATTCGACCCGCGCTGGCATGAGGCTATCGCCACAGAGGCGAGTGTAGATGTGCCTGAAGGAACTATCCTACACGTTGTTCAGCCAGGGTATGCCTTGGGCGAACGTATCATTCGTCCTGCCCAGGTGGTTGTTGCACGCCCTCCGTCTCCATGAGTCGTATGCCTGTGCAGCAAATTATTCAGCTTCTACCACGAATTCGTCCTTCTAGTCACTACAAAGCCTTTCTGTAAAGAAGGAGAGAAGCAATGGCAAAAGTAATCGGTATTGACTTGGGAACGACTAACTCCGTTGTGGCAGTCATCGAGGCTGGTGAACCAACCGTCCTAGAGAATAGTGAAGGGTCGCGGCTCACGCCTTCGGTGGTAGCCATCACCAAAGGCGGAGAACGTCTAGTGGGCCAAGTAGCCAAGCGTCAGGCGGTGACTAACCCCGAAAATACAATTTTTTCCATTAAGCGTCTCATGGGTCGCAAGTATGATGATCCAGAAGTCCAGCGCACGATGCAGAGCGTGCCCTACAAGATCAAGCGAGCTACCAATGGCGACGTGCGTGTAACGCTTGCTGGACGCGACTATAGTCCACCTGAAATTTCGGCTATGATTCTACAGAAGTTGAGGGCCGATGCCGAATCCAGGCTGGGTGAGAAGATTACTCAGGCAGTTATTACCGTGCCAGCTTACTTTAACGATGCTCAGCGTCAGGCGACCAAAGATGCGGGCACGATTGCCGGGCTGGAGGTCTTGCGCATTATCAACGAGCCGACAGCGGCCTCGCTAGCCTATGGTCTGGATAAGAAAAGGGATGAGACGATTGCGGTCTATGACCTGGGTGGTGGCACCTTCGATATCTCCATTCTGCAATTGGGTGAGGGGGTCTTTGAGGTCAAGGCCACCAATGGCGATACGCACTTGGGCGGCGACGACTTTGACCAGCGCATCATTGACTGGTTGGCCGACGAATTCCGTAAAGATCAGGGCATCGATCTGCGCAAAGATCGCATGGCGCTACAACGCCTGAAGGAGGCGGCAGAGCGGGCCAAGATCGAACTATCTTCCTTGCTGCAGACAGAGATTAACCTGCCCTTCATCAGTGCAGATGCCAATGGTCCCAAGCATCTGGTCATGACCTTGACGCGGGCCAAGCTGGAGCAGTTGGTGGGTGACCTGATCGAGCGCACACGCGGCCCTGTTATGAAGGCCCTGGAGGATGCGGGGATCCGAGCATCTGATGTCAACGAGGTGGTGCTGGTCGGTGGACAGACCCGCATGCCAGCCGTAACTGACCTAGTACGTAAGATGTTCGGCAAAGAGCCGCACAAGGGGGTGAACCCTGACGAAGTGGTGGCGGTCGGCGCAGCCATCCAGGCGGGAGTGCTTAAGGGTGAGGTCAAGGATGTGCTCCTGCTCGATGTCACACCGCTCTCACTTGGGGTTGAGACGTTGGGCGGTGTGATGACCAAGCTGATCGAGCGCAACACGACCATCCCTACACGCAAGAGTGAGACCTTCAGTACCGCGGAAGATAACCAGCCCGCCGTCGAGGTTCATGTGCTGCAAGGGGAACGTGAGCTTGCACGCGACAACAAGAGCCTGGGGCACTTCCGTCTAGAAGGTATTGCTCCCGCGCCGCGAGGAATCCCGCAGATTGAGGTAACCTTCGACATCGATGCCAATGGTATCCTCAATGTGACGGCGCGTGATAAGGCGACTGGACGCGAGCAAAAAATTACGATTACGGCTTCTAGTGGCTTGTCCAAGAGCGAGGTTGAGCGTATGGTACGCGAAGCCGAACTGCATGCGCAAGAAGACCGCCAGCGCAAGGAAGAAATTGAGACGCGCAACCGTGCGGATAGCCTGGCTTATCAGGCGGAGCGGACGCTACGGGATGTCGGTGAGAAGATTTCGGCGAGCTTGCGCGGTGAGGTGGAGGATAAAATCAAGGGCGTACGCGACGCGCTTGCAGGCAACGATTTCACGCGTGTACGTAGTGCTGCTGATGACCTGGAGCGCACAATGCAGCGCATCGGCCAAGAGGTCTACGACCAACCTGGAACAACCACAGGCGATGCGCCATCCAGTGGTGAATCTGGTACCGTTGAAGGAGAGTACCGCGAAGTCTAGGCATCATGGAGTGCCGTTGAAAGAGACGGGACGTTTCTATGTCGCGATGACGCAGCACTTTTGGGGGGATTGAGCTGATGGCGATTGACTATAAGGACTATTACAGCATTCTCGGGGTGAGCAAGGATGCCGACGAGAAAGCGATTCGACAGGCATATCGCAAGCTGGCACGCAAGTACCATCCCGATGTCAATCCTGCTGACAAGGCAGCAGAGGAGAAATTCAAAGAGATCAATGAAGCCAACGAGGTGCTCTCTGATCCCGAGAAACGCAAAAAATACGATGAGATGAGTAGCTATTACCAGCGCTATGGCCGCTGGCCTGGTGAGGCTGGACAGGCAACAGGTGCAGCGAGTGGAGCCGGTGATTTCAGAGGTGGAAACTATCAGTATTACACAGTCAACGAAGAGGATCTGGAAGACCTCTTCGGTGGGCAGTCACCCTTTTCCGATTTCTTTGACACCTACTTCCGTTCGGGCTTCTCCTCTGACAACGAGCGGCGCTCTCGCAGTCGTACTGCCGGAAGCCGTCAGCGACAGGCCACCCGTGGGGAGGATGTTGAGTCAGAAGTCGAGGTGACCTTGGCCGATGCATACCAAGGGACAACGCACACGTTCGAGTTGACCGAGCCTGATGGGAAGGCACGCAAGTTAGAGGTCAAGATTCCGGCAGGTGTAAACGAGGGGTCGCGCATCCGTCTTGCTGGACAAGGCCTACAAGGGACAGCGGGACGGGGTGACCTGTACTTGCATGTCCACATGCTACCTGATCCTAGCTTCACGCGTGAAGGCACGACACTGCGTACTGCTGTGGATGTGCCGCTGGCGGTAGCCATGCTTGGCGGTGAGGTCCACATTGTGACCCTAGATGGCCGCCGCCTGCTGCTACGTATTCCAGCAGGAACCGACAACGGCAGATCGTTCCGCTTGCGAGGACAGGGCATGCCACAGCAGATAGGGCAAACAGACAAGCGCGGCGACCTCTATGCGGAAGCCAGAGTGGTCTTGCCCACCCATCTCACCGATGAGCAACGAAGGCTCTTCGAGTCCTTTGCTCGCTCTATTGGCTACACAGACCCAACAACCCCCGTAGGAACTGGAGGTAAGCATGGCTGAGCAGCAGAGACCTCTCACCGTACGAAAGATGCGTGTGACATCCTACTACAGTGAAAAGGAGATCGTGGAGTACTGCCGTTTGGAGGTGCAAGTAGTCCGTCACCTCTGCGATATAGGAGTCGTTGGCGGCATCAATGTAGCTGGCGAAGAGCGCTATAGCGATGAGGATCTCGCTCTCCTGCGCCGTGTTCGCCGCTTGTACGAGGATATGGGCGTCAACTTGGAAGGCGTCGAAATCATTGTGCGTCTTGCTGCTCGCGTAGAGGCGCTCCAAGGCGAATTGGCACAGTATAAAGCGATGGGTGCATTAACACAGCAACAAAAGGCAAGCAACGAGGCATCCAGACAAGAGGAGCAAGCGTGATGCAAATAGAGCAGTTTACCGAGAAAGCGCGAGAGGCGATTAGTGCCGCAGCGGACCTAGCCAGACAGCACAATCATAGTCGGATTGAGGTGGAGCATCTCCTTGCCGCCCTTCTCGACCAGGAAGGTGGCGTGGTACAACAGATCATTGCAAGGATAGGTGGCGACCTGCTGGCAGCGCAACGCATAGTCAAGAGTGATCTTGAGCGTATGGCCCAAGTCTATGGTGGAAGTGAGCCCGGTATTTCGCCACCGTTGCGCACTGTCCTGGAGAGGGCTAAGCAGGAGATGAGTGCCTTTCATGATGAATATCTCAGTGTCGAGCATTTGTTGCTTGCCATGTTCGATGCTGGTGATGCCGCAACAATGCGTGTGCTGGAAGCTGCAGGCCTGACACGGGACAAGGTGCTCCAGGCGCTCACGTCCATACGTGGTTCACAACGAGTGACCGACCAGAATCCTGAAGAAAAATATCAGGCACTAGAGAAGTATGGTCGCAACCTCACTCAACTAGCAGCGCAAGGCAAGCTCGATCCAGTCATTGGGCGCGACGAGGAGATTCGCCGTGTGATCCAGGTATTGAGTCGGCGCACGAAGAATAACCCTGTGCTGATTGGTGACCCCGGGGTCGGGAAAACTGCCATTGTGGAGGGATTGGCGCAGCGCATTGTGCGCGGTGATGTGCCCAAGAGCTTGGCGGACAAGCAGGTAGTCACGCTCGACCTAGGAGCACTGGTTGCAGGAGCAAAGTATCGCGGGGAGTTTGAGGAACGTTTGAAGGCCGTGCTCAAGGAAGTGACGACTTCAGAGGGACGGATTATCCTGTTTATCGACGAGCTGCATACCCTGGTAGGTGCAGGCGCTGCCGAAGGCGCGATGGATGCCTCCAACATGCTCAAGCCAATGCTAGCCCGTGGCGAATTGCATTGCATCGGTGCCACCACACTGGATGAGTACCGCAAGCATATCGAGAAAGATGCAGCCCTGGAGCGTCGTTTCCAGCCCATCTTGGTCGAGCAGCCCTCAGTTGAAGACACGATTAGCATTTTGCGTGGCCTCAAGCAGCGCTACGAGGTCCATCATGGTGTGCGCATTCAGGATAGCGCACTAGTTGCCGCTGCGGTTCTGTCCAACCGCTATATCACAGATCGTTTCCTGCCTGACAAGGCGATTGACCTAGTTGATGAGGCAGCCAGCCGCCTGCGCGTGGAGTTAGACAGTACGCCCT
>JAFAXQ010000018.1 GCA_019240835.1 Ktedonobacteraceae bacterium
GAACAGACAAAGGCTGAAGACGCCAGCTATACTCAGCCGTTTACTATGGCGTGATATGCTCATCACACAATTCTCTCTTTTCTCGCGAACTTTTTAATGACTCTTGTTGCTTTGTAGTGCAGACTGACACACCTTTTTCGGGAAAGAGTCCTGGGTTGCGTAACAATCCCATCTGTTGTATCCTGGTACCGACCTGTTCGTTTTCACGCAGGCCTTGCGACAGTTCCCTACAAACTGTCGAGGATTGAAACTAGCCTACTGCATTATGCAAAAATTGCCTATTAGGGGATAACCCTATTTTTTCACCCTAGGGTTATCGAGGCCGCAGTGATGCTAGGATTTTTCCCACTAGACATGCAACTTTGTCATATTCTATACTGATAGATAGTGTATTTGTACTGAACACTGTAGTATTGTAAAGTAGAAAAAACAATGAACAAAAAACGGTTCCTGAGTTGGCAGGCAGCCTTACTTGTGCTCTCACTGATGGGTGTAGGCATTGCCATCTATCTCACTTCTGTCCACTATGAAGCTGTTCCGCTGGTCTGTTCCGCGCGGGGCCTAATCGATTGTGCACGTGTTCTCGCCAGTCCGTATTCCGTGATTCCGGGCACAACTCTGCCTATTAGCCTGCCAGGTCTTGTCTGGTGTGTCGTAAGCGCGGGTGCAGCACTGACTGGTCTCACAGTGTTGGCAGGGCGGCGCTGGTTGTATATAGCTCAGTGCGCCTGGTCACTGTCAGCAATGCTGGTTGTGCTCTATCTGGTCTATGTGGAGATTGTCCGTTTACACACTATCTGTGCCTGGTGTAGTGCCTTGCATGCAATCATTCTTGCACAGTTTCTCATTACGCTGCTATTAGTACAACAGCCAGCAGGTGAGCAGGAAGCTGATGTGGAGAGGGAGCAACCAGCGGTGACGGCCAGAAAGCAATAGCGAAGCGGTCTGCTATACTATGCTATAGAGTGCAGACGGAGCCAAAGAATAACGGTTAAGGATGAATGATATGGCAAAAACAAAGCAGCAAAATGGACCGACAACGAAATCTCGTGAGCAGCAGCGGAACCTTGAGCAGAAGAGCAAACAGAGTACTTCATCTAGAACACGCAGCCGCAACATACGTCGGCGCACGTCGCGCCAGCGTCCCTGGCTGCTGATAGGCGGTGTCCTGCTGGGTCTTGCCCTCATCGTTGGCGTTTTTCTCTTCCTAGCCAATCAACAGAGCAGCAACTCTGGTACGCAAGGCCAAACAGATGTAGCGGTCCTCAACATGGTCAGCACAGTGAAACCTTCGGTGCTTGCCCAAGTCGGAACTGGCGGCATACAGAACATACTGCAGGGAACACCAGCCGGGACACGGCTCTTGACTGGTCCGAATGGTAGGCCACAATTCTTCTACTATGGGGCAGAATTTTGCCCGTACTGTGCAGCTCAGCGCTGGGCGGTAGTCGTCGCGCTCAGCCGTTTTGGCACTTTTACCCAACTCCCTGAAACCACCTCTGCGAGCGATGATATCTTTCCGAATACGGCTACCTTTACGTTCTATCACAGTGCATATAGCAGTTCGTATCTGGATTTCGTGCCGGTGGAGGCTCAGGACCGTAATAGGCATACGTTACAGATTCCAACCGCTGACCAGCAGCAAATAATCAACCAATATAACTTCACTGGCTTTCCCTCCATTGATATCGCCAACCGCTATCTGATCCTAGGGCCACTGTTTAGCCCGGATGTTCTGACGGGTCTGTCACAAAAAGATATTGCCAGCCAACTCTCCGATCCAACCTCAAGAGTTGCGCAAAATATTCTCGGCTCAGCCAACTATATGACCGCAGCAATGTGTGTCGCGACACACAACCAGCCTGCCAGTGTGTGTACTGCCGCTCCCATTCCGTCGATTGAGCAGTCTCTTCCTCATACCGCACTCTCCTCTGGTGGTGTGCAGGTGGCAGCCATACCTGAGTCGTTAGTAATAGACACGAGATGGCAAGTGAGAAACGAGATGGCAAGCATGAGAAATGAGCAAGCATGGTGACCGCGAGGGTCACCACTACTATACACGTTGTGTCGGCATCTCGATTGTAGCGGGGAGTCTTGCAAAGGCTTTGGGAGTATGGTAGTATAGACTCAGCAGAAGGACCTGTCGACCCGCCTGGGAGGCAGAGGCTTTCAGTACACGCAGGATGGGGCATGCCGTAGCATGCGTGAACTACCCCTAGACGCACAAGGACGTCTGTGGAGTCTGCACCTGGAGAGCTATTTTCCTGTGACCCTTGCGGTCACTCTGTAAAAACGTCAATTATTCTACCATATAGCTGAATGATGTTTTAACATCGTCAAACCCCGTGCGTCGTACAAGTAGAGTGATTTGCCAATGACCGCTCATGCTCAGAGAGCTGTCTGTTGTCGCGTAGTGTCCTGGTTTGTTGGCAATCGGCTGTAGATCGGCCTCTTGGATGCCCATATCCATGTCGAGCATGGTGAAACGAATGATGACCGCATCAGCTCCTTGAATTGGTCTACCGCTCATATCGGTCAGTGCCACTTCAATGCTATTCTGCCCAACCTTGCCTGGATTGATCACCAGACGATAGTTCAGGTTGGCAGCTTGGCCCTGACGGATGAGTGCTCCCCCCGACGAGGGTGCGGGACTGATTAGGGAAGGGGGACTGAGACTGGTAAGTCCACCAACGACGAGCAGGAGGAACACCATTAACATGGCTTCTGTTCTGATTGTGCGTCGAAATGCTCTCTGCAGTTTTCCCGCGGCCAGCGATCCGGCTCCCTTCTCCTCGTCGCTGCGCTCAGCGAATATGTTCATACGTGGACTGACTCTGAGCAGGTTGTAAGCGCCTAAGCAGAGGAGGAGCACAAAGATCACGATTTTGATGTCAATCGCACGTCCGTAGCTGCTCGTCAATAAGGCAGCAAATGAACCCACTTGGATCAGCGCTTGCACTGTGCCCGTCACAGCTAGGATAATAACACTTACAACGGCTAGCAGCGAGAAGTGAGGAATGAGTCGTGCCCACAGACGAGTGCGATCCCCTGTACCAGGGACAAGTGCCTGCACGGCCACAGGGACAATACCGACTAGAGAGAGTAACCCGCCAACCCAGAAACCTGTGCTCACTAGGTGCAATGCATCCGTAGGGATCAGGAGCCATGCATGTTGATTAGCTGCGGCGTGGGAATTAAGCGCATTTGTCACCATAATGCCAATGCCCAATAGCAGCAGTAACCAGAGCCATAGAGCGGGGGCAAATTCACCGTCGCTGTTTCGGTTGCGACTATAACTCCAGAGCAAGAGGGCTGATACAATCAATCCCAGGCGTATCAGCCAGATCGTCCCAAAGCGGGTAGCGACGAGCACGCGAAGTAACGCGTCACCACTCAAAAGCAGCCAGAGCGTCTTTCCACTGTCCACACTGCTTTGATACAGCAACATCGCTACCCACCCTCCGGCTAGAGCGAGCAAACTCCACAGCAAAAAATGTGAAGCCTGCATTTTCACCCGCTGTTTGGCAACGCTCAGCTCTGGTCCCATCCCTGTCTCAAGTTGGGCAAGGGTAGGACGCCACGCCAGCAGCAAGAAGGCCAGTCCTCCAACCAATGTAGCCATACCCAGATAGTTGAGCCAGCGGATCGTAATACTCCACACGTTAAAGTTTTCGTCGAGTGTTTGCACATTGCCAAGCAGTGCGTTCGTGTTGGTGGGCAATGGTCCGGCACCCACTACAAAACTGAAGGCTCCTGTCACGTGATGGCCATCGTCCAGCGAAACGTTGTCGAAGACAACCGTGTAGGCTCCGTCCGACAGATGAGGACGCAGAGAGATACTCATGGAGTAGGGGTCATTGGCAGCAACATGGCTATTAGCAGCATCGACACGTTGTCTGCTCTGATCATATACCTCAAGCTTGCTAAAGTCTGGCTCAATGCGTTCAGTAAACCAGACTTGCACCGTTGTAGGAGGCTGACCAGCCACCAAACGAGCGTTGGCGGCTGGAATACTGTGATCGTACTGTGCGTGATAAACCTGAGCCTCTGCACGCGTGGGTAGGGCTATGAGACGCAGTGTCGCTACACACAAGACCAATAGTACATGAAAAGAGAACGTGCGGGCAGTTTTCTGCAGAGAAAACATCCTGTCTATCCGCGCAAACTCTCAGCAGATGACTTGTCAGCAGTCTGCTCCGCCGCAACACCGTTGCGTTTACCGACTAATGCATAACCACCTGCGGCTAAACCCAGCAGGCCGATGACAATGCCAACGATGCCAAGAGTTGTTGCTGTGCTGGCACTGTTCTGTGCTGCCTGCACTTGCTCCTGAGTTCCTGCAACGCTTGTATTCTGAGCTGGATAGACCTGTATTTGGTTGACGTCACTAAACGTGTTGGGGCTACTCGTGAACTTTTCGTCGATGTTCATCCCATTCAGCGTCCCGAAAATATGGAAGGTGTATGTTCCCACCTTGGATGGTATGAAATACGAGGCATACTTGCCGGGATTGGCGTAACGCGGTTCGAGTGGCAGAGCTAATGGTGCAGCGCTTCCCATAATGACCTCCGCCTTGAGCGTCTGATCGGCGTTATTGACAGGATTGGCAACCACGCGCAGACCATCTTGCACTGTGTAATTGCACTTATTGCCAGTACAAATAGTCAGATCAAGGCTGTTCTGCAACTGGGCATAAGCAGGCTCATTGAGAAATCCGACCACAAAGGTATAGGGCCCGACATGGCGTGTTTCATGAGCAAAAGCTGCCATCGAAGTCACAGTCATAGTCAAGACTGTGGCTAAGGGTGCAAGGAGCCAGATGCATATTCTTCTCTTCATTTTGATCTCCCTAGTTAATGGGCGCATGATACCCGTACAACATGAAACTGAAAATTCAATTACGTGAGCGGAGATGTGACGGAAATACCGCTGATCTCTCTATCTAACAGAGGAGTTCTAAAAGAAAGGATAGCATGTATCCTTTAGTATGTCATTGGGACTTGTCTCTATTTTTTGC
>JAFAXQ010000080.1 GCA_019240835.1 Ktedonobacteraceae bacterium
CTACTCTGCCCCTGGTGACAGCTTACGTAGCGCTACCCCATATTGTGGCAAAACTCCGCGCGATATGCATGAAAAGCGAAACGGCATCATATCCTTTACAGAGGTAGTTTGAGTTGAGAAAGGAGGTTTTTCCTCAGCTCAGTCGGCCTGAGAAGAGCAATCACTTCCTAACTCCTTCTGTCTTGCTTCTTTTGTGAAGGTGTATCAGGAGAGGATGTCAAAAAGAGCATAAATTGGTTCTTACGCAGCCTCGCTGATGGCAAAAGTGGTATGCCGAAAGTTCGTGCTGTTTTCTCCTGTTTTCGGGTTCTGTGAAGAACCCCCCTCGTGTTGCTGATTGAGCTTCGTCTTTTCGCCTTGGTTCTTTTGGCGATGGTGGAGCACACGAAGCCGGAGCAAATCGAACTTCGCACGGCCATAGCCTTGCCTTTTGATCAGTTTGAGCCGATTGATGTGTCCTTCCAACGGGCCAGTGCTCCAGGGCAAGGTCAATCCTGCCAGAATGGCATCTTGGTCTTGTTGAATGCTGGTGACAAACGAGGTAAAGGCGACAAGCTGGCTTGCCTTTACCTCTTGAAGCCAGGCATCAAGCTGTTCTCCTGCACACTCACGCACCATGTGCAGAAACTGTTCCACCAGATGGTAGGTTGTCTGAGCCCGATCACTGGCCTGCAGAAGCACACGCAGTTGGGTGAGTTCTTCCTGCTTCAAGTCGGCTTTCCTACGGAAGAAGAGCCAGGTAGCCTGCTGTGGAGAGAGTGTCAAGGGCAGGTTGGACGGGGTGCCTGCCTCGGCTGGTGGAGCTGCAGACCGGGGCGGGACGCTCAGATCAGCAGAGGCTTCCAACGTCTCCAGATAGCGGTAGATTCCTCGTTGGGAGCCAGTATAGCCTCTGGCTCTCACTTCTTTTTCCAACTGGCTTCCATTGTGACAGCCCGCCTGCCAGCGCAATGCCAGATAAGCAGCGTAGGCATCAATGAGGCGTGGTCGAGGATTTCGGGGACGAGAATAGGGCAGACCTCGCCTGGAGAGCCAGTGTCGGACCGTTCGCTCGCCTATTCCGACTCGCACGGCGATCTCCTGCGACTTCATGCCTTGACTGCGCAGTGCAAGAATGGTCTGGTAACGGTGTTGTCGCTCTTCTTGACGAGCTTGTTGCGTTTGTTGGACCGCTCGCGTTCGAGCAGGGCGGCCCCCTTGGACGGTTGTGGTTTCCTGCTGTGCAGAAAGGCTCGAATGCGCGGTTCGCCTGATCTCGGTGAGACATTGGGCCAGGATCACTGACACGCAGCTAGCAAGGTTCTTGGTCACATGCCAGCGGTCGCTGACTTGCCTAGCCTGTGGAGCGCCTTTGGTGATAGCGGATGCGTATTCTGATGACCCATCACGGCTCACGATAGCAATGGAGGGATGGGCCTGCAACCAAACGGAAACGGTCTCCACCGATCGGTCGGGCAGGACCTCAATGGGCAAGCCACGCTCGAGATCACAAATCAAGGTTCCGTAACGGCGTCTGCGCTTCCAAGCCCAATCATCCAGACCCACGATTCGCGGTTCGGGAAGCTCTGGTAAAGGGCGTTGACGAAGCAGGCGCAAGATGGTGTCGCGACTGCCACTGAGTCCCAGTTCGCTTCCCACGTGGGCTCCCACTTGCCCTCCCACCACCAGCCCAAGTTGGCTGAGGGCTTCTTGCAAGCGGATGGTGCGTTGTGCATGAGGGAGACACAGGTGGGCAAGCCGTTCCGCAAAAATCTTTTGTGGGCAGGTGCTCTTGCTGCAGAAAAAGCGACGTACATGGACAATGAGGCGGACAGGGCGTCCACTAGCTGGAAGATCATGCAGCGCCCGGGTGTATCGGCTTTGGATGCGCGAAGAAGCCGTTCCGCATGAAGGGCATGAAGCCGTTGGGCAAGTCGTCCGTAGGGTGAGTGTGATCTCATCGGTCACATGCACCTGCTCAATGACGACCTCGGGAAGGTCGGGAAAGAGTATCATAGAGAAGATTTAGTCCCTCGAAATTGGAAAAGTGTTCAACCTTTTACTATACCACACTTGCCATCAGCAGGGGGGCGTAAGAACCAATCATTTTGACAAATGGCTGGTAGCACTGCCCTTTGCGAGGTTTGGAGCATCCCAAGTTAGCACTCTTGAAACGGATGTGATAGTATTTAGAATTGGTAGGTGAAGTATGGAACGTATTCTGCAGATCAACGAGATGCAGACCGTGACCAAAGAAGTCATCGAAGTGCCGTGGGAGAACTTGGTCATTGGGCAAGGCTTGAGAGAGTGAGTAGAGGAGTTGTAAAACCGTTCGTTTTGTTGAGAAAAAGAGATACGTTTCATATGAGATGGTTGCCTGGATAGAGGAGTGTCTGAGAAGGGCGAGAAGGACATGGAGCAACTGAAGAGTCCGGTAAAGCTTGTTTGTTGCTATGCACGCAAGGATGAGAATCTCCTGAAAGAACTGAGAAATCATT
>JAFAXQ010000136.1 GCA_019240835.1 Ktedonobacteraceae bacterium
CAAGCAGGGCAAGTACGAGCAAGCCCAAGCCCTCTATGAGCAGGTGCTCCTCAGTCGAGAGCGACAGCTCGGACCGGAGCATCCCGACACGCTCAGCACCCGCCACAACCTTGCCAACCTCTATAGCAAGCAGGGCAAGTACGAGCAAGCCCAAGCCCTCTATGAGCAGGTGCTCCTCAGTCGAGAGCGACAGCTCGGACCGGAGCATCCCGACACGCTCCGCACCCGCCACAACCTTGCCCTCCTCTATAGCGAGCAGGGCAAGTACGAGCAGCAAAACCAAGATCAGATTTGACAGTTTCATTGACAGTTAAGCCGACAAACACAAGCGGTAACGTATGCGTCTAGATAGACAAAAATGTACCATTTTACGCTCGATGAGAGCATACAAGAACGACCAAAGTTCACAAAAATTGAACACAGCAGGAAACACCTATGAGAGGATCATTAAACAACGAGAGGAACGAAGATCAAAACTCAAGAATACTACTTCCCTTCCACATCTGAAGACCAGACTACAAGAGCACATCAACACTCTACAAGAAATCCGAGGCAAGCTCCATCGACCCCATACTCACCAGAGAACACAGGAAGCCACAAACGTGATACAATCCAGTTCAACAACCACATTAGAAGGAAAAATCGTAGTAGGATACATGTACGGACAAGAACTAAACACCTCAAACTCATCTGAAGGTCTCTACACATTGGCGTCTCCGAATGCAGTTCGACTGATGGAACGCGCCGATCTGGATTGTTTTGCAGTAGATGACCTTATTGTACTTACCAACAGCCACAACTGCACAGGTTGGAACCAGGATGACATTACCACAACAAAGCTGGATACAGCTCTTCCTGTTCCCAATGATATCGACGAACTAAGACAGGAAAAGCTCCTAGCCATTCAGAAAAACTTCGTCAACTCGTCTCACTACAGACTCTACTCTTACACACCTGCATTCAGTGATCGTAGAGGACTTGAAGTTACACTAGCCCCCATCGGCTTTCATGACTTCTATCCCCTTATGCCTTTCCTTGATGAGCCGCTTGTGACAAATCTCGATGGAGTCAAGACCTCCATCCGAGAAAAATATGGTAATACGGCTCTTACCTACAGTTCAAGCGATTATGGTACAAGCCTTATTCCAGCACCAATAGCGCTGCATGGTGTTATAGTCACGAAAGACCATCAGATCATACTCATGCAACGTTCACACTCAGTAGCCTTCTATCCCGGCCACTGGTCAGCGTCACTTGAAGAAACTATGGACTCACCAGGACTCAGCCCAAAGGGCACCACTTCACGAGCAGGTGATGTAGATTTTTTCGCATGCGCAACTAGAGGACTAGAAGAAGAACTTGGCATTCCAGCCAGTTCAATCGACAACATCAAAATACTCTCTCTGAACGTCGAATACCTCATCCTAGCTGTAGCTCCTGTAGCAATCATCAGGGTTGACCTCACTGCTCAGGAAGTAAAAACACACTGGTTATTAAAAGCTCCTGACAAGAACGAGGCATCTAAAATAGCGAGAGTAAGCACAGAACTTTCGGCGGTAGTAGACAAGCTTTTTAGTGGCTTGCTATGGCACCCTACTGCCAGAATGCGCCTTATTCAGTTTCTTTTCCACACCTACGGGATTGACGAGGTAGATAAGGCAATCAAAGCCAGGAAAAAACCATCGACGACATAAAATAACCTGCAACTCAAATAGAGAAGAGGCTTCAGCATGCTCGACGCTAGAGCCTCCTTTCAATGGCATTACCCTACAAGCAAGAAAAACGCTATCAACGCACAGCTTTGCAAGAGAAGAGACACTATCACTGATATATGCCAGCAAGAAAGAGCTTGCCATAGTCACTCCTCTCTGCTACAATCAGCCTCAGAAAGCCAAACAGAACACGACGTACCAGCGTAGCCATACACAAAGCGGTAAATAACGTACAGCAACGCATACAGCAACCTACACAAATTCTCAAGGAAATCAGCACATCACGAAAAGCATAAAGCCGCTTCCCAAGGGCAACCAAGGACGACTAGGGACAGCAACAAACAAGGAGGCCCGTATCCCGTATGCGCTACCAATTGTGTTCTATGAAATGTCTCAAGCCCCTGGTAGATTGGCTTGAGACGCTTTATTTTACTACTACTTAGCAACAAGTAGCCGTTTAAAAAGATAATAAAACGTAACTTCTACAAAGTCCTTGTCTCTTTGCTATGTTAGCAGCTTTTTGCTATAGTTAACAATGACATCATAAGCAAACAGTGCAAAGGGGCCGCGATCCTCTTGCATCCTGCACGCAGCGCTACACTCTACCCAACACAACGTACGTTGAAAGGCATATTTATGCATAAGAGAATACTACACGGAATAGTGGCATGCGCCATAATGACCATCTTACTTGCTGCCTGCACGATCAGAGATGCAGCAAGCATCCCCACTGGCCCAATGGTAAAGATGGGAAACGCAACCTTCCTTCAAGACACTATCACTATCAAGAAGGGCGCTAAGGTTACCCTTGTCGATACGGTGGCAGTGACCCATATTATCACTAACGGCTACTGGGATGGTTCTACGCAGAAACCAGCGAAAGAGGCAGGTGCTCCTGCCGTCAACCTCAACTTCACAGGCAATGACACAAGTAGTACGCCACCCTTTAATACAGCAGGAACGTTCAAGTTGTATTGTACAATTCACGGAGGAATGAACTTAACAGTGACCGTACAATAGAGAGAAGTAGTTAGTATTGATGCATGGGAAGGCACTGTCGCCTAGTGCATCAAGGCTAATAGATAGTACTTTCATGGCAGAGGGCGTCCATCTCGTCGCACGTAGCATATGCTATATGCTATATTCGTTCAAAGCATCCCGTAGACGATAGATGGATGGTAAAAAGTCAATTGAAAGCAGGAACACCTCTTACTCTCTATGTAAAATGCGCAGCTATCCTTTTCCTTTTGGCATTGAGCGTGCTGATTGTGGCTTGTGGTAGCAACATAGACTCAGCACAATTGGGGGATCCAGCCGTCACTGTCACTATTCATCTGGGAGACGACCAGCCTGGATCGCCAACGCCCAACCTGCCGTCTTACTGGTGCGGTGCCTGGGCTACGCAAACATCACCAGCATACTATAGCACGAGCAGTGTTGGCGTCTATGCAAAATTTACACAGAACATAGGGGGCAATCCACGAGGGGTAGGCGGAGCAAGCGCAACTGCAACGGTCCTATGGCCCGATAGGAGTACCATCACACAAACTGCCACTACCACCGCTGATGGGTTAGCAGTTTTCTCTATTCCGACTATGAACAGAGCATCTGCTATCAATAAAATTACTTTGGTGACGGTGACATTTCAGCAAGTTGGGCTTCCAATATGCACTGTCAAGGACGACCACGCAGCGTTTTTTACGCTGGTGGTGATTTCACCCACGCCAACACCTAGCGGTACTCCTTCAGCAACGCGCACTGCCAACCCGACAGAAACAGTGTTTCCAATACCTGGCGGCTTCGGATTGCAAACTGTGCCACCCGAACATTAAATCTGGCTCAAAGAGCGGCCAGAAACAAGTGATATGCGGGGTATTTTGTGAAAGTACCCCACAATCACTAGTTGGAGGACTACTATGCAAGACATTCGTATCGAGCGCTGGGCGCATACCTTAGTGCATTATTCACTTGCTATCAAAGCAGAAGAGACCGTTGCCATTCAGGCGTCGCCATTGGCAACGCCACTCGTTGAGGCTGTCTATCGTGAGATACTACGCGTAGGGGCATATCCTGTGCCAGTGATTGAACTAGAACCCCTTGAAGAGATTCTCCTATGCCACGGCAACAATGCACAGCTTAGCAAGCCGGCCCCCATCTTACAAATGCTGGCTGATCACGTGGATGCACGGCTCATCATCAGTTCACAAAGCAATCCCAAGGCACTGAGTGGAGTCGATCCCGGGCGTGCAGCCAAACGACGGCAGGCGATGCATGAAATCTCGAGTGTGTATCGCAAACGCGAGCAAGCAGGGATGTTCCGCCGGTGTGCGACACTCTATCCCACCACTGGCTATGCTCAGGATGCCAACATGTCTCTCAGCGAGTTTGAAGAGTTCGTCTTTGATGTGTGCTTTCTCAATGACCAAGACCCTATCGCACAATGGAAAGCGCTTTCAGCACAGCAGCAGCGTCTCGTCGATTGGCTTGTTGGGCATAGGCAAGTGCATATTCTTGGCGAAGGAACTGACCTCACGCTCTCTATAGGGGACCGTGTGTTTATTAATAGCGACGGCAAACGCAACTTTCCTAGCGGAGAGTTTTTCACTGGCCCGGTCGAAGATAGCGCCAATGGTGTCATCCACTTCGACGTTCCTACGAACTACGATGGACATGCAGTCGAGGGTATACGTCTCGTCTTGCGCGAGGGGAAGGTAGTAGAAGCCAGCGCTCGCCAGGGACAGGCATATCTTCAGCAGATGCTTGAGCTAGATGCAGGAGCGCGTTACCTTGGCGAGTTCGCCTTTGGCAACAATAAACGTATGAATCGCGTCACAAAAGATATTCTCTTTGACGAGAAAATGGGGGGGACTGTTCACCTGGCATTGGGCGCTAGTTACCCCGAAACGGGAGGCGTCAACCAATCCGCACTGCACTGGGACATGATCTGCGACCTTCGCACTTCCGGTGAGGTGTGGGTCGACGACACGCTCTTCCTCAAGAATGGTGAACTGCTCATCGCATAATCAGGCTCCTACCGACTCTAGCCCAAAAATGCTAGAATACTAGTACAATCTTGGATGTTGCCCAAAGGCACTAGTTCTCTCGCGGAGGCTTTCGTTGGAGCAGGAACAAATTATACCATTCTCAACCATTGAAGCAGTGCAGAAAGCGATGTTTTCCCAAAGCTATGTAGCCGACCGTAGCCTTGCTACGACAGTGTTCCTAGCACTCAAACGACGCAAGCCCCTTCTGCTAGAGGGCGAACCGGGGGTGGGCAAGACCGAGGTCGCCAAGGTTCTAGCTGCTATACTGCATACAAAGCTTATTCGTCTGCAATGTTACGAGGGTATAGATGTTAGCACGGCAGTCTACGAGTGGAATTATACGCGACAAATGCTGCATATTCGCCTGATGGAGACAGCAGAGTTCCTCCGTCAGGAAGAGCTTAAAACGATCTTTGGACCGGATTTCTTGATGCAACGTCCTCTGCTTCAGGCTATTGATCCGGCCAATACTACACCTCCCGTGCTGCTCATCGATGAATTAGACCGCAGCGACGAGGAGTTTGAAGCCTATCTACTTGAACTGCTTTCGGATTTCCAGATCACTATCCCCGAAATTGGCACCATTTGCGCTCAGGAGCCACCATTTGTTATTATTACGTCCAATCGCACGCGTGAAATTCACGATGCTCTGCGGCGGCGCTGCCTCTACTATTGGATCGATTTTCCTAGCCTGGAAAAGGAATACCAGATTATTATGACGCGTATGCCCGAAGCTCCAGCCCGTCTTGCCAGGCAGGTGTGCCTCTTCGTAGCCGAGCTGCGCGCTCTTGATCTCTTCAAAGCTCCAGGGGTCGCTGAAACGCTTGATTGGCTTAGTTCCCTACTAGCACTTCAGCAGTCGGAGCTTGTTGAGGGCACGGTCCGCGATACGCTGGGCGCTCTGCTCAAGTACCAGGATGACGTGTTAAAGGTTGGCAGTAACGAGTTGACGAAGACGTTGCACAAAATACGGGGAGCTTCTTAAGTATGACTGGGCAACCGGAGCAGAACGGCGACTATAGAGCATCTGTGTCATTGCGACCACGTGATATAGAACGGGGTGAACGTCTGCTTTATCGCTTAACGGAGTTCGGGCGTCTTCTGTGGGAGGTGGGCATCAACGTGGGCCCGCGTCAAATGCTGGATCTGGCCGAGACACTCGACTACATTGATATTACGAACAAGGAAGATTTCTACAATACGCTGAAATGCTGCCTGCTTGTTAAGCATGAGCAGGAGCCAATCTTCGATCAGATGTTTCACTACTACTGGTTTATGCGCGACAAGCAACAGCAGTCCGAGCAAGCAAAAAAGGGAGCCGTGAAACGCGAAGATCGGCAGATGCGTCTGCCCCCCTCGGAATTGAAGCGATTAGCAGAGCATCTCAATACGAACAGAGACCCACGTAGTGGGACGCATGAGATGGAACGTGCCCGCCGTAAAGCACAGCCTTCAGAGAAAGGGGAGGACGACGACTGCGCCGAGCCAGAGAGCACGGCTTACAGTGCTGTTGAGCGTCTGCGCAAGAAAAATTTTGAGAACTTCACTTGGGACGAGGTGCAGCAAGCAAAGCGGCTGATGGCCGAGATGCGCTGGAACTTAGGTATGCGTGCTACGCGGCGCAAAGCTCCGGCTAGAGCTGGCTCGTATCCCGACATGCGCCGTATCGTGCGCCGCAATCTCAAGTATGGTGCGGAATTGATCGAACTGACGTGGCGCGAGATCAAATATAAGCCGCGCCCACTGGTCATTATCTGCGATATCAGTGGCTCGATGAGCCTCTACTCACGCCTGCTGCTTCACTTTATTCACACCATTTCAAACGGCCTACTCAGGGTTGAGACATTTGTCTTCAGCACCAGGCTGACACGCATTACGCGGCAACTGAAGAAGCGCGATGTTGACGATGCTGTGCGCGACGTGTCTAAGAATGTAGAAGATTGGTCGGGCGGGACACGTATTGGTGACGCTCTGCACTACTTCAACCATCGTTGGGCCAAACGAGTGTTGGGACGTGGCGCGGTTGTGCTGATTATCAGCGACGGCTGGGATCGTGGTGACGCGCCCATGCTGGAAACAGAAATGGACCGTTTGCAGCACAGTTGCCATCGACTGATCTGGCTCAATCCCCTACTGGGTTCAGAGGATTATCGACCACTGACAATAGGTATGAAGACCGCTCTTCCCTTCATAGATGATTTCCTACCATCTCATAATCTAGATAGTTTGATAGAGCTTGGCAACCTGCTTAGTTCAATCGACGATCAGCGCCCCGTGCGCAACGCTGCAGCTCGGCGCAAAGCCGTACAGGCTTGGAGCAAGCCTCGTAGGTCGTGAGGAGGGCAGGCGAGCGCCGTGTATGGGAAGGCCCAGCTTCCCTGAAAGTCTCATAGCTGATCGGGGTCTATTCCCAATGAGCGCAATTTCTCTGCCAGTACATCAGCACGCCTCGCCTCTGCATCAGCACGTCTCGTCTCTGCACGCCTAGCTTTAGCCTCAGCCTCAGCCCGTCTCGTCTCTGCCCATCTGGCTTCTGCCTCAGCTTCCGCACGCGTCAGACGCAGGTGGCCAGTGCGATCATACAGGCGCAGGTACGCGCTGTCTGCCACCAAATAGCTCTCTAGATGCCGACTCCACAGCCGCCCATCTGGCTCAAGAGGCAGCTCATGCATCATGCGGCTGGCTCGCTCCAGTCGCCAGCCAAACAAGCGACGCCCGCCTCTCCTGAGCGGCGGCTCGTTGGGGTCGTAGGCAAAATACTCTTCCACTCCCATCGCTGCATACTTGCTGGGCTTCTCCGTCAGGTCTTTGTCCCAGGTTTCTTCGGAAGCAATCTCCACGACCACGTGCGGGGCTGGCCCCGTCTTGCCCACCCGCCAACTGCGCATGCGCCGAAACTCCATCCCCTTGATCACCGCAAGATCAGGAACAAGGGGATACTCCTTCCAATAGGGAGTTTGATAGAAGTTGAGGTTGGCATGCACCACACATGCTTGCCCCTCAAAGAGCCAAGTGAGTACCTGCATCAGATACTGTACGAGCGTACTATGATCGATGGTTTCCCCCATCAAGTCCTCCTCGGTGGGGTACCTATCGTAGTAGTAGACGATCTCGTCGTCTTCCAGTCGTTTGGCCATGGCACGCTCTCCTTGTGGGTTACCCTCGCTTACTACGTGGCCCCTGCCCCATCTTGCTGGTCCTGAAGTCTGTCTCCCGGGCGGGTCAACAGCTCTCTTCGGCTGAGTCTATACTATCATATCCTTGGCGCGACTGCAAGGGTCTTCGTTTTGTGACCATACAAGCAGCCAGAAAAGAGGCAGATTCTTATCTGGATATGGCCTACGAAGCCTTCCCTACTGATCCAGCCAGTGACCCAGCATATGTATATGCCGACCATAGTCGAGGCGGTCTGGCCCTCTATAACGGTTTGATCCAGTTGGAAAAAGGCGATGCAACACAAGCCTGGAATGGTTTCGAGAGCTTCAAGGGGTATGATTTCACGCTGCCGGAGCGGATACGCGTGCTGATTGTGAACCAGCAAAGTCGAGCGGCCCTCCTGGACAATGACCTAGAGAAGTACGCCTACTGCCTAAAAGAGGGACTCAGTGGTGCTGTCGCGCTTAAGAGCAAAAAGCACTTTGCTGAAGCATATAGCATCTTTCAACAAGAGATGCCTACAGGTTGGCTCCAGCACCACAAGATCAAGCCGATTGTCGAACGCTACCAACTACTGCAAGACAACTAACAGTATTATGCTTACGACAGCTTTCCTCCAGTTACCAGTCAAGCTTAAAAGAGCGAATAGCGTGTCCAAGCCAGTCGCAATACCAGAACACTTCTCCGTCCCAGGTAATACCGGTTGGCTGGCCAATGGTCTCGGCCGTTTTAATTCCTGCACCTGTGTTACGGTCGATAACCCTCACAAAGGAGTCCAGGAAATTCGTATATACAATCTCTCCTCCCGGGCCAACCGTTAAGCCTGCAACATCACCCTCTATAGGGATTTCCCTGATGATCTGCTGGGCATCCTTTGATCGGAGTTGGATTCTTGAGGGATAGTTTAAACCCATCCATAAACCATCCACATCGTATTCAATACCGCACAGGCGGTCAGTCTCCGGTAAGACATCCTTATGGCCGGTAATCTGTCCAGTCTGAGGATCAATGCCACAAAGCTTTTTTGGCATATCAACTACCTGCCAGAGGAGGGTTCCATCAAACGACAGGCAAGTTCTTACATTTGGACAGCTATAGCGTTGTACCTGATTACCGGTACGCTTATCAAATGCGAAGATCGCCTGAAGGTCAGCATCGGAGTGCCAGAGGTATTTCCCATCCCATGCTACTCCGCAGAGGTACCTACCAGGGGCGGGAAAAGAGGACTGGAGTACGATTTTGTTCGTCTGTATTGTCATGAGGTGGCCTCCTGTCTTGCTATATGCAACCAATGAAGGTGCCAAGTTGTCACGTCGGGATGGTTACCATGAGAGTTAAGCTCTATGGAGAGGCTATCTCCCCGCTGGACCGGTGTGCGAGATACAGGCCAGTTCCAGGTAGCCCAGTTACAGCCCGGATAGCTGGGGAAATTCGAGAGGACCACACCTTGCGAGAGCTTCGCTCTAAACGACCCTACGAAGCCATGAAGGACTCCTGCTTCCATAACGGGAATACTCGTCATGTTCCGTATTTCTTCTGTCCGAACTTCTTCTCCAAAGAGTGCTAGGCTCACCCGTATAGGAGGAGCCAGCAACTTTGGTGGATGGACAAAGAAGTAGAGAGCTGCGCTAGACCTGACCTTAGAAGAAACACAGGAAAGATCCATCCCCATGAAATTTTTCTCCCATACGCCGGTAAACTCGTCTTGATATTCTACGGCATGCAGGAACGTCTCCACACTTTCGGGGATAACATACCCTCCAGGCTTCAAATTCTGGCTTATAAAGCCCCGAAGCGTAGACTCCATCTGTTCCTCAGGCCCGAAGTTCCCCATCATTTCGGTTACGATACCATCCACAGGTTCGCGTAAACGGAGATCAGTAGCATCTGCATGCACAACGGTAATCTTATCTGCCATGCCATTGGCCAGCACAATCTGATATGCAATTTGTACTATATCAGGATCGACATCAATAGCATAGACTTTTCTTACACCGGCTGAGGCAGCGAAGAGAGCTAAAATTCCCGTTCCACAACCAACATCGGCGATCACGTGATGGGATTGAACTGCGGCTTGAAGTGCTGCCTTGTACTGCTCCAACCTCCTGCGATCGCTTAACATCACTTGATGTATAGGGAGAGTTCTCTCCAGTGGCAAAGCATACCTCCTTATGGCTTGCAGACGTACTCGATCTGCGGGTGTCGCCCGAAAGACTCAGTGGCACCCGCATTAATGCAATGTTATCCTACTACGACCACTTCATCGTTGACCGGAGCGTCAGCACCGGCAAGCGCATCGCCCAGCACCAGAGTGAAACCGCTCAACTCACCAACAATCTCGTGATCGTTGGTACGCAAAGCCACACTCTTCCCATCTGCCCTTAGTTCCGTTCCTTTAGCAGTGGCGTCAACAACACGGCCAGAGAGACGGAGCGGCGACACTGCATAGAGTTCCCCATTAGGCGTGCAGATTTCCACCCAGGCATCGAAATGCAGGGTCGAAGGATAGGTCAATTCATCGAGGGTGGCCTCCTGCGCGCTGCCTACTGCTCCACGTGACACACGGAAGAAACTGACCCGTAACATGACTCGGCCACCAAGCAGCGGAGAGTCTCCTATCACTGCCATGCGCACAAGCTGAGTCAAGATACCTGCTCCTTCCTTGTGCTTATCTGGCCCAAAGAGGAGGTACTCAACCCCTGCCGCCTTCTTGTGGGTGCGGCAAGCGGGAACTACGATTATCTTAGTCACCCATAACGTCCTTGAGGCTGAGCGTGTTGTGGATCGCGTCGCGATCATTGATAAAGGCAGCATCGTAGCTTTGGGTAGCCTGCCTGAAATCAAAAAGCAGGTTGAGAACAGCATGCGTATAGAATTAATAACAAAACCGGAGGATGTCGCCAGAGTGGAGCATATCCTGAAGTCCAGCGGCGTTCCGGTTGTAACGACAGAGTCGCGTGTGATCAGTCGCTGGCCATCGGAACGAGCCCAGGAGGCCATTGCATATGTCATGAATCAGGTTGGCTTTTCCTCTGTGGAAGACTTCCGTATCCTTACTCCGACACTTGAGGATATCTATCTTGAACTAGGAGGGAAAGGGTCCCTTGTTTAAGCGCTTATACTTCTCGCAGTTGCTTGATTTCATATTGATTTTCTTTGCTGATTGGCGGGGAGTGCTGTGGCCTTTTGTGCTCTTCTACGGTATCATTATGCCCACAGGAATCATGTGGCTTCTCCGCACTGCCTCTGGAGGGCACATTTCTTACAGAACTGCTGTCTACTACATCACGGGCAGCCTTATCACCTCCTTCGTTTTTAGTGCTGTCTCTCACGTTCTTACCAGGATAGGATACGCACGCCAGCAAAAACAACTCGACTTCTGGGCAAGTTTGCCTGTGCCAAAAATCATTCTCATTACTGCGCTCTTCCTAGTGAGCCTGACAGTAGCTGCCCCAGGTGTTGCTGGTGTGATGATTGCTGCATATCTGATCCTTAATATAACCTTCCACCTTACCATCGGAGCTCTCCTCGCTCTATTTCTCGGAGCCATGACGATGGCTAGTATCGCTGCTGTCCTGGGAGTTCTAGCTCCCGACGCCCCCTCGACGAATCTTATCTCCAATGCTACTGCAGTCATCACGATGTTTGTGGCCCCAGTCTACATCCCGCTTGACCAGTTGCCGCAACCACTGCGCTACCTTGCCTATATCCTGCCACCAACCTACGTAGCGCAAGCTTTACGCTCTGCGATGTTAGACCAGCAGGCATCCTTAGGTATCTATTTGGCAGTGCTCGTAGTCATGGTTATCGTGTCGTTCACACTAGTTCACTTCAAGCTAGATTGGAGATCAAACACTCCATCTTAAAGATGAAAGGAGTTTGGGAAAGATGCATGATCATCTCTATACTATTGATGAACTCGAAGTGACGAATTTAATTGCAAAGGATGGTTACGCACTCGAAGGAGTCGCTGGTTATGTACACGAAATGGTTCGTCCCGGAACAACAAGACTGATCCGCCTGTTCAATGCAGACACCGACAAACATTTCTTCACCACTAAGCAGGACGAGGCCGACCTGATTGTTGCCAACGAAGGTTATCGCAATGAAGGCACTGACTGTTATGTATACCCTGATCTCGTCAACCTTCCAGAAGGTATCGAGGCAAGTTTCTTGAAACCACTGATGTGTTTACATCATCCTAGCTCAGGTGACTACTTCTACACTATTGATCTTGATGAAGCCAACGTCGCAGTTGCCTATAGCGGCTATCAAAGTAAGGGAGTCGTCTGCTACATGCACGATTTGGCGTCTGCACCAGCAGGATCGGTTCCACTTTACCACTTACAACGGGGAGGAAAACATAAAGTCAGGCAAGAGGGTGAGGATGAGATGCTGTCAGAATATAAAGGGCCGCCCACTTGACGGAAAAAGGTGGGCGGCTCTTCTTGCTAGAGACTGCTGCCCCTATGAATCCTGTCTTGAGATTACGCTCCGCCAAAGGTCACAATCAAGTCTGTTGCATACCCGAGCAGGAAGCCGATGAGCAGGCCCCACATCACGATTTCAGGTGCTTTGAAGCGTTTGGCGACGCCAAGCAGCTCTGCCACCACATAGATGATGGCCCCCGCCGCAAGTGCCAAGAAGAGGATAAACACTTGCTCTGAATGGAAGATGATGCCAACTATCGTCCCTAGGAAGGTTGGACCACCACCAATCAGCCCCAGCAGAGCGATGAACTTCCAAGACACCGACTGACTCGTTAATGGACCAGCGATGCCAAAGCCCTCGGTCATGTTGTGCAGCCCAAAACCAACGATCAAGACGATGGCAAGCTGGAGCGCACCCACGGCAGCGGATTGACCGATGGCCAGTCCCTCCGAGAAGTTATGCAGGCCGATGCCAGTGGCAATCAGCAGCGCAAGCATGTGGGGTGTCAGCTCTCTCTTTTCAGAAACAGCAGCGGTACTCGTACCATTAGGCCGTACCTCAGTAGCAACGGCATTCCCGCTATTGGGCTGTACATCAATAGCAGGAGCCTCAGTCATGGCTAGCTGTTGAGATTCTATCCCTGCTACAGCAAGTTGAGGTGCAGCAAGCACACCAGTGCCAGCGGTATGCACAACAACCGACTGTTTCTTTTTGCCTACTCGTCCGAAGACATAGTTATTGAAATAGACGAGTCCTACTGAACCCAGCCCTATGCCGAACACGAGCAGCAAGACATCCAGGTAAAAGGTGCCAACCCCTGTGCTGTGTGTACGCACCTCATCCAGGGCAGCAGCAATAGGCTCACTGGCCTTACTGATGACATCGTAGAGTAAAAAGATCAGGACACCTGTTGCAAGCATCCCTAAAAATACTTTGACCGATTGCGGAACGTTCTTCAGGAAGGCAAGGGGCAGGCCAAGATAAATAGTAAGCCCCGCAAATGCTCCAAGTAGAATAATCGTTCCAGTAGGCATAGCTGCATCCTTTCCTTGCTTCTTTCGTTTCACCGGAGCAGCAAGGTATCGTCGCGGTCGTTGCTTACGTGCTCTTGTGAACGTCGAAAGGGAATCCACGCCCTCTTACCACATCGCTGTGATAGTAGGACACACCAAATATACGAGTCAATATTAACATACCCTAATACAAAAGTCAAGAGGAAGAGATTAAGAGTTTGCAGTTAACGTATGCGTTTGCGCTTGGGATAAAGAATCGTATATTATAAGCATAAGACGACCAAATAGTGCTGAAAGGTAAGGGAACGTATGCGAGACATATTACCCGATGTAGAGAAATGGCGCTCGCGTGGTGAACGCGTTGCCATTGCCACAGTGGTGAGGGCCTCTGGTTCGACGCCGCGCAGACCAGGAGCAAAACTGGCAGTGAGCGAAAAGGGCGAGCTAGCAGGTTCAGTGAGCGGAGGTTGTGTTGAACCGGCAGTAGTCGAGGTTGCGATGCAGGTGATGAAGGAGGGCAGGCCACAAATGCTCGAATTTGGCATCACCGAAGAAGAAAATATTGAACAGATTGGCCTAGCCTGCGGGGGGACGATCCACGTGTTCATTGAAAAACTGGACTGGTAATTGTATATTTGAGATAAGACAAAACACTGTGCGCGGAGAAGTGGTATATGAGTTCATTATATGGAGAATTGAAAGAGATGCTGACCAAGGAACAAGGTGTGGCCTTGGCGACGCTGGTTCATGGACCACAGCAGGTAGGCGCTAAGCTGCTGGTCTTTGCCGATAAGTCTTCTCATGGCACCCTGGGTCTGCCACAACTTGATGCAATGGTGGCAGCAGACGCAGAGCAAGCAATCTGGCATGGCGACGCCGGGACGCACACGTACAGCATCGAGACACATTCTTTCGATGTCTTTATCGAGGGATTTGCTCCACCGCCGACGTTGATCATTGTCGGAGCAGGACACATCGCTATTCCCTTAACTACCTTTGCCAAAACGCTCAATTACCGTGTTGTGGTTGTTGATGCCCGTGCAGCCTTCGCCACACGCGAGCGCTTTCCGCATGCAGACGAACTGATTGTGGCATGGCCCGACGAGGTACTGGCAAAAATGGACCTCAACCCGTCTACTTCTGTAGCGGTGCTGACACACGACTCGAAGTTCGATGAACCCTCACTTAAGGTGGTGCTCTCTCGTCGCGTCGGCTACGTTGGAGCTATCGGCAGCCGCAAAACAAGCCAGGAGCGAGCAGAGCGCCTCAAGAGACAGGGCGTGACCGACGAACAACTACTGCGCATTCACGGGCCAATTGGACTCAACATCGGGGCGACTTCTCCAGAAGAAATGGCGCTAGCGATCATGACCGAGATAGTGGCAACACGACATGGAAAAGTGAGCTCTAGCTTACACGACTGGCGTAACAAATAAAAAAACAACTTTACGTCCTCTCATCCGTTAATACAATAATACATAAAGAGAGAAGGACAATATATGGCGGATAACTATAATACAGAACCAATGTATCCTTCATCGCCCTCTCGACAGCAAGGTCAACAGGGCAAGCTCGTATTGGGCCAATCCGAGCGTTCTCAGCGCCGTCCATACCACTACCAAGCACAGCAGCCGACCCAGCTTGCTCAGCCACCACTCCTAGGGTCACAACGAGCACAGTTAGGTAGCCCTAGCTCTTTGCCCAGACTGCAAGCAAAGCGCAGACCCCGAGCTCGCGGTGCTGTTTGGGTGGCAGTGTTAGTCGTTCTCATTCTCCTGGGCGTAATCATTACCACGACTCAGCGTGTGCTGGCCTTTGGCTCTGCCATTTCAACGCAGGCTCCATTGAGCACACAAACATTGTATATGAACACGCTTGATCGTGTGAATCTGTTGGTGATGGGCTATGGTGGTGGTAATCACGATGGCGCGAACCTGACCGATTCCATGCTGGTGATGAGCCTGCTGCCATTCAGCCGTCATACCTCGCTCATCTCTGTTCCCCGCGACTTGTGGATACAGTACCCACCCAACTCGGGTCAGTTTGCCAAGATCAACACGGTGTACCAGTCTGGCTCAAATAACGGACAGAACCCCCAGGCGGGAGGGGATGCAGCAGCTCAAAAAGTCTCGCTCGTTACCGGTCTCGATGTCAGGTATTGGATGACCATCAACTTTACTGGCTTTCGCGAACTGATCAATTCCATTGGCGGTATTGATGTCTACGTCCCTGACTCCTTTAATGCCTGTTACCCAAACAACGACGATGCCAATGTCGACGCTTCTTGGATCAAGGTCCAGTTCAGTAAAGGCATGCAGCACATGGACGGTGAGACAGCCATTCGCTATGCTCGTGCGCGAGAACCGCTCGAAATGTGCGGACTGGGCACGTCTGAAAATCTTGCCGAGTTGACGGATTTTGGCCGTTCTGCACGCCAGCAGATCATTATCAAAGCCGTTCTAGCACAGATCAAGCAAATATCCACCTGGCCTAGGCTCCTGAATGCCATGACTGCCCTGCAACATACCATCTATACTAACCTATCCCTTGCTGACCTAGCGGAGTTTTCGTCGAAGATGGACCTGAATGATACACACACGGCTCACATAGGTCTGAGCAACGCCAATGTACTGCAGGACCAGACGTCCAACGATGGGCAGACGATCCTTCTTCCCCAAAATAACAATTGGCAGGCAATAGTCGATTACATCAGGCAGAATTTGTATAACTGAAAGTGTTATGGCTGTGAGCTGCCTCACACTCATAATACCTTCAGTTAGAGTACTAGCAGAACAGGAGAAAAGAATGAACTTTCGTTTTAGAGAGGGGACGAACGATCGCCTTATTTTCGAGGAAATTTTTGACCGCAATGTATACAAACTACCAACAGCTTTCTCAACAAGTGATATTATCATTGATATTGGAGCTCATATCGGATTCTTCACCTATGCAGTCATGCAGCGCGGCGCTCAGTGTGTGCATGCCGTTGAGGCAGAGACTGAAAACTACATGCTAGCCGCAGAACATTTGAAAGAGTACATTGATCAGGAGCGCGTTTTTCTCATATGGGGAGCGGTATGGAGATCGGATAGAAGTGGAGAGATCCTGTATCATAGTGGGCATAGCGAGCAGTTCGACTGGCAGACAGGGGGTACCTTAGTCAACACCGGTGGGGGAAGCGTCACTTGGCAAGCACGAGGGGAAGCCATCCCTGTTCTTCCATTTGATAGACTGATTTTGCAAGCAACAGAGGGAGGACAGAAACGCATCCGTCTGCTCAAGATTGATTGTGAAGGCTCTGAGTGGCCTATTCTGCTCACATCAAAGACCCTTCATTTAGTGGATGAAATAACCGGAGAGTTCCATGAGATGGGAGGAGAGTATGATACGCTTATGCCTTTCTGCTCCATACCTGGCTGCGAGCAATTCACAGTTCATGAATTGGACAGGTTTTTCCAAAAGAAGAACTTCGATTTCTCCTATTCTCGCCCAATGCAACCAGATGGACTGCCATCGCATTTGGGGATGTTCACTGCCACTCACAAACGCTCCTGACAAGCTCTACCAACTATAAGCATGGTGGTAGGTAGCACTAGGATCGTCGCTACGAAACGCGCAAGAAACCGCACAGCGAGCATAGTAGTGGTGATCCTTGCGGTCACCGGTCTACGCTTGATGCAAAATTGTGAAACACATCGCGGGCCCGCCAATCCTCGACACTTTGCTAGAGTTATTGTACAATGAGGACATTACCTATTTTCAAGACGAAAAGAGTCAGGAAGACCTATGCCACAATTACGCCTATCCATTTTGCCGCAAACGTACGCCGTCTGCCAACTGCACCCCGACGGTCACATTCCCTATTGGGCCTTGCTAGGAGAACAATTTGTCTCCTTGACGAAAACAAGTGATGAACTTTCCATTGTCTGTCTTGAGGAGAATGTACCGGCGGAGATAAAAGCCGAGCGAGGATGGCGCTGTATAAAAGCAGAAGGGCCTTTTCCTTTTTCAGCGGCAGGCATTAATGTCTCCCTGGCCGTTCCACTCGCTCAGGCGAACATCAGTACGCTTGCTATCGCAACGTATGAGGCTGACTACGTACTGATCAAAGAACAGGATAGAGAACGAGCAGTGCAAGTGCTCATACAGGCTGGACATACGTTTCGATAGCCGTCATCTGCTAGCACTGATACCCTAAGGTAGTCGTGACTGGCCTCTCTACTCGCAATTTTATGTTTGTTTCACCATCCTGGGCAGCTCGTAGGGAACTGCCGCACAGCCTGTCTGAAAACAAATAGGCTGCTATCAGCGCACAACAGATGCTACCGCTGCACAACCTGTGTTCTTTTGCGGGAGGCTACGTGAGTATGCACTAGAGAGGTGCAACTCATAAACTTTGGATGATTTATGCTCATTTTTACGTTCAATTATAGAAAAGGTGATAGAATAGAAGGAGCAGCATCGAGAACACAAAAAAATAGGTAGAGGGGCTGAGTTCACGTGAGTATGTCAGCGTAATAGAGACTCTGAGGTCACTCTAAAAGGACTATTCATGTACAAGCTGGAGACATTTTATGGACCAAATGCGGGTTACGTTCTTGAACTGTATGAGCGCTATAAGCAAAATCCTGCATCTGTCGATGACGATACACGCGCCATTTTTGCCAACTGGTCACCTGAAATTCAACAGGGCTACTCAAGAGAGAGCCAACAGCAGACAGCCAACAGCGATGGGATGGCATCTTCCCAGGTTTCACATATTGTTGCCGCCTCTGCACTCGCGCATGCTATACGTGAGCGAGGGCATCTAGCAGCACACCTTGATCCGTTAGGAAGTGCACCTTTAGGGGATCCAGCATTGTTACCCGAAAGCTATGGTCTGCACGACGAAGACCTGGCACAACTGTCACCAGATATCGTGGGAGGCCACGCTGCGGAAGGAGCAAACAACGCCCTTGAGGCCATTCAAGCACTACGTGCCATGTATTCTGGCACAATTAGTTACGAGTTTGACCAAGTGAAGGATGCCAAAGAACGGATGTGGTTACGCGACGCGGTGGGCCTGCGCCTGTACCATAAAACACCAACTGCCAATGAAGCACGCAAACTGCTCAAGAGGTTCATCCAGGTAGAATCATTCGAGCGCTATTTGCACCGGACGTCTCCTGGGCAAAAGCGTTTCTCCATTGAGGGAAGCGATATGCTGCTGCCTATGCTTGACGAGATCATCAATGGAGCTATTGATTCGGAGACGCGTGAGGTGATTATCGGCATGGCGCACCGTGGGCGCTTGAACGTATTGGCCCACATTCTTGGCAAGCCTTATAGTGCTATCCTCTCGGAGTTCTTGCATGCTCAACCCAAGCAGAACGCACCTCATGCGGTGGGCTTTGGTTTAGGCTGCACAGGGGATGTGAAGTATCATCTGGGTGCCGAGCACGTGCTTGGAAAAGACAAAGAGGTAGGTTTGAAAATCATCCTAGCTCCCAATCCTAGTCACCTGGAGTTTGTAAACCCGGTGATCGAGGGTATAACCTATGCTGCACAGGAAGTCCGTAATGTTGCTGGTGCAGCGTTGCCGGACGTTGATCGCACATTGCCAATTCTCATCCATGGTGATGCAGCATTCCCCGGCGAGGGTATCGTTGCTGAAACCCTCAACCTATGGCACCTACGCGGCTACTGGGTCGGCGGTACCATTCACATCATTGTGAATAACCAGTTGGGATTTACGACCGAGCCAGACGACAGCCGTTCTACCCCCTTTGCCAGTGACCTGGCAAAGGGGTTTGCCATACCAATCATTCATAGCAACGCTGATGATCCTTATGCCTGCCTGACAGCGGTGCGCATAGCACATGCCTATCGCGATCACTTTCACAAGGACATTCTTGTTGATCTGGTCGGATATCGACGTTGGGGACACAACGAAGGCGATGAACCGGTCTTCACCCAACCACAGATGTACGAGATCATTAGCTCTCACCCTACAGTGCGAGAACTCTATGCACAGCAGCTTGAGCGGGAGGGGATGGTCTCGTCAGAAGAAGTTGAGGCTGCCATCAAGGACGCCTTTGCACATCTGGAGCGAGCCAAGCAAGAGGTCAAGAGCGGCTCACGTCAGCATGTGGAAGAGATGAATGAGCACAACGACCATCGCCTGCAAGACGAGCGACCCCCACAGGTTCCTGCCGAAAGATTGCGCGCCTTCAACCAGGAGTTGCTCACCTGGCCCAAAGGATTTGCACCCCATGCAAAACTTGCTCGCCTGCTACAACGTCGTGCCAATGCGCTGGGTCCAGAGGGTGGTATTGACTGGGGGCAAGCTGAGGCTTTGGCATTCGCTTCGATATTGGCCGATGGAACATCAATCCGCCTGACAGGCCAGGATAGTGAACGAGGAACCTTCAGCCATCGGCATGCTGTGCTCCACAGCAGCAAACATGCAAAGGAATATATACCTCTGCAAAACCTTTCAGAGGCGCGGGCCTCGTTCTCTATCTACAACAGCCCTTTGAGCGAGGCAGCAGCGCTTGGCTTTGAATATGGCTACAGCGTGCGTGCCCCCGAGGCGCTGGTATTGTGGGAGGCTCAGTTCGGAGACTTCGCCAACAGCGCCCAAGTGATTATCGACCAGTTCATTGCCTCCGCACGTGCAAAGTGGGGGCAGCATTCCTCGCTCGTGCTGCTCTTACCACATGGTTATGAAGGACAGGGACCAGAGCATTCAAGCGCTCGCTTAGAACGCTATCTGCAATTGGCAGCCGAGGACAACTGGAGAATTGCCAACTGTTCCACCGCTGCTCAATACTTCCATCTGCTGCGGCTGCAAGCGTTCTACCTACAACGCTATCCCCGTCCTCTGATCATTATGACGCCCAAGAGCCTGCTGCGTCATCCGCTGGCGACTTCACGGCTAGAGGATCTAGCAGAGGGAAGTTTTCAACGCGTTCTTGATGATCAGAAAGCGCGTCTCAATGCAAAGCGTATCAAGCGGGTTATTGTCTGCACAGGCAAGATTGCTATAGACCTGCTTGCCCATGAAAGCCGTCAGCAGGTGGACACCATTGCTATCGTGCGCGTAGAAATGCTGTATCCCTTCCCTGTCAGAGAACTGCAAAAGGTTCTTGCTCGCTATACAAATGCGCGTGAGGTGGTGTGGATGCAGGAGGAGCCGCGCAATATGGGAGCCTGGGACTTTGTATCGTCTCGCCTCTCTGCACTGGTCAGTTCGTCTACCGAAGTAGGTGTCATCTCCCGTCCTGATCGTTCGAGTCCCGCTACGGGCTTCTGGGATCTCTATGTAGCAGAGCAAGAGCAGATCACGAAAGATGCAGTAGGATCTCTACTCAAGCAACAGAGAGAAGATTATGTCAGTTGAAATTCGTGTACCAACGCTGGGGGAGTCAATTGTTGATGCTAGGGTTGCAGCATGGCTGAAACGTGAGGGCGACACTGTACAAAGAGATGAGGCCCTGGTGGAGCTAGAGACCGATAAGGTGAATGTTGAAGTCGCTGCCCAGCAGGATGGCTTGTTACAAAGGGTGGTCAAGCAAGTTGGCGACGTTGTGGCCGTGGGCGAAGTGCTGGGCATCATAAGCGTGCATGCTAACAGAGAGAGTAGTGCAGTTCAGCGCCCGCCCTCTCCTCTGGCGCGCCGCATCGCCGCGGAGCACGATATTGATCTCTCCCAGGTAAAGGGGATTAGCCCACACGGACGCATCACCAAGGATGACGTCATCGACTACTTGGAGCGCAATGCACAAAAGGGGTCCACTCAACCCCCACCTTCTACAGCGCCTTCATCGCAGCCAGCACAGACGCAACAACCTGCTAGAAACGGGGCAGTGACCATACCCGCTGCTTTCCCTAGTACACCGCAGCCACCTGTCACCCCTAAAGGCCGTGAGGAGCGCGTCCACATGTCGCGTCGTCGACAGATAATCGCACAACGTCTCGTCGAGGCACAGCATACGGCAGCCATGCTCACGACATTTAACGAGATTGACATGACTGCTGTCATGGACATACGCAGCCGACGCAAAGACTGGTTTAAAGAGCATCATGACGTTTCGCTAGGCTACATGTCTTTCTTTACCAAGGCAGTAGTTGGTACGCTCAAAATTTTCCCGCGCCTCAACGCTGAAATTCAGGACAATGACATGGTGTTGAAATACTACTACGACATCGGCATTGCCGTTGGCGCGCAGGAGGGACTGGTCGTGCCAGTGCTACGTGATGCTGATCGTAAGAGCTTTGCACAGATCGAACGCGAAATAGCAGACCTGGCCAAGCGTGTGCGTGAAGGAAAGCTCACCTTGCCTGAACTGCAGGGAGGGACGTTCACGATTAGCAATGGCGGCGTGTACGGGTCACTGCTCTCCACCCCCATCCTGAATGTGCCGCAGGTGGGTATTGTGGGCATGCATAAGATCGAGCAACGCCCCATTGCGCTCAACGGGCAGGTCGTCATCCGACCCATGATGTACATAGCGCTCTCGTACGATCATCGCATCGTCGATGGCAGTGAAGCTGTGCGCTTCCTGGTCAAGGTCAAAGAACTGATAGAAGACCCAGAGATGCTATTACTTGAGGGGTAATAGTAGGGAGTGATGGTGTAATGCAATCAGAAAATGTCTTCTCTCGTCAGCAGAGCAGCGATAATGAAATGAACGCCCTGATCGGTCAATCACTGGGCCAATTTCGCATTGTCGAGCAGATTGGGGCTGGGGGCATGGCGGTCGTCTTCAAGGCATATCAACCCATGCTTGACCGCTACGTAGCTATCAAGGTACTACCCAGCTACCATGCAAACGATCCTGTTTTTCTCACACGTTTTGTGCAGGAAGCGCGCTCGGTCGCCAAACTAGCTCATCCCAATATTGTACAAATTCATGACTTTGGAGAGCAGAATACCATTACCTACATTGTGATGGAGTATGTTGATGGCGGCACGCTGAAAGATCGTCTGAAGAAGCCCCTACCCGTTGGGGAGACGATTGACTATATCATACAGGCAGCGCAAGGTCTCAGTTGTGCGCATCGCAATGGCATTATTCATCGCGATGTCAAGCCAGCTAATATGTTGTTGCGCCAGGATGGACGCCTGTTACTCTCGGACTTCGGCATTGCAAAAATTCTCGAAGACAGCACAAGCCTTACACGTGTTGGCACCGGCATAGGCACACCACAATATATCTCTCCCGAACAAAGTACCGGCCAAGCTGTGGACCGCCGCAGCGATATTTACTCACTGGGCATCGTGCTGTTTCACTGCCTCACAGGTCGCGTGCCTTTCACAGCAGAGAATCCTCTCAGCCTTACCATGAAACATCTCAACGAGCCTCTGCCCGTTGAGCGCTTAAAAGCCGAAGGGGTGCCCGATGCTGTGATAAAAGTCATCCTGCAAATGGCAGCCAAACAGCCAAAAGATCGTTATCAATCGACAGAGGCGTTAATAGATGCGCTCACACATGCCTCAACTGCTTCGAACCTGTCAATAGCACGGCAATGGCACGCGGGAGCCTCAGCAATCACGCCACGAGCCGATCTAAAAGGCGGTGCTGCAAAAGAACAGTTCACTGTGTATGATGGTCAGGCAAGCGTTGTGCAACCGGCGGTGACCTTAACCTGTTTTCGCTGTGGAGCACGCAATTCCAGCACGCGGCTCTATTGTACGACGTGCGGCGATGAGTTAGCCAATAGCCGCGCTGACTATGACCGTTATCTAGGACCTAATGGCAAAGCGGTTCTTGCGCGCCTCTCCATGCAGAATGGGCTTATGGCTGGGCACTCGTACCGCTTTCATCAGCAGATGACCACTATCGGGCGTACCAATGGCAACGATTTCATCATTGCCGGACGCACGGTGTCGCGGCGTCACGCACGCCTCTGGTTTGATAACGGACGTTGGTATCTAGAGGATCTACAGAGTGCCAATGGTACTCTGGTGAACAACAGACGTATCTATCAGCCCGTAGTATTACACGACGGTGATGTCATCAACTTCGGTGATGAGGTTGCCGTGTTTAACGTAACATATGGCCCTTGAAGCTAACTGCAGGTGTTGAGTGGACTGAAAGTCCGCCCATCATCTACAAACCACAAGCGCCGAAGGCGCGAGAAAAGAGGAATGCAATGTCTATAAACCCCTTTGCCGCTGCAGCACAGCAGATGTTGTTGGGAGCTGCTGTCAGACAGAACCATGCGCTTGAGCATGCGACAATTGTTTTACTGGCCAAGAAATATCCCGACGTGCGCCTCTCGGGCATCTCTTCCGCGCTCGGCTTCTTCGTGTTCGGCGAAGTGCCCGTGGAGGTAGTGCTGCCTACTGCACAAGAAGCCTTGCACTTGCTGCGCACGACACAGCCAGAGCTGGCGGTACACGAGCGTTGCGGCACCAATCTCGCTGTAGCGGGCATGCTTAGCGGGTTGTCTGCTCTGGCTGTGGGCAGGCTACGTCGTCCCTACAGCACAGCTAACAATGCCATTCTCGCGTCAACTGCTGCTCTTGTCCTGGCGCGACCACTCGGGTTGATGGTTCAACGTTACGTCACAACGCAAACGCCTAACGAAACCATGCGTATCGAGCGAGTTATTCCCATGCAGATCTTCGGAGTTCCTGCCTACTTTGTCAAAACAGATAACCCACAAGCTAATAGGCTGTTTGGCTAAGATTCAATCTGAACCGATTGTAGGAAGAGAGATCAAAAATGGATATAAATCAAGTAAACCCCCAGTTAGAGCGCAGTCGCTTTTTAGTAGAAACTTCCTGGCTAGCTGAACACGTGAACGACCCGCACGTACGCATCGTGGACATGCGGGGCTATGTGCGCACGGTTGAGCGCGACGGTGTGCAAGACGCCTTGTACGTCGGAGCACGTGATGACTATGAGAAAGGCCATATCCCCGGGGCCGTTTACATTGACTGGAGCAGCGATATCGTTGATCCAGATGACGCTATAAAGGCACAGGTTGCGCCTGCTGCGCGGTTTGCTGAGGTCATGGAGTGTCTTGGCATCGGTGATCAACATCTGGTCGTCGCCTATGACGCTCACCCATCATCACAGTTTGCCACGCGTTTGTGGTGGGCGCTCAACTACTACGGCCATGAGCAAGTTGTGGTCTTAAATGGAGGACTACCCAAGTGGAAACGTGAGAATCGCCAGTTGAGCACTATCATTCCGACAGATCCTCGCGCTACCTTCACTGCCGTAGCACAACCCCAACTGCGCGCCACCGCTGAAGAAGTACTAGCCCTGCTCGGCCAGCAAGATACAACGCTGATCGATGCACGAGATCGTGGTCACTATAGCGGTGAAATCACACGCGGTGACGGACGAAGAGGGCATATTCCAGGCGCGCTCAACATTCCTCGTGAAGAGGTCGTCGACGCTGACACAGGGCTATTTCGTAGCAACGAAGAACTGGCGCGTATTTTTTCCGCT
>JAFAXQ010000171.1 GCA_019240835.1 Ktedonobacteraceae bacterium
GCAGGCAGATCGCGTGGCCCGGCGGTCAAGATGGCCAACCGGTGTCCCAGCCGTTCCAACAGGGCCGGCAGGGGCAGCAGCTTGAGCCGCGCAGCGGCAAGCTCAATCGCCAGAGGCAGGCCATCGAGCCGGACGCAGATCTCGGCGATGAGCAGAGCATTTTCGGCGGTCAGCGCGAAGGAAGACTGGGCCTCTCGCGCACGCTCGAGGAAGAGGCTGACCGCGCCGTAGCGCGCCAGGGTTGCCCAGTCGGGTAAGTGCCTGGGATCGGGCAGCGCCAGTGGGGGCACCTCAAACACGTGCTCGCCGCGCACATGCAGCACCTCGCGGCTAGTCACCAACAGCTTCAGGTGCGAGCAGGCGGCCAGCAGATCAATGAGGAGTGGTGCTGCCGCTGCTACCTGCTCGAAGTTGTCCAGCACCAGCAGGAGCTGCTGTTCTCGCAGCGCCGCTTGCAGGGGCTCCAGTGGTGCCCGGCTGCTTGGCAGGCCGAGGGCCTGCACCAGGGCGGGCAGGACCAACGCGGCATCCTGGATCGGGGCCAGCGAGATGAAGCAGACGCCATCCGGGAAGCTCTCTTCGACCTCGCTCGCGCTTGCCAGCGCCAAGCGCGTCTTGCCCACGCCCCCGGTGCCGGTGAGGGTGAGCAAGCGCACCTCAGGACGTGCGAGCAGGGTGCAGACCGCGGCGACCTCCCGTTCGCGCCCAAAGAGCGACGTGAGTGGCAACGGGACGGGAGAAGAACGCCTGGACGCACGCTCAGAGGCTTCCTTTCGTTCGTTTGAGACTTCCACCGGCTGATATGGCACAGGTCGGCCCGGCTCACGCTCGTCTTCATCGGCAGACGGCTCCCTCGCCAGGGTCACTGCCGCGCTGTTCAGCCGGTCGAGGGTCAACTCCTCCGACTTGCCGAGATAGACCCGGTGGAGCTTGCCGTTGCGCTTGCGATAGGCGCGCCAGTACCCGCCTCCGCGCTTATTGCTCGCTTGCTCTTTACGTGCCGTGAAGGTTCCCAACGCGCTGCGAAAGGCAAAGGTGCGCGCTGTGCTCAACCAGGCATACCAGATTGGCGTTCCCACCGGCAGCCGCTCGTCTTGTCCGTCTCGCTGGTAGGTCAGGGTCTCACCCTGCACGACGGGCATGGCCTCGTTTTCGTCCTTCATGCGTATCACCAGAGTTCCAAAGAGAAGTTCCCAAACAGTATAGCACATGTTCGGGAACCGGTGTGTGCCACCCAAACGCTGAATCGCTGCATATGAGTGTCAGGAGCAGATGCCTTGTGCTATGAGCTGATGCGTTTCGGCTCTGCACCTTCCCAAAAGGCCAGCCGTCTCCCCTACGACACCAGCCCAATAGCGCGCGGATTTGGCGTGGGATTACCCTGGTGAAGCGGAAACCGTGACGGGGAGTGACAGAGAGTGACTCCTTCTTTGGAAGAAAGAGGGCCCCTCCAGCACTCCCGTTGAGTATCGCAGCTAATAGCCCATTAGGTGCGATAGCTTGCTCTTTTCGGGTCAAAACACTACACTAGTCTCGCTCAGAGAGAAGAGTTGAGTGTGCCCAAAAATCCGCATTAGGTGCGATATCGGATGAAATACTCGGATTCGTTATGGTCGGCGATGGAGTCACCTCCACCACCGCCAATTCCGAACCGTACATGAAGGTTTCCTTTCATACGGCTCTTCTCTTGATGGTCGTTGCTTTCGATACCGCAGCCCTCCATTGGGCTGTTTTCACATCGTGGCAATGCCGATGAAGTACCCATTTGTTGCTCCATGTATCTTCTCCTCCTATTGAGAGGGGGATAATATGATCCGTTTCCAGGACATCTCCATCTTTGAAGTTGAGCTTTCACCACTTTTGTAGAGTAGTGAAATCTTCGGATCTACTATTCTTATAGGGAGGAAAGAGAGCATGCAGAAAACTCAGAAGACCTATACGCCGGAGTTTAAGAGGGAAGCGGTGCGACTAGCGCAAACCAGTGGGAAGCCCATTACGCATATTGCTCGTGAGCTGGGCATCTCAGACACGTCCATTCATCAATGGCGCAAAGAATTAGCTGAGCATGGAGAGGAAGCCTTCCCTGGCAGCGGGCATCAAACGGCTCTCGAAGAAGAAAACCGTCGACTGAAGCGAGAATTGGAACGCACCCGGCAGGAACGCGATATCTTAAAAAAAACCATCAGTATCTTCTCGCGCGGCCAGCAGTGAGGTATCAGGCGATTGAGATACATCGAGAAGACTATCTCATCAGCGTGTTGTGTGAAACCCTGGAGGTCTCTGTGAGCGGATACTATGCCTGGAAGAAACGTCCGATGAGCCAGCATCAGCAGGAAGACCATCAACTCGCTGAGCGAATACAGATGGCTTACACAGCCAATCGGAAGGTCTACGGGAGTCCGCGATTGCATGCTGAATTGAAGGAGCAAGGGATCAGCTGCTCACGGCGGCGTGTGGCACGCTTGATGCGAGAAATGGGCCTAACGCCTCATCGGCCAGGGCATCGGACGCTCACCACGCACAGCGATCCTGCCGCACGGGTAGCTGCCAATCTGTTGAACCGCGACTTCACGGCCAGTCGCCCTAATGAAAAGTGGGCAGCGGATATTACCGCGATCTGGACCGCAGAGGGATGGCTGTACCTGGCGGCGGTGCTTGATCTCTTTTCGCGCCGGGTGGTTGGATGGGCCATGGCAGCACGCCAAGATGAACTGCTTGTTGAGAACGCCTTGCGTATGGCGCTGCAACAACGCCGTCCGCAAGTGGGTTTACTGCACCACACTGACCGAGGGTGTCAGTACACCAGCCAGCAGTATCAACAAGTACTGACTCAGTTCGGGATCACTGTGAGCATGTCACGTCGGGGAAATTGTTATGACAACGCGGTGAGCGAGTCGTTCTTTGGAACACTCAAACGAGAATGTGTTGATCGGGTGAGCTTTCAAACACGGACTCAAGCCAGGCAAGCCATCTTTGAGTACACAGAAGTTTTCTACAATCGGGTCCGACGCCATTCTTCACTAGGCTACAAGAGTCCCGTTGCCTATGAACAACTGATGTGCTAATTCAAATCTTTGGAGCCTCTACAAAAGTAGTTCAAGCTCA
>JAFAXQ010000146.1 GCA_019240835.1 Ktedonobacteraceae bacterium
CAGTGGGCGCAGCCACATAGCCAATACGCCATCCTGTCATGGCATAGGCCTTGGAGAAGCCATCTAACAAGATAGTGCGCTCCTGCATGCCTGGCATAGCAGCAATGCTAACGTGTTCGGTACCAAACACAATGTGGCTGTACACCTCGTCGGAAACAACGACCAGGTCGTGTTTGACAGCGAGTTGAGCGATGCCTTCTAGCTCCTCTCTCGGCACTACAGCTCCAGTGGGGTTATTCGGTGTGCCGATCAGAATCATCTTTGTGCGTGGTGTGATGGCAGCAGCAATTTCAGCGGCCCGTATGGCAAAGTTGTACTTAGCATACGCAGGAACTGGCACAGATGTACCGCCAGCAAGGATGATATCAGCCTCGTAGGCAACGTAACCAGGGTCGGGCGCAACCACTTCATCGCCAGGATCTATCAGGGTACGCATGGCCAGATCCAGACCTTCACTGACGCCAACAGTGACGAGCAATTGCTTTTGTGGATCGTAGTTGAGCTTATGACGACGCTGTAGCGTTGCAGCAATCTCTTGCCGCAGCTCCAGTGTGCCATAGTTAGAACCGTAGTGCGTACGTCCTTGCTCTATAGACTGGATACCAGCCTGGCGAATATGTGCTGGCGTTACAAAATCTGGCTCGCCGACACTCAACGAGATGACATTTGGCATCGTGGCAGTAATATCAAAGAATCTGCGTATGCCCGAAGGTTTGACTAAGCGAACGCGTTGTGACAGCAGCTCACGTTTAAGCGTACTCATGAAAATATATACTCCTTGTCCTTTCCAATGCCAGGAGGCTTGAGTGCCAAGAGGCAAATATGCTCAATCCTGCTTGTTAAAGTTCTCCTCAAAAGGTTATATCTGGTCAGGGTCTATGCCAAGTGAGCGCAATTTCTCAGCAAGTGCAGCAGCACGCTGCTCCATAGCTTCAGCCCGCGTCAGACGCAGTTGTCCATTGCTATCATAGAGGCGGAGCAACTGCGTCTCTGGAACCAGAAAGCTCTCCAAGTGGAGACTCCAGAGACGCCCTGCTGAACCCAGAGGCATTTCCCGCATGTTTTGTTTTTCTCTGTCGAGTTGCCAGCCAAAGAGTCGACGGCCATCACACCGAAGTGAACGTGGGCTGGGATCATAGGCAAAGTATTCTTTCACACCCATGAGAGCATACTTCATGGGCTTCTCATCCAAGTCCTTGTCCCAGGTTTCTTGTGAAGCGATCTCCAGGACGACTTGGGGTGCAGGCCCTGTTGTGCCCACCCGCCAACTGCGTACGTGCTGGAAGTGGACACCGTTGATCACAGCCACATCCGGGGCTAAGGGACACTCTTTGGGATTGACAGTTTGATAGAAGTTGAGGTTTTCATAGACTGCACGTGGTTGCCCACGAAAGAGCCATTTGAGTACCTCCAAGAGATAATGCACGAGAGCAGCGTGAACCGAGGTTTCCCCCATCAAGTCCTCCTCGGTGGGGTGGAAATCGTAGTAGTATGCCACCTCGTCTTGCATGTTCTTGGCCATTACACGCTCCTTATGTGACTATAGTTCGCCTCCCACGTCTCCTACTCCCCATCCTTGTCATGGTAAGTGTTCGCCTTCCTTGGCGAGTTGGCAAATAGTAATACTCATTCTATACTACCATATTTATCACGCCTCTACACCCCTAGACTGCGCACCTTCTCGACCACGCCGGGCAAGGCGGCTATTACTGTTTCTATATCGGTCTGGCTATTCTCTTTCCCCGGCGTGAGGCGCAAACTGCCGTGTGACCACTCTGGCGGCAGGCCAAGCGCAACAAGGACATGCGAGGGATCAACCGAGCCAGAGGTACACGCCGACCCACTAGAGGCCGCAATACCGAGTAAGTCCAGGCTGAGCAGGATGGACTCACCCTCAACTCCCTCAAAACAGAAACTGGCATTATTCGGTAGACGCTCGGTGGGATGACCAGTAAGGCGACTTCTCGGAATAGTCAGGATAGCCTCGATCAAGCGGTCACGTAGTGCTCTAAGATGCGGCGTTACTTGTGGCAATTCTTCTTGCACCAGGCGCAGCGCTGTGGCAGTGCCAACAATACCAGCGACGTTCTCTGTACCAGCACGCCGTCCGCGTTCCTGCGAGCCTCCCTGGAGCTGAGGTAACATACGTACCCCCTGACGTGTATAGAGAATGCCCATACCCTTGGGACCGTAGAACTTGTGGGCAGAAAGCGAGAGCAAGTCGGCGTTCAGAGCAGCGACATCAATGGGCATGCTTCCCGCTGCTTGCACGGCATCTATATGGAAGGGCACCTTCTTAGCGCGACAGATGCGCCCAATCTCCTGCACTGGCTCAACCGTGCCTATCTCATTGTTAGCATACATTACCGAGACCAATACCGTTTGATCAGTAATGGCCCGCTCGACATCATCAGGGTCAACACGCCCATAGGCATCAACAGGAAGGTAGGTGGTTGTGAAGCCAAAGCGCTCCAAGTAGTGGCAGGTATGCAGCACAGCATGATGCTCGATTTGTGTAGTAATGAGGTGATTGCCCTTTTTCTGGGAGGCATACGCAATGCCCTTGATCGCCAGATTGTCGCTCTCGGAGCCACAGCCGACAAAAGTGATCTCGGTAGGACGGCAATGCATAACCTCGGCTACCTGCTCACGTGCGCGGTCAATCGCTTGCATAGCATGACGGCCCAAGGTGTAGATACTACTGGCATTGCCATATTCAGTTATAAGATATGGGAGCATAGCGTCCAACACACGCGGGTCGAGTGGAGTGGTTGCGGCGTGATCGAGATAAATGGTACGCTCTGGCATAGTGTTTTGTTCCTGTCTGTAGATATTACCTTGGTCGGGGAGTTATGCTATCTGGTTTCGTTAGTACGCGACTTCCGAAGGAATGATCTCCTCAAGAGGCCGTTTCAAAGCACTTCACGCCTATTCTCCCCGAATAATCTGTTCTGTTAAGGAAAATCTTTATATTATTTTCCCTTATATACTCATCTGTTGCCTTTTTCGCCCCTAACCAATGTCCATAATCATCTATTATAAGTACTCCATTCAGAGATAGGCGAGGAAATAGATGCGTAAGTTCGTGGTAAGTGGATTCGTACCAATCAGTATCCAGCCTTAACAAGCTAATTCTTTCGGGAGCTTGTGCTGGAATAGTATCCTCAACTCTTCCCTGTACAAAATGCATCTTATGCATAGGGTAGTTAGTCGTTTGTAGCAGTTGCTTTACTTGTTCAATCGAAGCATAAGACCAGATTGACCATACTCCATCTTTATCTTTCGGTTCTTGTGCAAGAGTATCTATGGCTTTTTCTCCCAGGAAGGAAACATCTTCTGGAGTCGCTTGAGTCATTCCTTCAAAGGTATCAAAAAGATAGATATCCCGATTTGTGTCTCCTAACTTCAATAAGGTATGTGTTATGGCCATAACACTCCCTCCCCTCCATACTCCACACTCAACAATATCTCCGGGGATATTACTAGTGATGATATATTCAACAGCTCTAATAAGAGCAAAAACGCGTTCTGGGAAGGTCTTAGTAAAAGGTTGAACCTTTTTTATTAGCTTGATATCATCTGTACTGAAATCTGGGAAAAAATTTGATGATCCTAGAACGTACTCAAGAGTGCCTTCTAGAGCCTTAATGGAGGCAGCGAAAGAAGCTTGACGTGGATCTTCCACCATAGTAATCTCCTTTTCGGGTAATTCTTTGCATTACCTTTCCTCTGAATGAAGCTAAAAGCCAATCTGAGACAGTACGTTTTTGTATTTTATCATAGGATGCGAATTGGTACCAACAGTATCCAACCAGATTTGATATGATATCACAAAGTACAACATCGAAAGGCTAGTGTTACAAAACTCTAAATTTTTGGGCCTTTCTATAAGGACTTAAGAAATTCAAACAAGGAGAAGCTTTTATGGTACAAGAAGTTCAGGCGCAAGGTGTCCTCAAGCAGCACTCCATCTGGCAAAATGAAGCTCCACCTGAGCCTTGCGCTGTGATCATCTTTGGTGCCACCGGAGACTTGACGCAGCGCAAACTTTTGCCAACTCTTGCTCATCTTGCCCACGATCACCCATTACCTGAAGGGTTTTGCATCGTAGCCTTTGCGCGTCGTCCGCTAGACGATGAGAAATGGCGCGCAATGGCGCTTGAGTCGATCAATACGTATATGCCAGCAGACAACAAGCTAGATGAAGAGGCACAGCAGCAGTTTGCTCGGCGTCTATTCTACTGCCGCTCCGATTTCAATAATCCTGATGGTTACCGTGAGCTGGCCCAACTGCTCGATAAGCTTGAGCGCGAGCATGGAACGAAGGGCAATCGTATCTTCTATCTCGCCACGCCTCCTGAAACCGATTCCATAGTGATTGAGAACATTGGTAAAGCGGGTCTGGCACAGCAGCAGGAGCGCAACGGTTACAAATCGTGGGCGCGTGTGATTGTTGAAAAGCCCTTTGGCCATGATCTGGCCACAGCTCAAAAGCTGAATGCCGATCTCGGACGCGTCTTCCAGGAGAACCAGATCTATCGTATTGACCACTATATGGGTAAGGAGACGGTACAAAATATTCTGGCGTTTCGCTTTGCCAACCGTATCTTCGAGCCACTGTGGAATCAAAGCTATATTGACCATGTGCAAATTCTGGTAGCAGAGAGCATTGGCATTGGTACACGTGCTGAATACTATGAGAGCGAGGGCGCGATTCGCGATATGGTGCAGAACCATATTATGCAGGTCTTATGCCTCACTTGCATGGAACCCCCGGTCACCTTTGATGCCGATGCTATTCGTGACGAGAAAGTGAAAGTGCTGCATGCTATTCCGCTGCTCACAACCGAAGAGGTCGCGCAATGCACTGTACGAGGGCAGTATGTTGCAGGCACTGTTGAGGGCAAACCCGCTATTGGCTACAGAGAAGAGAAAGGCGTAAACCCCAATTCGGTAACAGAGACGTATGTAGCGCTCAAATTGTTTGTCGAGAACTGGCGCTGGGCCGATGTTCCCTTCTATATTCGCACAGGCAAGTGTCTACCAGCGCGTAGCACCGAAGTGACTATTCAGTTTAAACGCGTGCCGCACCAGTTGTATAAGCCGCCAGAGACAAAAGGATTAGTACCCAACCGTTTGACTCTGTGCATCCAACCTGATGATGGCATTTCGTTGAAATTTGGAGCGAAAATTCCGGGGGCCGCGCAACACCTTGCCTCGGTAGATATGAACTTCTCTTATAAAACTGCCTTTGGCATCCAGTCGCCAGAAGCATATGAACGCCTCATCGCCGATGGTATGATTGGCGATTCCACGCTCTTTATTCGCCGCGACGAAATTGAGGCATCCTGGCGCATCATAGACAGTATCACCACTGCCTGGCAGAAGGCACCTAGTGGTATTCATTTCTATAAAGCCGGAACATGGGGACCTGAGCAGGCCAATACGCTCATAGAGCAAGATGGCAGAGCATGGAATAATCCTGAGTAGGCAAACCAATTGCACGCCCTAGTAACGCCAGGGCGTGCAACTTGCTTGTCTGTGTCTCTCCTGTTCTAGGACTTGGAGTGTTCATCAGGGTGGAGTATCTCGTCTAGCTTTTCTTTGGCTTTACCAAGCATCGACTCTCCAGCGCCACCTGCCTGCTTGACATCACCTCGGGCCTCCATCTGCGGATCACCGATGGCTTCACCAACCCCGCTCTCTACCTTGCCTGCTCCCTGGGCAAGGTTACCTTTTATCTGGTCTACTGTTCCCTGGGTGCCGAGGTCAGGGTGGAGCACCTCGTCTATCTTTTGTTTAACATTACCAGCCACTGACTGGACAGTACCACTAACCTGCTTAGCATCGCCTCTAGCCTCCATCTCCGGATCACCGATGATGTGACCAATTGCGCTCTCTACTTTGCCTACTACCTTGTTAATTGTACCTTTCAATTGGTCTTCTTTTGCCTGAGTACCAAGGTCCTTGTTCTGTTCTTCCATTGTAATTCCCTACCTTTCTGAATTATCTGTACGCACCCTTGCCGTCAACGTTCATGAAAAAAATACATGAGACAAATTATGCGTGTAGACATTTGCCTTTAGCACGTTCGTGCTCTTTTATTAGTTTCAACGCCCTACTTCGACTCTAGAGCACGAACAAGAATCTCAGAGATATCCTCAACCTTGAGCCGTTCTTCGGCCTCCACACCTTTGACACCATCCTCGAACATGGTAATGCAGAAGGGGCACGCGGCTGCCAGTACCTCTGCCTCGGTGTCCAGCGCCTCCTTGACGCGAGCCTGATTGACCCGTTTGCCAATCCTCTCTTCCATCCAGGCACGGCCACCGCCACCGCCGCAGCAGAAGCTCTTGTTGCGATGGCGGCGCATCTCCGTCACACCGTTGCTGTTGAGCACCGTCAGCACGCGCCTTGGCTCGTCGTAGATATCGTTGTAGCGGCCAATGTAGCAGGGATCGTGATAGGTCAGCTTGCGCTGGTCGAAGCCTTCGGGCAGTGTGATGCGGGCGTCGGCCAGCAGCCGGTCGATGAAGACGGTGTGATGCACCACGTCGTAGTTGCCGCCCAACTGCGGGTACTCGTTCTTGATGGTGTTGAAGCAGTGCGGGCAGGCGGTGATGATCGTGCGCTGCTTCGCGGCGTGGCTGGCGACGGCGTTCCCCGCT
>JAFAXQ010000238.1 GCA_019240835.1 Ktedonobacteraceae bacterium
TAGCTCAACGGAGGGCACATCGATTACCTTTTCCACCTGCCATTTGCCGTTGGGTTTATGCCAGTGCCACATATTGCTACTGAGTACTGCTCCAACGAACCCGTGGGTACTGTCAGGGTTATGCTGGAAGCGCACCTCAAGGGGGACTAATCCTTCTTCACCCAGATCAACACTCTGTACGATTTCATGCTTCTGCCAATCCCAGAAGTGCAAGTGATGACCGTACTTATCGGCAGCAACATCATCCAAATTGAAACCTTTTGTGTAAGTGGTAGGCGCTGCCCACTCACTGCTGACCATGACATTGTGGCGTGGCTGGTACCAGAAGTCGTAGTTATAGCGCATGCCATCTGGCTCGCGCTCCCAACGGCCTGCAATATTGAACTGCTCGTCGAGCAACAGGAAACCGCCAGGGGCGTTGCCGTCCCTGTCACCGAGCATTGAGATCATAATCCGACCATCAGCCAGACAGTGAACAGTATGTGGAGCGCTGAGGTTCACCTTTTGCTTGACTTCTTCTGGCTCGATCACCTTATGCAGTTTTGGGGCTTGTGCATCAGAGACATCCACAATGTGAATACGGCTAGATAAGTTACCCGGCAGGATCAGGAAGCTTCGTGATTTGCTTTCATGTTCATAGCAGGAGCTACAGGCATTCCACCCGAAGTGATGCAGTTCGTCGCCGACGTTGGGCATGGGCAGACGATGGATCACCTGGGAGTAGGTCGGGGATGTGGGATCAACATCAATAGTGGCCAAATAATCGGGCTGCTCTATCCCTGTTCCCCCGTAGAGGGCGATGCTGTAAAGCACCTTTTCGGGGTCGGCCTTGGTAGCCTCTTCGGGTGAAGCATAGCCGGGTCCATGTCTGAGATGGTCTTCATGATGCACATGCACATTTGCCATACTGTACAGATCTCCTTTCGCTGCTTGCGGTAGGGCTAAGCTAACTGATGCCAGTCACTCCTTTGCGACCAGCGTCAGCTAGCCTAGCCCTACCTCAAATGATCGACTCTGGCAGTACTAGATCGTTCAAACTAGCTTATATCCCAACGGCAAGGGGGACGGGGGATGACCGTCCCCTACAGTTCCCGCAAAGCCTCATTTTCTTTTTCTGCTCCCTGCCTGCGGCAAGGAGGGAGTGGTGTCCGTCAATTTTTTACATGCCTGTGGCTTTGCCCCAACCTTGCAAAAAATTGACGGACACTCCTAGAAAAGAAAGGGAAGTTGACCGAACTGATTGACTATATCAAGTATAGGGAAGAAAACCTTTTTTGTCAAGGGTTTTGGTGGCTTCTTATAACCAAAAAGAATATTTCAAATAACTTGAAAGAATGACATAAATATGTTATTGTTTTCCTAATGAGGCTGAGTTTTCTTACAGTTGGTCAAAAGCGCAAGACGTTGCGCAAATAGTTATCCTGTCCAAAGGCAAAGGAGAAGGACCTCTTGAAGACATCGCATGTTTATTGGTTACGTATCATCGTACTCGTTGTAGTGTTCGCCCTCGCAGGTTGCGGCGCACAGCCTTCCAGCAACAGCAGCGGGCAGCTTACCGTGCGCTTAGCCTATTACCCGAACCTGACCCATGCTGTAGCATTGGTCGGGGCGCAGCGTGGCACGTTTCAGAATGCGCTGGGGCCGAATGTCAAGCTGGCAACCAAGATTTTTAATGCTGGTCCAGCAGAAATCGAAGCCCTCTTTGCTAATGAAATTGATATTGGCTATATCGGTCCTAGCCCAGCAATCAACGGCTATGTAAAAAGCCATGGTGAGGCACTGCGCATCATTGCTGGTGCTGCAAGCGGCGGGGCGTCGTTCATTGTGCGCCCTGGGGCTAACATTAACAGTGCCCAAGACCTCAATGGTAAGAAGGTTGCCACACCCCAGCTCGGCGGCACTCAGGATGTAGCATTGCGCTACTATCTGCAGCAGCATGGCCTCAAGACTGCCGATAAGGGTGGAACCGTCCAGGTTACTCCGACCGATAACCCCAACATCTTGACACTGTTTAAGCAAGGCAAGATTGACGGTGCATGGGTGCCCGAGCCGTGGGCAACGCGCCTAGTGGTAGAGGGCAATGGTCGTGTTTTTGTTGATGAGCGTACGCTCTGGCCTAATGGAAAATTCGTGACGACCGACGTTATTGTGCGCAAAGCCTTCTTGGATCAACATCCTAGTATAGTGAGCGAGTTCCTGCAGGCTCATGTTGACACCGTACAGTACATCCTGAGCAATCCGGCGAGCGCTAAGAATATCATGAACAGTGAGATCAAGCGCATCACAGGCAAGGCTCTGCCGAGCAATGAAATTGATCTGGCCTATAGCAACCTCGATATCACCTATGATCCGTTGACCTCGACACTGCGCGAAGGGGCTGACAGAGCCTATGCACTCGGCTTCCTGGGCAGTAGCAACCCGAATCTGACAGGCATTTACAATCTGGGACTGCTCAACCAAGTGCTTACCGCTAAGAAGTTGGCAGCAGTAGTAGGACCATAACAAGTAATAGGGAGGACAAGCAGATGTTTTTTCAGGCACAAGCCAGCAACGCTCCGGCTATTGAGCCTTTTTCTGGCAGTGATCGACCAAAGCCGACCGGTATTCCCTTAAAGATCGAGGACGTGAGCAAGGTGTTTGTTGCACGCACTGGGACTGTTGAGGCATTGCAACCAGTGGATGTAGATGTGGCAGCGGGTGAGTTCGTGTGCTTGCTTGGACCGAGCGGCTGTGGTAAGTCCACGTTGCTAAGTATCGTTGCGGGCCTGGAATCAGCCAATAGTGGTAGTGTGTGGGCTGATGGACAAAAAGTGTATGGTCCGGGTACTGATCGTGTACTACTGTTTCAAGAAGCTGCACTGTTTCCCTGGTTGGATGTTCAGCACAATGTCGAGTTTGGTCTGCGCCAGGCAGGCAAGCCCGCGAAGGAGCGGGCCGCCATTGCTCGGCACTTCATCGAGCTAGTACATTTGAAAGGGTTTGAGCGTAGCTATGTCCATCAGCTCTCCGGTGGCATGCGCCAGCGCGTGGCAATTGCTCGTGCGCTAGCCATTGATCCAGCAATTCTACTGATGGACGAGCCGTTTTCTGCACTAGATGCGTTGACACGTGATCGGTTGCACATCGAACTAGAATCCATATGGCTAGCTACACGCAAGACTATCATGTTTGTGACGCACAATGTACGCGAGGCGGTGGCACTGGGTGATCGCGTGCTGGTATTTGCGCCCAGACCGGGGCGCATTGTCCAGGAATTTCGTATCGAGTTACCTCGCCCACGTTCACTGGAGGATCGCATGCTGGTGGATCAGGCAGCCAAGATCACCGCTGTATTGCGGGATACGATGGGAACTCATGAGCAGGAGGCAGCAAATGGCAAAAGCAGCTAATGCTGAGTCCGCACTACGTCTGCGTGTGAGCAGTGCAGCACTCATACCGTGGGTGCGGCGCATTGTCTTCTACGCCCTCTTGCTGGCTCTGTGGCAACTGGTCGCTAATACCGGTATCTGGCCTGACTACCTGTTTCCAGGACCACTTGCGGTCGCGCATACACTAGTCACTGGCTTGCAAAGCGGTCAGTTTCTGCAGGCCGCACGGGTGAGCCTGCAACGGCTTGTGCTTGGATACAGCATTTCGCTGCTGATTGGTCTGGTCCTCGGCTTGTTGATCGCACGCTATCGCATCTTTGAAGAGACGGTAGGCTCTCTCATTCTGGGTCTGCAGGCTCTGCCCAGTGTGTGCTGGCTTCCGCTTGCCATTCTGTGGTTAGGTCTGAGCGAGCAAGCGATCATTTTTGTGGTGGTAATGGGTGCTCTCTTCTCGATTACACTTGGGGTGGATGCGGGTATCAAGAATACTCCTCCTATCTACCTGAAGGCTGCGCGCACCTTGGGCACTAAAGGACTCGCCCTTTCTACACAGGTAGTGTTGCCTGCGGCGCTGCCAGCAATCTTGAATGGCCTGAAACAAGGCTGGACATTTGCTTGGCGTTCGCTGATGGCTGGGGAACTGCTGTTTTTCACACTCAGCCTGGGCAATCTGCTGCAAAATGGACGTGATCTCAACGATGCCTCGCAGGTTATGGCGGTGATGGTATTGATTATCGTCATAGGGGTAGCCATCGATAGCTTGATTTTTGCCTCTATTGAACGTCGCGTGCGCGAACGCTGGGGGTTGGTGAGACTGTAAATAAATTTGTTGTGTTGTGGGCTGAAGAGCACCACAACACAACAAATTCAGCTATACTCTCTGTTTTGGCGTCTCTGTCGAGAAAGTTCCAGGTCATGCATTGTATCAATATCAAAAGCCGTACCGATACTGGTATACAGTACGTGAGCGATATCACGTTGTTTGGCCTCATGAATATAGCGTTGCAAGCTATGTGGCCCAAATACGTAAGGAACTGCTAAAGGTGGACGTGCCAACAGTGCATTGGTGCCTGTTCCATCTTGCGAAGGAGCAAGCACAATCGTGTAACGATGCGACTGTTCAATCATGTTCTCTACATCGCTTGCACGTAGCAGTGGTAAATCGGCTGAGATGGTGAGAAGAGCGGTCGCTCCCGTTGCCATTTCGCGCTGTGCCGCTGCGGAAAGTGCAGGATTATGTCCATGCTGTTCCTCAGTGTGCGGCTGTGCCCCCCATGCCTGTGCGCAGGCCAGTACATACGCGTCTGGACTGACTACCGCTACCTTTTCTAGAGAGTGACTTTCTTGTAGTACACCTATGACGTGGTGCAGCATATCTAGCACCAGCCGTTCGCGCTGCGCCTGAGTCAGGTATGCTGCAAGGCGACTCTTAGCTTCGTGCAGTGTTTTTACCGGAATAAGTGCTCTATAGGCCCGCGTGCTAGCGCCAAGGCTCACATGGTTACTCCTGCCGCTTCAAGCACGCTGCGTGCAAGATTAGCCTTAGCCGTCATATCATGCATAATGGTGTTTGTGACGACAGTAGGAATACCAAGATCCTCTATGTCTGCGGCAAGCTGGGTGTCTTGTTCATCGATTACCATCACGTCAAGAAAATCGCGGTAGCAGCGTGCCACACCTACGGCTGAGACGTCGATACCCAGGCTGCGCATAAGTTTGTCTGCTGGCCCCTTAATAGGTGCGCCGCCTACAATAGGACTGACTGCGACAATCATACCACTTGCTTCGTGCAGGACATCGTGGATACCAGGAACCGCTAGAATACTGCCAATGCTGACGATAGGGTTGCTGGGCGCGATCAGAATCGCCTCGGCCTCTTTAAGCGCATCGAGTACTCGCGGGGCAGGTCGCGCAGCGCTTGCTCCGGTGAACACGACATCTTGTACCTCATCGGCACAGTGACGTTTGACCATGTATTCCTGGAAGTGGAGCAGTCCGGCAGGGGTTTGAATGTGCGTAGCGACGGGCTGGTCGCTCATGGGCAAGATGTGCAACTGCAATCCGAGTTGTATGCGCAACAGGTCGGTGACTTCGCTGAGTGTCTTGCCCTGGCGCAAGAGATTGGTACGGTGAATATGCGTGGCCAAGTCGCGGTCGCCCAGCAGGAACCAGTCCTCATTGCCATAGCGCGTCAACTGCTGCATCGTATGATACGTATCGTCGCGTATGCCCCAGCCCTGTGTCTCATCAACTATACCCGCCAGTGTGTACATGACAATATCGAGATCAGGCGAGACGTGCAGGCCGTAGAACGCTCGGTCGTCACCGGTGTTGACGATGACGGTAAACTGCTGCTGGGGAACAACTTGTACTACCCCTTGTAGGAAGCGTGCCGCCCCAACGCCGCCAGCAAGAACAACAATCATAGCCTATCCTCAGTCAAAGCGCACAACTAAACTACTCAAGGGAAGACGTTCGCGCCGCTGTGGATCGGCGGCGGCATAACCTACAGTAATGAGTGCTTGGGGCATAAGCCGTTTATCCAGGTCGAGTACCTCGCAGACTACCTCCGGGCAGAAGAGCGGCGCGCACATCCAGCCAGTATCCAAGCCCAAGTCGTAGGCCATGAGCAGCATGTTCTGTATAGCTGCGCCGATGCTCTGTATAGCCATCGTGATTTCATCGGCCTGCCGTTTTTCATCGGGATAGCGATCCATATCTGCCATATAAAGGCAGGCAATAATGATAGCAGGCGCACCAAGAATACGTTGCCGCGATTTCTGCAGCCGTCTTTCCACAATTTCTGCCTCTTGTCCATCCATCTGCAGATTGTGTCGCCAGGTCTCACCCATGTGCTCTGCAAGCAAATGCTTGGGTTCCTGTCGTGTCAGCACGACAAAGCGCCAGGGCTGTCTTCCATGTGGAGAAGGTGCCCAGCGTGCAGCTTCGAGCATCTGTTCGAGCAGTATACGCTCTACCGGGCGTACTTGATACTGGCGCACACTGCGCCTACTGCGTAGCAAAGTGGCAAGGTCATGCGCATGGGCTGGTCTGATTGCTTGTCGAACCTCGGAATATATGGTCACGATATCTACCTCAGAGATGTTGGGCGTGATAAAGCATGCCCCTACCGAAACAAGTCTATTGCACTATCGCGTAGCAGAGAACCTGCATCTCCCTGTGCTGGAATATACGTATAACCGCGAATAAGCGCTACAGGGATGCGCTCAATCTTGCCCATCACCAGTTCTGCCGCCGCTGCCAACTCGTCAGCCACGGCAATCTCGCTCACTTGCAACTCATAGCCGTAAGGATCCCGTTGCCCTCGATAGTCAACAATGGCCTGCATACCCGCGATACCTATAGTCATGTTTACCTGCCCGTTGCGCCACGGACGCCCCCAGGTATCTGAAATAATCACGGCAATGTCAAAATCCGTACCCTCTCCAGAGAGGTACTGCAATCTTGCGCGTAGTGTACGAGCCGAACGGTCGGGATCAACGGGCAACAGCGTGAGTTGACGCTGCCCACCGACATTGGACTCGTCTACTCCGGCATTAGCGCAGATAAAGCCATGCCTTGTCTCACTAATAAGCACGCCGTGGTCCATGCGTACGATACGTTTACTCTCACGCAGCACTACTTCGAGATGTTGTGCATCCTTCTTACATTGCTGTGCAATTGTCCGTGCAAACGCCGACGGCTCCACCTCGTCAAGCTGCACCAGTCGTCCCTCTGCTTTAGAGACGATTTTATGCGTCACGACGAGTATATCACCCTGCTCAAGTGCTAGGTGTTGCTGCTGTAATGCCGTGTGGATGATCTGTGCTAGGTCGGCACCAGGAGCAATCTCACCAATGCCAATGATGGGTATGATACGTAGTTGTGTGCTCATCTTGCTGGATGTTCAGCGCCTCCCGTAATTCCTGTAGGGTCATTTCCTCACGTAACCTGCTAGTTTCTGCTGCTACCTTTGCGTTACGCTCTGGTGAAGAGAAGCGAGTCAATTCTGAAAATGGTTTATGTCCGCTCATATAATTTCCCGCGTGCCAAAGCACCTACTCCTCATAAGGATCATTCGTCATCAGATGCCTAAACCGTTGCAAGTGCTCTTGTGCCGCTAGCTTCTGCTCATCTGACATCGTCTCAGACTGTTGCAGTAGCAAGTTCAGTCCTGTCAAATGCCGCCCTAACTCTTTCTCATCTGTCTGGAACCGCTGAGCAAGTTCCTCAATGGCTAGCCCCAGCAGGGTAGCATCGGCATTTTTCATCACTGGCAGCAAAAAGTAGGTGGCGGTGACATGAGTATTGAGAAACTCACGTGCATCTTTTTCCCATAGGCCCAGGGTCTCGAAATTGAAGGCAAGTATGACTTCGTCCTGGAATGTCTCTCGTACCGGAGCTGGGACCGCCTGCGGGAAGGAGCAGAGGACTACTGGGGAGAGATTGTAGCCCCTACTCATGATGGTCCCCTTTTGCTCTACCTTTTCTGTTACCTCATCTTCTGCTACATGATTGTTCTCTTGCCGTACCTCTTTTGCTACGTATCGGGCGACCGATGCAAAATTGCACAAGAAACGTGGGGGTAGATCCTCGTCTTCGCGTTCTGTCTGGACCTCAATGAGAAGATAGGATGGCTTCTCAGTCTTTGGGTCATGGACGCGATAGGCACGTTCAAAGTGGCCTGAGTGCTCGATCCATTCGGTTTGATAAGCTTTTATCACCTGTGCTCCTGGCAGAGCAAGTGACGCCAGCCCCTGTTCAAACTCACTCACAGGGCCTTCAACCTCAGTTGATTTGAGTTCTGGCATCTCGACATCTAGCACCTCTTTAACCCAGTACCCAGGAAACAGGAGAGGAATAATCTCTGCAGCTTGCTCGTGAAAAAGATTTTTGAGGATACGCTGATATGGTCGTTTCGTGTTCATCTGTTCATGATCGCCTCCTTATATCTACCACAACATTGCCCAAAGTATACCATAGCGCTAGACAAATGCAAATGCTTCTAAAAAAAGAGAAGAACTTTTAGTCCTTCTCTTTTCAATCATCCGCGTAAGGCTCATGTAGTTTGTAGCGCTTCATCGACTAAAGCAGCATCAACTCCCTCGCTAGTTAAAATCTCCCTAATTTCGCTTTTTGAGATTGTGCTATTCGCTCGTTTCAAAACGTTTATCTGCTGCTTAATGCCAGTTAACGCCTTTCGCTTTACTTCTGGTACTCTATTAGCAAGGCTACTGAGATCGACACGATTGTGAGTCTTTGGCGACATCACTCCTACAATCTGTTTTGCTTGTCTGAGAGTATTTGCTTTACTGCCTCCTACCCATTCTTCGTTATTCATGAAGTACAAGATCGTTGTAATTCCGACACGCCAAGTCAAGGTAGCAGCAAGTGTAGCATCCAAGCCTGCTGCAATAAAACCCCCAGCGAAAGGAATAAAACTTAAAAGCGTTCCGACCCCAAGTTCGGGCCAAATCTCGTGAAGAATGCTTAGTAAAAACTCTTGCCCAAACTCACTTGAAAGAGCCTCTGCTAGTACCTCGTCACCGATATCAACAGCAGCGCCGACAATCGTTGCGGCGGTGACAATGCCTCTTGTAAATTGATCAGGTGTTGCACTATAGATACGTGCAAGACTCCTAACCATTGGGCTATAAATCACTGGAGCTTGGGCAGCTAATGATGCAAGCATAGCAGCAACGCCACCGCCAGGTACAAGTAGCCCAGCAGCACCAATCACAACATCCATAAGTGCGTGTCCTGCAGCGTAATTATTTATCACTTGGTTAGCAAGGCGGTTTCTTGCGTCACTATGAAAAAACGCCGTCGGGATAGCCGTTGCATTTTGCATGTAAACTCTCTTTCCTTATCTTCTTCCAACTAAGACATTGAGAAGGTTTCTGCAACCACAACATAAACCGTACTTTTCAGATCGTCCATGTTGTGCTATCCTTAGTATAAGGTCAACAAGGAAAAAAAGCCAGAAGGCGAGAGAGTGATCTTCCACGTATAGGTCTTTCTATTTCTATCTATGGCACTCTCTCGTTTTCTGTGTTTCTAGAAAGGGTTTTATTGCAAGGATAGCGAGGATAATACATGGGTGATGATGAAAAACTTCGTAGGGCACTGGTCGGAGGTCACTATGTTTTTTCCGGCAACGAGGAGATAATGGCGTCTCTAGCTACTGCTCTCTTGTGGAGAGCAGTAGCTGGAGTTATCAGGCATAAATCACTGACTTTGGCGCGTGAGCACCTATTGTAGCGGAGCTAGCTTGCTGATCTGTTGCGCGTTTTTCACATGCATGTGCCACTCATCTAGAATGCGCTTCCTATCTGTAATCTTCTTGAAATCGGCTTCCCAGACGCGGTCCTGTACACTACGATAGTAGTTCCCCCACTCCTCGTCAACCCCTTCGGCCCGAATCGTTTGATCTACAAACTCTTCAACAACTGCAAAGGCTGCTTGGCTTGGCTCAACGAAGTACTTGCTCAGCTCAGTTTGCAGGGCACTCACTGTATCAGCCTGAGCCTTTTTCAGCAAGTTGAATACCTCAGTGGCACAGGTCGTCGGATTGGAGGGGTCAGAAAGTTTCAAGTCTGTGGCACGATCCGTGATCAATCGGTCGAGGTGCTTGCGAATACGCTGCTGGAAAAAGCCTCTGTACGACAGTTCATAGCGAGCAAAGGCACGGAACACATGGCGCAAGCGCCCAAGATTAGAGTTCTCGCCCATCTCATCAAAGAACTTGTCTTCTTTGGCTTGCGTTACGCCAGCCAGTCGTCCCTGTTGTAAGAACACCTGCGCCGTTTTGCTTTTCACGTCGCTCATCGATTTCTTGAGTGCCTCATCCAAGCTGATGAATTTATAGGTCAGACGCGTTCGGATTTCGTCGAAGCAATCAAAGTAAACCTTCTTAAAAGCGCCCTTCGCGGAAGCTAGGTCTTTGATCTGCTCAATAGTTGGAATGCCCGTATCGTTTTTACACACCTCAAATCTTTTGACGAAGTAGTCAACGAAGGCAGGGTCCTCCTGATTGCTCTTCTTCCGCATCTCGTTCACTAGAGAGTCCAGACCTATTTTCAGTTCCTTCCACGTCGGCATAAAACATTCTCGGAATCGCTTGTAGCTGTCGTCGGAAGAAGCGATGCTCTCAACCGCTAGAAGTGCTTTTTCCAGTTCCGCCTCGATTTCTTGCTGGAGTTTGGTAATACCTTGCTGGCATGCCTCTACATACTGTCGGTCTAACCTGTTCATGTTATCCAGCAGATAGTTCAGGACCGGTTCGAGCAGATTGGCGTTCACCTTCAGTGAGTCCGTACAGTCAACAATCACACTCTCGACGAAAGGATGGTTGCCGGGGAAGGTAGAGGTGATGCCGTTCTGTAATGATACGCAGTTCGTCGTATTGTTGCCCTTAGATCCGCTAACCGTGTTATTAAGGACCATATATGACCAGTCGTTGAGTGGTAACAGGTCTTTGAGAGCCTGTTGAGCTGTGTCGTACAACTGGGTATCAAACTTTTCCCAAAGGTCGCCAGTGGACTTGGGCATGCGTACAAAGAGCGCGAAGTCTATGTCTTCGCCTAGAGCCTTGATGAGACGCTCTTCATCCCCAAGCCCTGTATCACCCAGTCCTGGCATGTCCAATAGCGCAATCTGCCCCACGTCCTCATAGGGGAATTTCGTGTAAATTTTGACGTCCCGCACCGCTAAATAGTTGTGCAGGTCTCGCTTGCCATCAGGCCTATCCTGCGCGACATATTGGCGTAGATCCTGTAACGATATGCGCTGTGGAGCCCCGACTTTCAGCAAAGGTCTGTAGGCCTGAACAAAGTTTCTGTACTCGAGGAAATGTTTGCCCATTGCGCTCTGTACCGCCAATGAACTCGAAGGTAATACGGCCTTGGCGAACTGATCAAGGTTGACTGGCACAGGTCCAAGATTCAGAGCGTGGTAGTAAGGCGCAATCACCTCACGCAGGAACTCTTCCTCGCTATAGAACACTATCTCTGCATACGAGTCAATGGGATGATGATAAATGGTACTACGTACACCTGTGCAGGTCTCCCGGTCTCCATCAGGAATTTCATTGGACGAGAGTCCACTCAAAGTTTGCAGCAAGCGACTTTTCCCTTGTCTAGCACGTCCAATCACTCCTATGTTGAGGGTCTTACGCGAGAAGCGGCTTTTGAGCTTGTTAAGATTTTCCAGTTCGGTATTAAATCTCGGCTGAAAAGCTGAGAAGTCGATAGACTTGAGACACTCCAGGATGATGGGATCATTACTTTTCATAAGTTGTGTCTGCGTATCGCTCAGGGAGCGAATAGCGCGAGCGATGGCCAGCAAACGGGCCTGCCTCGCCTCTATCTGGGTGATCAATGGCTGACGTGTGGCAACGATATCGGCAATCTGAGTCTTTTTATCTATCACAGTTTTCATGCGCTCTCCTATATCCTTCAAGTCAGGGTCGGCAGTCTCTTAGTATTACTGTTAGTACCGATTTATTCGATATCTTTTTCATAAATGCCGAAGCTAAAGCTGATGCTTTCACTGCTTCGTGTCAAGTACCCAGAACCACAACATAAACAGCACTTTTCAGACCGTTCATGTTGTGCTATCCTTAGCATAAGGTTAACAAGGAAAAAAAGCCAGAAGGCGAGAGAGTGATCTTCCACGTATAGGTCTTTCTATTTCTATCTATGGCACTCTCTCGTTTTCTGTGTTTCTAGAAAGGGTTTTATTGCAAGGATAGCGAGGATAATACATGGGTGATGATAAAAAACTTCGTAGAGCACTGGGTGGTGAACTGGCAATGTTGCGAGGCCGCACTGGGATGACACAAGAAACGTTGGCACCTCTGATCGGTGTCCATGCTGTCACACTTCGCTACTGGGAGATTGGCAAATCTGTACCAAAAGCTGCCAACCTGCGCTCGCTGATAGAGACACTAGCCCAAAGAGGCGTTTGGGAAAACCAGGAAGAGATTCGCACCCTCTGGAATAGAGCGAGACAAGCAGGGTTGAAAGATGCCCTGGATGAGCAGTGGTTTGCAGAACTACACAGGAATTATGCGCTACCTAAATCTGGCACGTCCAACGAAATGCCAGCAAACGCGCAAGTGCCGACGACTAACACAAGCACCAAGATTAATGAGCCTTTGAGTGGCACAGATGAACGCCCTTCCCTGGAAAACATTGCTTCCTCACGGTTTAATGAAGCAGGGGAGTCTAGTGTATTCTACGGCAGCGATCTTTTTTTCAAACATCAGGATCGCCGTTGCATGCTTGATATCGTCTATAGTATATGGATTCAAGGATTGCTAGAGACATCTTTAAAGAATGTTGTTGAAATCGAATTGGAACTGCATGAACAACCGGATATAGTCGTATCTCCTTGGAAGCAGCACCTGCAAGAAGTACAGCAACCCAGAGAAGAGGTTACTTCCAGCCTGCGTATCCTTGATGCCTATCAGCGTGCCCATGGCAAGCTATTGATTCTCGGTGAGCCTGGCTCTGGCAAGACAACACTACTCCTTCAATTGACCCGTGCTCTTTTGGAGCGTGCCATACGTGATATTGCTCATCCCATACCAGTGATATTCTCTCTGGCCTCCTGGGTAGAGAAGCGACAGTCTATCGAAAAATGGTTGGTTGAGGAATTGAATGCTAAATATCACATACCCGCTGCCCTCGGTCAACAGTGGATAAACCAAAATCAACTTTTACCACTCTTCGATGGTTTGGATGAAGTTGGCGAACATTCTTATAGTTCCTGTGTAGAAGCACTTAATACGTATCTGAAAGAGCACGGTCTTGTGCCTACCGTCATATGCTCTCGCCGTAGTGCATATCTCAACCAGCCAAAACGACTCTTGCTTCACAACGCTGTTTGTGTACAACTGCTTACCGATCAACAGATAAGTACGTATACACAGAACTATAAAAAAGATTTGCAAGATGTGTTTAATCATGATTCAGTATTGAGTGGACTGGCTCGTACCCCTTTGATGCTCCACATACTTACAACCTCTTATGAAAATGGGGCAATGGGAACTACCTACACAGGCTACGTTCTAGATATCCAGCGACAGGCATTTACAACATATATTCTACAGATGTTCAAGAGACGATCCCCTCACGTCCGCTATACTGCACGGCAAACGATTCAGTATTTACAGTGGTTAGCGCGAAAATTGCAACAACAAAAGCAAACTAACTTCTATATTGAATTTATGCAGTTTGATTGGTTGCCTGTAAGTTGGCTCCGTCAGCTTTATCCTGCACTTGCGGTGGCCCTGGTGTATGGACTGCTCCTCAGTCTTGGCTTTGGCATTAGCTATCTCCCTTATTTTTCTTTCTCTCAAGTACTCATCTTCTTCCTGTTAATTGCCGCGTTCAGTACGCTCGTCTATGGTTTTTTCAATGGCATTGTTTTTGGCGTTTTGGCCACTGATCAGGTAAAAGAAACACAGACTTCACTCGATCAGCATCATCACACAGGAATAAGGCAAAAAGTCATTGCTACACTAGGGAATCGGGTGATCTATGGTATACTCAACGGCCTGCTCAGTGGTACCTTTGTAGGACTGGTCGTCAGCCCTGTGAGTGGTTGCATCTGTGGGTTGTTTTCCTGCGCTTTCTGTGCTGGTCTGGGGAAGTTAGAGGCTCAGGTAAAATGTGCCGAATATCTTGAGTGGTCTGGATCAAGTATGTTGCGCAACGCGTACAAGTTCCTGGCAGGGGGGTTGCTTGTAGGACTCCTGTATGGACTAGTTACTGGACGCGATTATCTTTTCGCACCAGCGAAATTATTTCCCTCACTCCTGCTTGGTCTAGGTATTGGCCTGCTTGTAGGGCTGATCTTGAGCATAAGAGGCGGCTTCACACACAAGCCGGAAGCAAATACTGATAACATACTGAAACCCAATCAAGGAATCCGAAGATCACTCTACAACAGCCTGTTCTTTGGTTCATTCTTTGGCATAGCTTTTGGCTTACTCTTCGGGCTTATCTATGGTCCAGTCCTCTTCCTCGTTTTAGGACAGGAGTACAAGAGTTCTTTCCCAACCAATAGCGGATTGGTCTATGGGGTATCAGACGGCTTGATCGTAGCAGCGTTCTTCTGGCTACTAAGTGGTGGCATTGCTTGTATTCAGCACACACTCTTGAGACTTCTGTTATGGATGCATGGCTCTATCCCTTGGAACTATGCACAATTTTTAGACCATGCTGTGGATCTAGCACTATTGTACAAAGTAGGAGCTGGATATATGTTCTCTCATGGACTATTACAAGAATATTTTGAAACATTAGATGACACTGAGATGAAAATATTATTGGATCATTCTAATACACAGACAAAGGAGAAATATTAACTCTTCAAATCTGTTCTCCCCTACTTGCTTGGCTCTACCCTACCAATTGGGGAACCACCCCAAAAAGTATCTTTTGATAAGATAATGCAGGCAGCACATCCTGTAAATAAAAGCATCAGGATCACTGCCTGCGAAAGAATGCTCTGCTAGTGCAGCTCGGCTGTTACACTACAAGGCATCAGCTAGTCGACATTGAAGGTAAGGTCGAATTCGAGACCTGCTGGTGTTGTTATCGTTTTCTGAACAACCTCTCCCTTTATTTCGTCATAGATACCCGTCCCACCAGTGATGGCAAGCGTAGCAACAGGATTGCCACTGGTGAATGGGCCTTCTGCAGTTATTTGCCCCTTTGGCAGTATGAGGGTGAAATGGCATTCTTGCACCGTATTGCTGGTGTTTAAACAGGTCCCACTTATGTTACCAACCTGGTTTTTGTCGGCAGCATCAAAAACAGGGTCATAGAACACAATATAATTGCCGCGAGGGTCTGTAGCGGTACCAACTGTGATCTGCTTAATTGCAGTGCCATGCTCGATGAAATGCAGTTCAACGTCACTCGCGCTGGCATTGGCACCGCTCTTCATGAAATCGAAGGCTGTTACAGCCACAGCGATAAGCAGCACGATGGGTACCAACAGGAAGAACTTTTTCATGGGAAATCTCCTTTTTCATTGTAGAAAGTCTTTAGATCGGCTCT
>JAFAXQ010000158.1 GCA_019240835.1 Ktedonobacteraceae bacterium
GGATGTGGAGGGCATATTATGTCCCCGTTTCGGGTCCTTTCCTAGATAACTCTTGATCGTCCTCTCGTATCGCCTCAACCCAGAAATGCACTCTTTCGGCATTAGTCCGGCAGAAGGTGTGCGTGGGCACGCCTAACACTCGCTCGACGGCATCCATGTAGATAGCATGGATAGTCACGATCTCTTCGATGAGGCGTTGATCATTGTCACATGTCTGGTCTAAGGCGAACAGTAACTGAGCATGCCTGTCTCCCATCGCTTGTAGCAGGGCCACAATGACTTCCCCTGCATAGTCGGGATACGTGACGACAAAACTGCCTTCCTCAATGCCTTGCCGGACGATCTCGCCCAGCAGTCGCGCCCGCTGTTTGGCAAGCGCCTCAGTCACTCTGAGTCGTACAACGGCATTGCTCTCGTCGTACCAGACACGCCCAATTCTGACCACTTCCGCCTTGTGCTCCATTCTCAAACGGTCCAAGGTATCAAAGAAGCCCTGGAATTTTTCGCGGGCAGAGAGCGCAGGATCAGCGATGAGCTGTCGGAGCGGCTTGCCCGATTCTTCCTTGATCTGCTCAATGAAGGCTTCTAACAAGGCTGAGCGGGAGGTGAAGTAATGATGGAAAGCTCCACTTGAGATGCGCACTTCCCCCAAGATATCCTGAATCGACATGTGCTCATACCCCTTGCTCAACATGAGTCGGCTTGCCGCGTTGAGGATCTCCGCACGTTTGGCTGCGTATTGTTCTGGGTTAACGATTCGTGCCATTGCCTGCTTTCCATTAATAAAAAGACGATCTGATTATTAATTATACCCAAAGAGCTTTCTTTTGTCAAGAGGCCCGCGTGGATCGAACTTGGCCTGCACAGCTGATTTGAATGATCCCGCTTGATATTTGTAGCATATAGTGCTTCACAGAGCAGAAATGAGTCGAGGGCCGTTGGTATTCTCCCTCTTGATTTTTGACCATTCAGGCTGATTTGTCCAACGTGGAGGTTTTGCTGCGCGAAAAAGAACAGACAGCAGCGATTTTTCCATCTTTTGCATTTCCACACTATTTGTGTGCGAAAATGAAGGAAATTATACATACTTCAGCTTGACAGCAGATCACACAATGGGCACAATTATGAATGGGCAAAACTTTTGCCATAGTGTTTCCCGGTATTCCTATTCGACTGGTCATCACGTCAACTCAACGTTCTCCCTTGGCTCGCAGTTTCGTAGAAGAGCATTTTTAGCCCGTAGCAACGCTTTACCGCTGCCAACGGCGGTTTTCCCCTAGCACGTAAGGATGGAAAACGAGCCGTGTCTTGTTCAAACGCATTGGAGAAAGAAAGGACCTAATCTACCATGATGAGGAATTACCGCGTGCTTCCCAGCCAGTCCTCTGGCCGGCGGCACCTGGAAACCTGGATCAGTGGCTCGGCGCTGCTGGGCGAGCCCATGTTGAACCGTGGGACCGCCTTCACGCCAGAGGAACGAAGGGAGTTGGATCTGGTTGGTCTGCTCCCGTCCGTAGTCACGGCCATAGACGAGCAGGTCAAGCGCTCGTATGCTCAGTACCAGCAGCAACCGCATGATCTGAGCAAAAACATTTTTCTGACCGCGCTTCAAGACCGTAACGAGGTCTTATTTTACCGCTTGCTCTCCGAGCACCTCGCGGAGATGTTACCGGTGGTCTATGATCCCACCGTTGCTCAAGCGATTGAACAGTACAGCCACGAATATCGGCGTCCACGCGGAGTCTATCTCTCGATTGATCACCCCGAAGACATCGAAACCTCGTTTCGCAATGTCGGTGCCGGACCTGACGAGATTGACCTGATTGTGGCCACCGATGCGGAGGAAATTCTGGGTATTGGCGATTGGGGTGTGGGCGGCATCGACATCTCCGTTGGCAAGCTGGCCGTCTATACGGCGGCGGCTGGCATTGATCCGACTCGCGTGATCCCGGTTATGCTCGATGTGGGCACCAATCGGGAAAGTCTGCTCAATGATCCGTTCTACCTGGGCAATCGCCACTCTCGCGTGCGGGGAGAGCGCTATGATGCCTTCATCGACGCCTATGTCAAGACCGCCACGAAGCTATTCCCCAATGCCTTGCTGCACTGGGAAGACTTTGGACCCAGCAACGGGCGACGCATCCTGGAGAAGTATCGCCAGCAGATCTGTACCTTCAACGACGATATGCAGGGAACCGGCGCGATCACCCTGGCGGGGATCTTCTCGGCCTTGCGTATCACCGGGCAGTCGCTCCGAGACCAACGTGTGGTCATCTTCGGCTCAGGGACTGCAGGCATCGGCAATGCTGATCAGATCCGTGCGGCCATGATGGCCGAAGGACTCTCGCAGGAAGAGGCCACGCGGCATTTCTGGTGTGTCGACATCCAGGGTTTGCTGACAGACGATATGGGCAGTGCCTTGCGCGACTTCCAGGTGCCCTACGCACGTCCTGCTTCCGAGGTTAACAATTGGACGCACGACATGCCGGGTGGCGGGACCAGCCTAGCCGAGGTCGTGCGCCAGATCCATCCCACCATGCTGATCGGGACCTCCACCGCTCCAGGAACGTTCACAGAGGCCATCGTCAAGGATATGGCGGCCCATACCGAGCGGCCCATCATCTTCCCGCTCTCCAATCCGACCACACTGATGGAGGCCAGTGCTGCCGACCTGCTCACCTGGACCGACGGTAAGTCGCTCGTGGCGACGGGTATCCCCTCGCGCCCCTTCACCTACAAGGGTATCACCTACGCCATTGGCCAAGCCAATAATGCCCTGCTGTATCCGGGCCTGGGGTTGGGGACGATCGTTGCGCGAGCGCACCACATCAGTGATGGCATGTTCATGGCAGCGGCAAGAGCTGTCGCCAGCCTGGTCGATGTCCATCAGCCGGGAGCGTCCGTGCTGCCGCATGTGGAGAATCTGCGCGAGGTCTCGGCTACGGTTGCCGTGGAGGTGGCCAAAACGGCCGCCGCTGAAGGGCTGGCGCGGGTGGAACTCACCGATGTCGTCCAGCAGGTACAAGATGCCATGTGGCAACCCGTCTATCCACAGCTTCAAGTCAGGCAGGAGGCGAGGATATAACCTCATCCAGCACGAATGGCCAGGGTAGACCCGTGGGTCTGTCCTGGCAGCGGAGAGGTCAGATGACAACCAGACAAACAAAGGAGATATCTATGGCAAATACTCAGCCACAACCATCATCCGTGACATCGCCGACAGCCAGCGACACCGCACCCAAGGTCCTCGACCTGCCCATTGGCCTGGATGCTACAGGGATGAGACGCGAGTTCGACAGCCTGGGCGAGGTGGAAGTGCCAGCGAATCGGTACTGGGGAGCCCAAACGCAACGCAGTCTCGAACACTTCAATATCGGCAATGACCACATGCCCAAGGAGGTCTATCACGCCTACGGCTACGTCAAGAAAGCGGCGGCCATCGTCAATACGCGTGCCGGTCGCATGCCGCAGTGGAAGGGCCAGTTGATTGAACGTGTGTGCGATGAGGTCATCAGCGGAGCGTTGGACGACTACTTCCCGCTCTATGTCTGGCAGACCGGCTCGGGCACCCAGTCCAACATGAATGTGAATGAGGTCATCTCCAATCGGTGTATCCAGTTGGTCGGCGGCACCCTCGGCTCGCAGGAGCCGATCCACCCCAACGACCACGTGAACATGGGGCAGTCCAGTAATGACACCTTCCCGACCGCCATGCACATCGCCGCCTACCAGATGGCGACCCAGAAGACGATCCCTGCCCTCAAGCGGCTACACGCGGCCCTGGACGCCAAGTCCAAACAGTGGGCCGATGTGGTCAAGATTGGTCGGACGCACCTAGAAGACGCCGTCCCGCTGACGGTCGGCCAGGAGTGGTCCGGCTACGTGGGTGCCCTGGAAGACGCTATCGCCGAGGTCGAGCATGCGACCGCTGGTCTGCTCTTGCTCGCCATGGGAGGGACGGCTGTCGGGACCGGGCTGAATGCGCCAGTTGGTTTTGGCGAGCAGGTGGCCAAAGAGATCGCTTCGATGACCGGTGCCCCATTCCAGACCGCACCCAACAAGTTCACTGCTCAGGGCACGCTCGACCGCATGATGCGCGCTCACGCTGGACTCAAGGCGGCGGCCGTGACCCTGTTCAAGATCGCCAACGACCTGCGCTGGCTTGGCTCCGGCCCGCGCGCTGGGATTCACGAGCTCCTGCTGCCAGCCAACGAACCGGGGTCCTCCATCATGCCCGGCAAGGTCAACCCGACCCAGGCCGAGGCTATGCTGATGGTCTGCATCCAGATCATCTCCTCCGACGTTGCCATGACCATGGGGGGCACCGAAGGCAACTTCGAACTCAATGCCTTCCGTCCCATCCTGATCAACAACTACCTGCATTCGGCGCTGATTATGGCCGACATGTGCGACCACTTCCGTCAGTTCATGGTCGAAGGCGCTCAGCTCAATGCGCCCAAGCTGAAGGAGTACATCGAGCGCTCGGTGATGATGGTCACGGCGCTCTCGCCCATCATCGGCTACGACCAGGCCTCGGTCATCGCGCATTACGCTATCGACCATGACCTGACTCTCAAGCAGGCTGCCCTGGCTAATGGCGTCAGTGAGGAGGTGTTCGACCGAGTGGTCAACCCGCTCGCGCTCACGCATGGAGGCTCGGCCGATATCGCCGCAGGCTCCAGGAAGGAGCCGCAATGAGCGCACAAGATCGGACGACCGCTACCGCTCAAGCCATTGGCAAGGCGGCCCTGCTCGCCTCCGTAGGTGGCGAGCGGGGGTTCGCCGATTGGACGAACCCTGACCACCGATTGCGACGACTGCTCGCTGAATTCATCGGCATGGCTGGGCTGACCTTCATCCTCTCGGGGGGCGCAGCCATTCTCGCCCGCTATGGAGGTCATAGCTTGCAGCCGTGGCAAACTGGCCTGGTGCTCTCCGCCGTCTCGGCGCTCTGGCTCGTGGTGGCTGTCTACTTCCTGGGCGATATCTCGGCCCACTTCAACCCGGCGATGACGCTGGCGTTCGCGCTGCGGGGAGACATGAACTGGGTGATGGCCGGGGCATATTGGGTTGTCCAGTTTGTGGCTGCCGCCTGTGGGTCCCTGATGGCTCGCGCCTTCTTCGGGGTGGCGGGCAAGCTGGCGGCGACCATGCCGCAATCAGGCCTTGCTTGGCAAGCCGCTGGCTTCGAGGTGATCATCACCTTTGGCCTTGTGCTCATGGTGCTGAACTTGGCTAACGGGCCCAAGCTCAACGGTCCCTTTGTGCCACTGGCCGTCGGTGCCTACATCATGGCCTGGGGCAGCATGGGTGGACCGTTCGACGGTGCCTCGATGAACCCCGCCAGGAGCTTCGGCCCGGATCTAGCCGTGGGGAACCTGTCGACATGGTGGGTCTACCTGATTGGTCCGGTGATTGGCACCGTGATCGCCGTGGGCGTAGCATACGTCCTGCGCGGCCCGGCCAAAGCGCAGGAGGCGATGGCCGCGATGGGCACGCCACTGGACCAAACAGCGTGAATGCCCATGACCAGGATGAACACAGCCACAAACACCATAGCACAAAAGTTTGAAGAAAGAACGTGGCGTGGGGAAGAGGTCATGGCGGGAGTCAGCTGCGGCATCGATGCGATTGGTTGCTAGGCACGTGACCGCGATGATCCCCACCGTGAAAAGCTCGATCAGGTCATCCATGACCTGGCATGACTGATCAATCCCAGTGAGCAGCTAGGCATTATCGGGGTGTTTCTCTTCAATGATGCCTAGCTATGGCGAAGAAGATGCTTCAGAAACTATCTGAAAACATACTTACTTGCTCACGACTCTCTTCGCTGCCCAGATGGCCCGTGGCTCCAGCCGTGGGCACCTCCGACTGCGGCTGGTCTCAGCCATCATGTTGGTGGCCATCGCGGTCATCATTGCGCTCCCCGGTACCTTTCCGCTCTGGATGAAGAGCGAACAGGGCGTCTGCGGACTGCTCCTGCTCGGCGTAGTTGTGGTCGTCAATGGTAAGCACCTGCGATCAACATTCGCCACCAAGTAAAGCAAGCGCACCCAGAGGTCGTTGGTCGTCTCGCCTCCTAGCTGGTTGAGCCATTTTGAGTGAGGACCAGCACACTCTGGTCTTTGCGGTCGCCAAGCTCCCTATCTATCCCACACGCAACAACCCATGCGCCGTCGACATACCCAGCACAAGCACAGCGGCTAGCCCGAAGTACAGCAAGCCCAAGGTAATACGTGTAGCGACTGGCACAGTGTAGTATTTACGGGTCTGAGGTGTATCAACTGCGCTGCGGCGTGACCAGAGTTGTGTCGCTGCAATTACAATAAAGAAGAGTAGCCAGATGGAAGAGTCACCGTGCAACCATGACCAGATTTGAAATGCTAGCAAGCCTAGAAAGCCAACGATCCAGACACGACGATCAATTGCCGCTAGCACTCGCCCACCATCAAAGGGCACGATGGGTATAAGATTGAACAGGTTCATGAAGAAACCAAAGTAGGCTAGGGCGGCCCAGATCGAGTATGATGGGTACAATTTGGCTATCGCCAGGCAGGCAGAGGAAGCAATGGCTCCAGCGAAGGGACCCGCAATACCCACTTCGGCTTCATCACGTGCATTCTGTGGCATTTGGCGCATGGTGATCGCCGCTCCCAGCATCGGGATGAAGATCAAGCCGCCGATAGGAACGCCTTTGAGCTTCATCACCAATGCATGGCCCATTTCATGCAGGAAGAGCAATATCACAAGACCTATCGCGAAAGGCCAGCCGAAAAAGAGCGAGTACACAACGATTGATGCCAGCGCCGTAATACCAGCAAAACCAAACTTGGCAATAAACAAGAGCCATTTGAGATTGAGCAAGAAGAATAAGATAGCTTTCAGCTTCAGCAAGAGTGTTCCTATTGCAATGCCGATACCACCAAGCTTGGCTAACCCCTTGCGTTTGCCTGCTCCCTCAGAACTGCCGCGTGCTGCTGCCTCGCGTTGCTCAGCGCCCGCGTCCCTCGTGTAGCCCTCCATGCTTCTCGGGCCACGATACTCCCCTCCTAAATCGTAGCCAGCAACCTCGGCACCGCTTACAGTAGCGGAGTAGTCTGGGTATAGCGGATACGGTTCAATTGATCGAGCGGGAGGTGGAGTTTGCGGCGTTGGTACCCCTTCCTGCGAGTAGTAGTCAGGATGAAGGTAGTCTCTATCACGAGACGCGTCGCCGTACTCTGGAAAATCATCTGAGTTCTGGTACACAACCTGCCTCAATTCTGCGAGGTCAAACGCGTTTTACTATAATTACGTAATGATTGAATCGAAGGTTGCGAGTGAGACAAGCTTTCGTGCAACCGGACGAGCGTTATGCCTCAACTGTCAGGCGCAAAAGGTTGAGTGCAGCCAACACAGAGTAGCGCTTGTTGTCGTCGCGGCTGCCGCGCCACATAGGCGCTTTACTGGTAACGACGCCTGCTGGCCCCTCGATGGCGATATAGACAGTGCCCACAGGCTTGCCTTCCTGTAGATCTGGGCCAGCAATGCCCGTGATGCCCACGCCGAAATCAGCAGCCAGGCGCTGGCGCACTGCGTGAGCCATTGCAACCGCCGTCTGCTCGCTGACGGCACCGAATTCATCCAGTATTACTGTTGGTACCCCCATCTGGGCTTTGAGTTCCGTGCTGTATGTCACCAGACCACCAATGAAATAGGCTGAACTGCCCGCAACGTCTGAGATGGTACTGCAAAGCAATCCGCCCGTGAGAGACTCCATCACTGCTACGGTTTGTTTGCGTTCTTTGAGCAACCTACCCACGACACTCTGCAGGGTATCGCTGTCAACCCCGAAGACATGACGTCCTAATAGTTGGCGGACCTGCGCCTCCATCTCCATTACGTACCGCTCGGCCTCTTCCCGAGCCGTAGCTTTGGCAGTGATACGCACATCGACGGCATCGGATTTGGCATAGGTAGCGATGGTGGGGTTTGTGCTGTGCAACAACGGCCTTATGCGCTCCTCGATGGTAGACTCACCAAGGCCAGAGACACGCAGTAGACGGGTGAAGATGATGCCTCCCGTGTAGGGACTTAGCGCTGGAACCACCTCGTTCTCCCACATGCGCTTCATTTCCTTGGGCACGCCAGGCATGGCCACGACAATATGGTCGTCCTTCTCAACCCACCAACCGGGGGCTGTACCGACTGGATTGGGCAATGCCCGAGCCGAAGGAATCAACGTTGCCTGTTTGATGTTACGCTCGGGCATGGGTATACGAGCATTGGCAAACTGCGCACGTAGATAAGCCTCTAGCGCAGGGTCAACCTGCATGGTCTCACCCACTAATGCACTGATGGACTCACGAGCAAGGTCATCCTCGGTTGGTCCTAGCCCACCTGTCACGATAATCAGATCAGAGCGCTGCCAGGCATGTTGTAGCGTCTCTATAATGCGCCCCAGGTTGTCGCCAACCTGGGAGACAAAATACAGGTCGATGCCCAGAGCTGCAAGGCTTTGGGCAAGATAGGTTGCATTGGTATCGCTAATGTGACCCAATAACAACTCTGTGCCACACGAAAGGATTTCGGCTCTCATTTGCCCTCCGTCTTTGCATATCCCTACACAGAGTCTTCTACGCATGGGGAGGAAAGACGCGCTCTTTCCTACGTCAACGCTCTTTCGCGCTGAGCATAGCACGCAAACCTTGCGCCGCCTCGACCATATGGACGAGTGCAGGTCGCACTTCTTCCCAACGCCGCGTCTTCAGCCCGCAGTCAGGGTTCACCCACAGTTGATCGGGTGAAAGCACTTGTAGCGCTTTGCGCAGCAAGTCTTCAATTTCCTGGCAGCTCGGTACGCGAGGCGAGTGGATGTCGTAGACACCTGGGCCGATTTCATTGGGGTAGCGATAGTCCACGAATGCATTGAGCAGGTCCATTTGGGAGCGGGAGGATTCAATCGAGATCACATCTGCATCCATCTGGGCGATAGCCTCAATGATATCGTTGAACTCGGAATAGCACATGTGTGTATGGATTTGTGTCTCATCCTGCACATCGGCGCATGCAAGACGGAAACAGTTCACTGCCCACGTGAGATACTCATTCCAATCGTCGTGGTGCAAAGGCAGCCCTTCGCGCATGGCAGGCTCATCAATCTGGATGACCCTAATGCCAGCCGCTTCGAGATCCAGCACCTCGTCATGGATGGCAAGAGCGATTTGCTGGCAGGTGTGAGAACGAGGCTGATCGTTGCGCACGAAGGACCATTGTAAAATGGTGACGGGGCCTGTCAGCATGCCTTTGACTGGTTTCGAGGTCAGCGACTGGGCAAAGCGTGACCAATGTACAGTCATTGGCTGTAGTCGAGAAACATCGCCATAGATAATGGGTGGTCGCACACAGCGTGAGCCGTAGCTCTGCACCCAGCCGTTTTGGGTAAAGACCACACCGGAGAACTGTTGACCGAAGTACTCTACCATGTCGCTGCGCTCAGACTCACCATGCACCAGGACATCAAGCCCGATTTCTTCCTGGAAGCGGAGCGTTGCCTTGATCTCTTCTTTCAGAAAGGCTTCGTACTCGGCAGCACTGATTTTTGCGGCCAGATAGTCTGCACGCCTAGCGCGGATTTCCTTGGTTTGCGGAAATGAGCCGATGGTAGTTGTCGGGAAGAGAGGCAGCTTGAGATGTTGCCTCTGAATAGTTTTCCGTTGTGCATAGGCACTTTGCCGTTGCAATGGCTTACCAGTGATGGCCGCCATGCGCTCTTGCACGCCTGCATTGTGAATGCGGGGGGAGCTTCGTCTGTGCTCGAACATGTCCGTATTTGCTTGCAGTTCAGGTGCTACAGCATTAACGCCTTCATTGACGGCACGGGCCAGGAGCACAATCTCCTCCACCTTTTGGTGAGCAAAGGCGATCCATGAGCGCAGTTCGTCGTCCAGCTTTGTTTCCATTTCCAGGTCAACCGGAGCATGCAGTAGAGAGCAGGAAGGGGCAATAAACACCCTATTCGAGCCGAGG
>JAFAXQ010000163.1 GCA_019240835.1 Ktedonobacteraceae bacterium
GCCGTCTAGGTCGCCATAGTGGTCAATCCAGTGTAGGCACTTTTCGGCTACCCCACGATACTGCTTAAGCAGATCAATGTCGCCTGTCCAACGGTAGGCTTCGGAGAGCACGATGAGATACAGGATGGTCGCGTCAGCAGTTCCGTAGTAGGGATTAAAGGGAATTTTATGGAAATGGGTCAATTGGCCAGCACGCATCTCATGCAGAATCTTGCCTGGCTGAGCATCGCACCAATCATCGCGTTCTTGGGCTTGATGCTCAGCCAAGCGTCGTAGTGTGCCACGTGCAAAGCCTGCGGAAACAGCCATGTTCTGGTAAGAGACGGTCAGGCTATCGCGCCCAAAGAGCGTCACAAACCAGGGTACACCAGCGGCGGGTACCCATGCCTCATCGGAGACATCCATGTCGTAAATGCGCAATGACCCCATGTCTTCAATGGCCTGGCGATACATACGATATAACTCATGGTTTGAAGTGGTAATGTTGCTGCAGCGTTCTTGCCAGTGCGCTTGCAGTTCAGCAAAATCATTGTGCGGTTCTGCTGGTGGTGACGCTGTGGCTAGTGCGCTTTTTTGCCCAAAACTGCATAATGTAGAATGGGGTGTTTTGATGTGTTGTTCATGTTCCAGCATGATGTCGGCACATGCTTGCCATTGCTCGTTTTGCTCTAGCTCGATCTCGAAGAAGAGTCGTCCATTGGCGTAGCCAACAGCACAAGAGGATTGCGTTACCTGGTAGGTCAAAGCGCGATGAAAATCTTTGTTATCGTAGGCGGTGCGTAGCCGTTTTTCCCGCTCGTCCCATTGGGTATTCTGCTTACCGCGTTGGAGGATTTTTTTCCCTTTCACCTCAAACAAATCAGCAAAATCGGAACGTATCGCCAGCTCTAAGACGAACAAAAGCTTTTTACCACTGTAGTTTACAATTTCAAACTCTTCGTGGATGCCCTCATTGACCATGCGGTTCACGATCAGACCCAGAGTATGGGGTCCGAGTACACCCTCTTCGGTATTGATGAGTGGATTGGTCAGGTGAAAACGTGCGGTGTAGAACATTAACTGACTGGAATTGATGACCTGCCAGGGGACGCGGTTGATATAGATCTGATAAAAGCTAATGAAGCGCGTATCAATAGCATAGACGCCTTGGTCGCTGTCGGGATTGACATAGCCGCGTCTGTCGCTGACCATAAAGGTGCGTCCCTGGCTAATGGTGATAACTGGTGGGCCTACTTTGATCTCGATAGTCATTTGCCCCTCCTCATGACAGCGGCGGCAATCACTCCCGCAACGCCAGCAGCAACAAGTCCTAGCAAGCTCCGATGCGTATCTGCCCATAGTTGCAAGCTGCTACTCCTGGCCCTGTCGTCAAAGGTACCGTGAGCGCCGTAGTCGCGGTCCTCATCGACGGGTGCCCACAGATTGTTGGGGCGGTTCGCATCTTCGGGCTGATCGGTCTGTTGCGATTGGAACCCTGTTCTGCCAAGATAGTGGTCTGCATAGCCTGGAGCAAGCTTGTTGCCCTGGATTGCTATGACCGTGGATGTGCCAATGAAGAGCTGGCGACGGTAGTGCTCGGCCACGTAGGTCACGCCCTCGGCGATCACTTCTGGTTGATAGATGGGGGGTACAGGTTGCGCTTTATGTGCAAGACGACTCTTGACCCAGCCAAACTGCGGCGTGTTCACAGCGGGAAGCTGCACCATCGTGATCTTGACATTGCTTTTATCGTGGATCAATTCGGCGCGCAGCGACTCGGTGAAACCTTGAATGGCGTGTTTACTGCCACAATAGGCAGATTGTAGGGGAATGCCCCTGTATGCTAAAGCAGAACCGATCTGTATGATTCTGCCCTTGTCGCGTGGCAGCATACGGCGCAGTGCGGCTAGCGTCCCGTACACTGTGCCAAGATAGGTCACCTCGGTCACACGCTTATACTCTTCGGGTTTCATTTCTTTGACGGGCGAGAAAACGGAGGCCATTGCATCGTTGACCCAGATGTCAATTGCTCCGAAGGTCTGCTCGACCTGTGCAGCAGCAGCCTCAACCTGTGCGGGGTCGGCTACATCCGTTGGTATAGCTAATGCCTTACCGCCACATTGCTCAGCGTCTCGGCGCGCACCCTCAAGCCCTTCGTGACCACGAGCGAGTAGTCCAATGTGTGCCCCTTGGCGGGCAAATGCACGCGCAATAGCACGTCCAACACCAGCCGAGGCACCAGTAATAACAACAACTTTGGGTGGATCTGATTTCATGATCTAATTTCCTTTATATATGCTATAGCTTATGCATGGACAATGAGCCAATCTAAATCGCGAGGCAGTGCAGATGAGAGCACTTCATTGATAGTTCATTTGATACGTGGGACGCCTTTGTGTGATGTCCCGGCGGGCGAGAGATTCTGCCGCACGGGTGGTCGTGTGACTACACCAGGGCGACCAGCCAGCACATTGGCACCTTCGGAGATCAGGTAGTCTGCCGTACGTGCTGCTAATGCCTGGATCGTCAAACCGGGGTTGGCCGATCCTTGTGTAGGTAACAGGCTGCCGTCGCAGACAAAGAGGTTAGGGATGTCGTGTGTGCGACCAAAGCTATCAGTGACCGAAGAGCGTGCATCCTTGCCCATACGTGCGCCCCCCACAAGATGAGCGTAGCGCGCCTCCTCTACGACTTCTTGCGCGCCAGCAGCGTGCATGATCTCTGTGGTCTTTGCGACACCGAACTTGGCAATCTTCTTATCGTTGTCGTGCAACCTGAACGTGACCTTTGCAACGCGTAATCCAAAGCGGTCGGTTTCATGCGCCAGTTCGACACGGTTGTCCTCCCAGGGCAGGATTTCGCCGAGCACCCCCAGGGCAGACCAGTGATTGTAATCCATCATCACACGACGCATGCCCCAGCCCCAGGCTCCCTTGGCCACCATCATTTGTTTGGCAAAAGCGATGGGTAATGGGCCAACCGTCTGAATAGCGAAGCCACGTACAAAGTCTCGTTTCGGGTCGGTTTCGTAGAACTCCTCGGTCAGTGCATGTGCTGGCGGAGCTTTATACATGCGGATGGGCTCCGCGAAACGTCCCAGCACGACATTGCCTATCTGTACCATGAGGTACTTGCCCACCGTGCCGCTGGAATTCGCCAGCCCGTTCTCGAAGCCTGGACACGCGGAGTTCAAGAGCAAGCGCGGCGTCTCAATAGCATAACCACAAACGATGACGACTTTTGCTTTCAGTTCTCGCTCGTGTCCATCGGCGTCGAAGTAGTTGACGCCCGTCACACGTCCATTTTTGCCCATATTGATGCGTGAGACCATGCAGTCGGCGCGAATCTCGGCATTATGGCGCAGTGCATCGGGCACATGACTGATCAGGGTGCTTTGCTTGGCTCCTACTTTGCAGCCCTGGATGCAGAAACCGCGATAGATACAGTGTTGGCGGTCGTCGTGCGAGCCAGCGAGAATTGCTACCGGTCCTCCTACAGACACGCGAATACCTAGCTTTGTGCAGCCATTGATCAGTACGTCGCCGACAGCGCCCATGGGATGTGGTCCATAGATGTAACCATGTGGATCGCCCCAGGGAAAGTAGGCGGGACCGGAAACGGGCATTTCTTTTTCAAGCAGTTCATAATACGGTTTAAGGTCTTCATACGCGATAGGCCAGTCAACTCCTACGCCATCTTGAGAATAGACGCGGAAATCCGAGGGATGAAAGCGCGGCGTGAATGCGGCCCAGTGAACCGAGCCGCCGCCGACACCACGTCCGCTATTGTTTGCGCCCAAGGTAATTGGGTCTTCACCACCCGTGATACGTAGGTCATTCCAATACAATTTAGACGAGCCTGCCTCATCGCTGACCCAGTCGCGCTCGGTATCCCAAAAAGGACCGGCTTCTATCCCCACGACGCGGAACCCGGCACGAGCTAGCCGCTGCAGTAGCACGCCACCCGCGACCCGACGCCCACGATACAGAAATCAACCTCCTCGTCAGGGGCATAGCGATGCATAGGGAAATCGATTTTCTGCACTGGCCCTAGCATGTGTGCGGGTGTTTTGGTAGCCCTAAATTCTCCGAAAAAAGGTATTTTCATCATGGTTCAATGCGTTCCTTCTTGTCCAGATGGCTGTTGTTTATGACCGCCCGGTCCACCAACTGGTTTGTACACGTCGGAGAGTGCGGTGGGCGGGGCTTGCCACTCATAGCGCTGTTCTTGGACTTCCCAAGGTTCTGGTTTACCCCCTTCAAGACGCATATAGCCACGCGGGTATGCAGGCCCACCAAAACCAATCTCATCCCAGGCATAAGGATGTGCGTAATAGGCTTCAATCACATCCTGCATCAACAATAGCCAAAAGTGCATCACGGACATCTTTTGCCAGATGTCTTCACCTGCTGGCGGGTTCGCGTCGTGAATAGTCTGAAGTACTTGATCTTGTTCCTGCGGCTCAAGCTGGACGAAGGAGCGCTGAAACAGGTGTTGAGCAATAGCTTCAATCGCTTGCAGACCGAGTTGATGGGCCTCGTGATCATCCGGCATGTCTTCAAAGCGATAGCCGTCAATACGCCTGTTATACAGTCGATCATCAATATAGTTGACAACTGGAATCTTATGCGCTGCGTCGCGGTCATCCTGTGGCAACAGGCGGTTACACACGGCCTGCATCAACTGTGCTTCCTGAGCAGAGAAGAAGCGAATCGCTGGCACGTGCTCAACACGGTCCAGCACTACCTTGCGCGTGGCCTCATCCCAAAAGGCTTGCTGCGAGAGTGTATGGAAGCCAGGATAGTAGCCTGGTTGAGCGCGTGGTGGTAGCGGTCGATCTGTCGTCGGGTCTACAGGTAGACGCGTATCAGCCTGTGGCGCTGCATTCTTTATAGCGGTGCCGTTCATTCTATTGCGTACTTTCACTATTTTTCCCTCCGGAGCAGACTCGCGAGCAGGCCAAGGAAGCCAGTGGCGGCAAACAGTAGCGGTGCGAAAATGGGTGGGCCATAAATGATGTTATAGAGTAGTAGTTTGACTCCACCAGAACGCCGCAATACGCCACGTGCATGATAGAAGAAACCAATCGAGCCATTGAGCAAGGCCAGCATAGATGTCAGCGGCAGCCACGTGCGTGCGAGGGTGCGACTCCATACAGAGCCAATACCGGCGAACATCACAAAGGGTGTTAGAAGGATAGGTGTCCATTCAATACGGTACATAAAGTTATTCTTGTAGTGTGAGTAGAGCGACTCAAAGCCACTGAAAAACGCGGAGATGGCCGTAGCTGCTGCCATGATACGCTGGAAACGCCCCTCACGGATGTCCTGCTCGATGGTGCTGATATCCTTCGTAATCTCACGTGGAAGCACGTCCATCCACATGGAGCGCTGTGCGCGTGTGGCCTGCATCTGTGCCTGTGCTGTCTGTGGTAGATCCTCCTCACGCCGTAAGAAAGCAGTAATGACGCCGAGAAAGCCGCTTATGGCGAAGAGTAACGGAGCTAGGACCGGCGGTCCCATGATGAGATTAAAGACCGGAATGCGCCAACCTCCTGGTTTGCGCGCAATGCCACGCACATGCATAAAGAAGCCGACCATTCCATCCAGTGTAACGACCAAAGAAAGAATAGGCAGCAGGACACGTGCCGCCCAGCGATTGAAGGCTGCCCAGATACCTGCAAGGAACAGGGCCAGGCTGAGGAACACTGGAGTGTACATAATCTGCTGGCTGTAGCTGCCAATATAATGTTCGTAGGTTACCTCTAATCCACTGAGCAGGCTAGAGATCGCAGTGATCAGTGCGAGACTACGCTGAAAGCGTCCCTCACGGACATGCTGGAGCACCACCTTTTCGTCGTGGGCGAGCGTTGAAAGACTTCCTTTGCGCATAGAAACATTTATCCCCTCTTTTTGCATAGCCAGATAAAAACGCCGCCAACTAGCAATACGCCTGTGCTCAAGAGTAGGGTGGGCAACAGCTTGGCTTGTGATTGTTGCTGGTTAGGCTGAGTATAGCGTGCTTCGGGGTAGGAGGCACCTTCTCCATTTTGTCCAACCTCCTTCCCATTGTGACCCTCGTGCAGCGCCATTTGTAGGACTTGCGCCACGTGTAATGCGCGACGGTCCGTCGTCTGGGCAATCTGCTCGCGACAACTGAAGCCATCGGCGATGATAAGTGTCTGTTTATCGGCCTCGCGTACAGCGGGAAGCAGCACGCGTTCGCCTACCTTGATTGACACGTCGTAGTGGTCTTTCTCGAAGCCAAAGGCTCCCGCCATGCCACAGCAGCCCGCATCGAGCACCTCGAAGTCGAGGCCAAGCTTTGCCAAGAGCGACGAACAGTCGCTCATCTTCATAATGGCCTTGTGATGGCAGTGACCATGCACGACTGCTTTGCGCTGTAACTGCGGCGGCTGATAATGCTTGGCTTTCTTCTCAAGGAATTCGCTCAATAGGAACGTTTGACTTGCCAGCCGTTTTGCATCCTCATCGTGCGGGAAGAGATTCTTCAATTCGTCGCGAAAGACGGTTGCACAACTGGGTTCCAGCACAACTACAGGGGTACCAATTGCGAGCTGCGGGCGCAGTGTAGCAAGAATGTCTTGCAATAGATGCTTTGCTAGAGCAAGAAAACCGTAGTCATAGAGTGGGCGACCACAGCACAGGGACTGTTCAGGGACCATGACCCGATAGCCAGCAGCTTCTAGGACTTCGACAGCCGCCTGAGCCGTCTGCGGGTGGAAGTGGTTATTGAACGTGTCGGGCCACAAAATCACTTGAGGGCAACCTGTATTTCTGAGGCTGCGCTCGCGGAACCATTGTTTGAATGTCTGAGTGGCAAAGGCCGGTATACGTCGCTTGGGTGCTATACCCCCCAGTAGTTTGGCAATATCACGCAGCACAGGCGTTTGCGTCAAGAAGTTCACCACACCTGGCATAGTGGCAGCAATGCGCGCCCACCAGTAAATCAGGCCCATAGAGTAGCCCGTCATGGGTCGCAACTTGCCAGCATAGTAATGCGAGAGGAACTCGGCTTTGTAGGTCGCCATATCGACATTGACAGGACAATCTCCCTTGCATCCTTTACAGGCTAAGCACAAGTCTAACGCCTCTTTCACATGCTCATCGTGCCAGCCATCATTGAGTGGATTGCCTTGCAACATCTCAAAGAGCAGATGAGCGCGCCCCCGCGTTGTGTCCGCTTCTTCACGTGTAACCATGAAGCTGGGACACATAGTGCCCCCCTCCATCCTGCGGCACTTGCCCACGCCTACGCAGCGAAGCGTTGCCTTGGCAAAACTTCCTTCATCATCAGGAAACTGAAAATGGGTCTGTACTGGTAGTGGACGATACTCTGTTCCTAGACGCAGATTTTCGTCGATGCGATACGCGCTCACCATCTTGCCAGGATTCATCTTCCACTCTGGGTCCCAGATGGACTTAAACTCGCGAAATGCCTCGATCAGTTCAAGACCAAACATCTTCGGTGTTAGTTCCGCACGTGCTTGGCCGTCGCCATGTTCACCCGAAAGTGAGCCACCATACTGCACCACCAGGTCTGCCGCTTTGCTGATGAACGAGCGAAATTTCTTAATGCCGTCATGCGTTTCCAGGTCGAAGTCAACGCGCCCATGCAGACAGCCTTGTCCAAAGTGACCGTAAAAACTGCAGTGATATTGGTATGCGTCCAGCAGCTTGCGTAAGTCGCGCAAGTAGTTCCCCAGCTTGTCAGGAGGCACAGCCGAGTCTTCCCAGCCAGGCCAAGTGGGCTTCTGGCCAGGTACGACAGCGGTTGCGCCAAGGGCAGACTCGCGCACAGACCATACTAGTTGCTGCTCACCCGCATCATCAAACAGTTTCATGCTTGGCTTGGTGCCCTTGCGCTTCAATGCCTGCATCAACCCTCGCGCCTGCTCATCAGATGCCTGTTTGTTTTCGCCGCCAAACTCAACCATGAGCCAGCCTCTCCCGGGTGGGAACAGCTCGGTTTCGTTGGGATGTAACCCCTTTCTCTTCATGTCATCAATCAGAGCGCTGTCGAAGCCTTCCAATCCGATAGGATTGTGCTGCAGCAGCTCGGGAATATGGTCACAAGCGCTATAAATGTCTGGGTATCCCAGTAGCAGCAAAGAGCGTGCAGGAGGACTATGCACCAAGCGAGTTGTCGCCTCAAGAACGATGACACAGCTACATTCACTGCCCACCAGCGCCCGAGCGACGTTGAAGCCGTTTTCAGGCAGCAGCTCGTCTAGATTGTAGCCTGAAACGCGCCGTGGAATTTTAGGGTAACGTTGCCGAATAAGGTCGGCGTACTTGTCGCGTAGCGCCCTGAGGCTGGCATAAATCTCACCGCGCCGTCCCCCCGCTTGAATGATGCATTCAAGCTCCTCATCGCTGGTCTTACCGACGCGCATGCGTAAGCCATCATAGGTAAGCACCTCTAGCTCTTCAATGTTGTCAGCCGTCTTACCAGCCATCAAAGCATGTACACCGCACGAATTGTTGCCAATCATGCCACCAAGGGTACAATGATTGTGTGTCGCTGGGTCTGGTCCAAAGGTGAGGTGATGCTGTTCTGCTGCATTGCGCAAGTCGTCGAGGATAATGCCAGGCTGCACCCGCGCCAGTCGTGTATGTGGGTTCAGTTCGACAATGCTGTTCATGTACTTGGACATATCAATAACCACGGCAACGTTACAGCATTGTCCGGCTAGGCTCGTGCCCCCTCCACGCGCAAGAATCGGTGCGCCATAGCGGTGACAGGTCGCCACCGCCTCGACAACGTCCTCGGCGTTTTGCGGGATGACGACCCCTATCGGCACCTGTCGATAGTTTGAGGCATCAGTGCTGTAGAGCGCCTGACTTCCTTCATCAAAGCGTACCTCGCCCCGCACCTTCGCTCGCAGGTCGCCTGCGAGCGCTGCAGCATCAATAGTTGATGCGCGTATCGCTCCACCCCGCACATTGCTCTTGCTACTATATGTCTGTGCATTTTCATTGCATATGACGACTTGCTTCACGGGGCTACCCTCTTTTCATGTATGCTCCACGAGTACTTGCACATTACACAGCGTATTTCGCTGCATCTGAACGTTTGAACACGAGTCCCATTCCCACACGCCAGAGGTCGGGGCGCAATTCTCCGCGTACAGGTGTCAACACACCGTCAAAGAGCATGTGCTCGATGCGTATATGGTCGTGGAAATACTCCATGTGGCGGAAGTTGTTCAGGGCACAGCATGCATGGACATGCAACGCTGCTCCACAGTGTGACGAGAGTTGCATGGAACGCGCTTCGACAAGAGCACCTACACGCATGAAACCAGTGATGCCTGCACAGCGTGTGGCATCGGCTTGCAGCACATCGACTGCTCCCGCCTCTAACATGCGGCGGAAGTACCACAAATCGTAGCCATACTCACCAGCGGCGATATCCATTGCTGCTGGGGCGCGGTCGCGAATCAGGCGTAGCCCCTCCAAGTCATCAGAGGAGACAGGCTCCTCGAACCAGGTTACACCCGATTCGGCAGCAAAAATGGTAGCCAGAGCCAGCGCTTGTTTGCGGCTGTATGCCCCATTGGCGTCGACAAACAGTTCCTTATCAGGTCCAATCGCTTCACGAGCATCTGCGACGCGGGCGCGGTCGTCATCTGGGTGCCTGCCGACCTTCATCTTGACGCGGCTAATGCCATCTGCCACCCAGTCGCCCAGTTGCCGCTGAAGCTGCTGCCGTGAATACGACGTGAATCCACCACTACCGTAGACGGGAACAGCCTCGTGTACGGCACCGAGCAGGGTGACTAACGCCACATCCAGCAGACGTGCCTTCAAATCCCACAGCGCCGTATCGACAGCAGCAATCGCCATTGAGGCAATACCAGGGCGGCCAAGGTTGCGGATGGACTCGACCATCGCCAACCATGTCCGGGGTACCTGCATGGCATCGCGTCCCACCACTACCTGTGCCAGTATCTCTTTGATGAGCGTCGCGGTGGCTACATCGGCATAGGTGTAGCCCAGACCGCGTTTTCCGCCAGCAGTCGCTTCGACAATGACAATGGTGGTCTTGTCCCAGGCATAGGTGCCATCCGATTCGGGAAAATCGGTGGGTATGGTGTACGCTGAAACATCGATCCGCTCGATGGTCACGCCCTTGTCACCAAATCGTGTGCCTGCCATCTCTACTCACCCTTATCTTGGTGAGGTAGTATACCTGCGAACACCGCCTTCACGGATTCCTTAATGATACCGCCCTCGTCTGGATCACCTTTCAGTAGTGCCGATGCAAACTCCTTGGCCTGCTCAAATGAGATGTGTGGTGGTATCGTAGGAACATCGCCGGAGGTATACGCCTCGAATAACACGGGTCGATCCGCAGAAAGTGCCTCGTCCCATGCACGCCCAACGTCCTCTGGCCTGTCCACGCGAATGCCCTTCCAGCCAATCAGGTCGGCATAGCGGGCATATGGGAAATCGGGCAGGCTCTGCGTCGCTTCTAGTTTTGGATTGCCTGCTTCTATGCGCATTTCCCAAGTCACTTGGTTCAGGTCGCGGTTGTTGAGTACTAGGAAGATCAAGCGGGGGTCGCTCCACTTTTTCCAATATTTCGTGACCGTCAGCATTTCATTGAGGCCGTTCATCTGCATGGCACCATCGCCAGTTAATGCGATGGGCACGCGGTCGGGATAGGCGAACTTGGCAGCGATGGCATATGGGACCGCTGCACCCATCGTGGCTAGGCTCCCTGAGAGGGAACCCATCGTTCCCTGCCGCATCTTGATGATACGCCCATACCAGTTGGTGGCTGTGCCTGCATCACCAGTTAAAATGGCGTTTTCTGGCAGGCGCTTTGATAATTCCCAGAAGACAAGCTCGGGATTGAGAGGGTCGGCGCTTTGCATGCAGCGTGCTTCTACTAACTGCCACCAGCTTTTGTAGTCAGCTTCGATCTTCTCCCGCCATGAGCGGTCTGTCTTGCGCTGTAGAAGCGGCATCAGAGCACGTAGAGTCTCAGCACTGTCGCCAACCAAGTTGACTTCCATTGGGTAGCGCAGGCTCAACATCCTACCGTCGATGTCAATCTGCACACCGCGAGCTTGTCCCTCCTTGGGTAGAAACTCTGAGTAGGGGAAGCTGGATCCAACCATCAGCAGAGTGTCGCACTCCATCATCATATCGTAGCTCGGCTTGCTACCAAGCAGACCAATACACCCTGTCACCCAGGGAAGATCATCCGGTACGACCTGTTTGCCGAGCAAGGCTTTTGCCACGCCACAGCCGAGCAGGTCCGCAACCTCGATGACTTCCTTGGTAGCGTGCTTTGCCCCTGCGCCAACTAACATGGCGACCTTCTTGCCCGCGTTGAGAATATCTGCAGCACGCCTAAGGTCAGCCTCATGCGGTACAGCAGGAAGGGTCGCATAGCCGATACCAGTATGGATCGTATTGTGTGCGTGCGGTGCTTGCTCAACGGCCTTCATCTCTTGCACATCTTTGGGGGTGATAATGCAGGTTACAGAACGTTCAGCCTTGGCAATACGTACTGCACGGTCAACGAGTTGCCGTACCTGTACGGGGCTGGCTGCCATGTATACAAACTCACTTGCCACATCTTTGAAGAGTGAGATCAAGTCAACCTCTTGTTGGTAGTGGCCACCAATAGCAGAGCGTGCCGACTGGCCCACAATCGCCACGACAGGTTGATGATCCATCTTGGCATCATATAAACCATTCAGCAGGTGAATCGCACCTGGTCCAGAGGTTGCTAGGCAAACGCCGACCTCGTCTGTGAACTTGGCGTGGGCGCAAGCCATGAATGCGGCCATCTCTTCATGACGCACTTGGACAAAGTCAAACAGGGCTTGATGGCGTTCAAGCCCGCCCAGGAGTCCATTGATACCATCACCGGGATACCCGTAAATACGCTTAATACCCCACTGCGAGAGACGTTTTAACAAAAAATCGCTTACTGTATCACTCATCAGTTACTTGGCCTTTCTCTTTCAACGCGTATCCTTTTTCTGCATGAGGATTGCAAGGATGCTACTACTATTTCTACATCCCACTCCTGGGCAAGTGCCTCTCAATCGCTGGTAATATGGCTCTATATGCAACGGCAGATACCTGCTTGCCGATGCAGATAGGCTTGAATATTCTTATAGCCATAATTATATCGTATTACGACTCTATTATTACACGTTTTGGAGCGTAGGAACGATACTCAGCAGCAGCTATTGTTTGTCTATCTCTTCTTCACCTCGCTCCTTGTTCTGGACGATATCACCGCTTTGGAAGAGCACCTTTTTTGCTGCAGCACGCCATTTAGGAGTACGGCGTAGCAGAAACTCAAGGTCCATGGCAAAGTGCAGGAATTCCTCCTCTTGGGCGTCCTGCATAATGCTTTTGGCCTCTGCATCTTGCTCAATAGAAATACGCTGCTGATACCAGTTAATAGCCTCACTCTCTTCCTGCAAAGAAGCGATCACACGGGCGAACGTGCGTGTCTCCTGCGATAGCTCTGAAGCTGGCTCATGATACTGATCAAATCCCATTAGGTAGGCATCCTTTCTCGCTAAAAGCGTACACTGCTGTTATGTTGTGAGTCCGTGTGGGCTGTGTCCACGCGAACCCACAACAAATTTCATTAAATCTCGGCGCTTGTGCCGTAAAATTGATAGTCCTCGCGAAATCCTCCCTGTCCCTCTCCGATGTGACTGTAATCGGCAACCAGTTCAATCGAGCGCAGATACTTCACCATCTTGTAGCCGAGTTCAGTTTCCACCCGCAAACGCAGGGGAGCACCATGTTCCAGAGGGAGCGGCTTACCATTCATTTCGTAAGCAAGAATGGTCTGCGGGTGCTTAGCTAGCTCCATATCAATCACTTCATAAAAAGGTGCCTCGCGTGCTTCCTCGGCCTTTGGGTACGACCGCTTGCCAAGCTGATAGGAGGTGAAGACTAGGTATTTGGCTTCAGGCAGTGGGCCGCAGAACTTCAGGAGCTCTGTCAAAGGAACTCCACCCCACTCGGCCACGCCGGACCAGCCTTGGATGCAGTTATGCTTGGTGATTTGTGTCTGCTTTGGCTGATTGCGCAAATCATCGAGCGAAAGGCAGAGTGGGCTAACCACCAGACCAGATACGTTCAGTCGCCAATCTACAAAGTTGTGCTCAGCAAGCCGCTTGAATTCCTCGGTTGCTGGTGGATAGCCATTGACCCAGAAGTAGGACGTGATATCGAATGGCTGGTAATGTTGCTTTGACGTTGCTTTGTGCAGCAGCAGCATTCGTACTGGGTCCACCAAAAATCCAAGTGCGTGCTGCGTCTGCCTTCGGTTACGCAAGGTATACCACGAAGTCCACACGTAAAGAGCAGCCACAATGAGCAAGGCGATCACGGCAATTGTTGCTGCTAGTCCAAAGTTGGGATTCCCAGCTCCCAGGACGATGTTGCGGATGTTGTCTTGAAAATGCACGATCAGCACAAGTGCGGTATGCACAATGATAAAGAGGACGAACGCGATCAGGCTCAAGAAATGGAGGCTGCGTGCAGCCTGTTTTCCCCCAAAGAGCTTGACGTACCAAGGGAAGCGAGCCTCAATCGCTGGCGACATAGCTGCCCCAGTGAGCAGCATGAAAGGTGCGAGCAGAAAGACCACAGCGGCATAGGTGAGTTGTTGTAATGGGTCAAAAGGTTGAAAGTCGCTCGCCGGTGGGATATGGAAACTCAAGTAGGTGAGCAACGTCTGCCAGGCACGTGGAAAGATCGACCAAGACGTTGGAATCAGGCGTGTCCACTCACCGGTGGCAAAGAGCAGCACGACGTACACCACACCGCTGAGCACCCAGAAGATGACGGAGAAAAAGTGCCAATGGCGACCAAGGCCGAGATTATCTTCTCCTGGTAGCGCTAACAACGGCGGGACCGCTATCTCATCGTCCATCGACGTATACAATTTATCTTTGGGCACTTTCTTCTTCGTAAGTGTGAGCCATGCGCTGTCTGGATTGCAACCGTCGTTCCAGTACAGCCTGGGGTGTGCTCCCGCTATCTGGATGCCACTGCGAATCAGCAAGCCGATGAAGAGTAGATTGATGTAGTGGGTAAGACGTATCCAGAGTGGAAACGCAAGCGATGCAAATACAACGTGCATAGTAGGTTTGCTCCTCGTCGCTTGTCATGGTCATATGTGCAGCAGCAGAGTGTTCTCTGCTGCTGCACTTCCTATAGCCATAAATGTATTATACTACGACTATAGTACTTACACGTTGTGAACTGCGAAAAGAGATACTCAGCGGAGGGAACGAGAGGCTGGGCGATACGTTACTTCCCTTCGCAGGTAGAGCTTTTCGGTCGCGGGTTATTCCACGTATCGCTGCGCAACCGAATACCTCCCACTTCCGCACGCGTCCAGGTCTCTCCGCTGAGGTCGGAGAGCACCGCCAACAGATCGTCGCAGTCTTCCACAAACACTGGGTCCCCCTTGTACATCTGATAGCCCACCGTCTCAGGTACCGCCGCCCCACGCGAGACCTCCACCCAGCTCATACCAGTCTGCTCACATATCTGCCTAAACGTCGGTCGCCTGTCCTCTGAAGCCGACTCCTGCTCCTGGTCCTCCTCGAGCAGATGGACCTGGATGTCCTCCAGGGTATAGATGGTATTGTTGAGACGATTGAAGGCGGTCAAAATCCGTTCGGCATCCGAGCGCGTCACGCCTCGGTTGAGCAGCATGGCATGAACGTGGCAGCCCTCAACGCCGCTCACCTGAGCGAGGTGCCCGATATTGCCTCCATGCTTGACGCGCAGATCATAGAAGGTGGGTTTGTGGGCAGGCTCTTGCTTGTCTACCATCGTGGCGTTCCTTTGCTCCTGCGCCTCTCCTCTATGGTGCTTCGGCC
>JAFAXQ010000241.1 GCA_019240835.1 Ktedonobacteraceae bacterium
TGGCACGATCCGCGACAATATCGCCTATGGTCGCGAGGGAGCTACGGAAGAAGAGATCATCAGGGCGTCGAAGGCGGCTCACGCCGACCACTTCATCAGAACGTTACCTGAGAGCTATAAGACTGTTCTGAACGAAGATGCTACCAACATCTCGCAAGGTCAGAAGCAGTTGCTTACGATTGCTCGCGCCTTCCTAGCTGATCCAGAGATTCTGATCCTCGACGAGGCAACCAGCAGCGTCGATACGCGTACGGAACTGCTCATCCAGAAGGCGATGAGCGAGCTGATGAAGGGCAGAACGAGCTTTGTGATTGCCCATCGGCTCTCGACCATACGCGACGCTGACCTAATCCTCGTCATGAATCACGGTACGATCATCGAGAAAGGCACCCATCAGGAACTGCTGGAGAAGCACGGCTTCTACGCCGATCTGTATAACAGCCAGTTCACTGGCCGTGTCGTCGAAGAAGAGCCTGTGCCAGCCACACCTGTACCTTTACAAGTTTCTCAAATGAGAACGAAAGAAAGGATACCAAGTGGCAGTGAGGAGGCAACCTTGAGGCCATATGAGTCCACAAGTGTTGCACAACTAGTTCCTTTAAAGAAGCATGTCCTAACGAATGAGATGCAATGTACAAATTGCGGTGCCTTCCAGCCTTCGCACGCAAATTTTTGTAGTGTCTGCGGGACGAACCTTGAGGTCACGCTGAGGTTCGACAAAAGAGCAAAGGTAGAGGCCGCAAGTTAAATGTTGACATTTTGCCCAGGTGTGCTTATGATAGACTAGAGTTATTCAAACATAGAGGCGACCCCGCAAGGGTCGCCCTCTACATATTGAGGCGAAATAATCATGATAGCGCTCATCATCCTTGGCATTGTGGCCTTAGTCTACATACTCATCTCGTTCTACATCGCCATAAAATTGGCCTATGCGCCTCACAAACCGATTGATAAGACGCCAGCTTCGTTGGGCCTCACATTCGCAAATGTAACCTTCCCTAGCAGAGAGGATCATGTACAACTGCGCGGCTGGTTCATTCCAGGAGTCCTGGCAAATGGCAGCTTAACCGCAGAGCGTACTATCATCGTCGTACACGGCGTACGCACCAATCGAGCTGATGCAGACGCTGGACTGCTCGATCTGAGTGGCGCACTTGCCTGTCATGGCTTCGCCATACTAGCCTTCGATATGCGTGGTACGGGCGAGTCACCTCGTGCTCCTATCTCGCTGGGCTACTTCGAGCAGCGTGATGTACTCGGTGCTGTAGATTTCTTGCAGTCAGGATCATTGCCTTATCCCGATTTAGGTCGACCTCGTTGTATTGCTGGGTGGGGTGTCTCAATGGGAGCAGCCACACTTATTATGGCTACTGCTCGCGAAACGGCCATTCGTGCTATTGTCTCTGATTGTGCCTACGCCGAGATCACTCCCATTCTGCAGCGCGAGATTCCCAAGGAGAGCCATCTTCCCTCAGTGTTCACCGCTGGTGCGTTGCTAGCTGCACGGCTCCTCTACGGTGTGGATTTCTCTGCAGTTCGTCCAGTGGATGTGGTAGCGAAGATAGCGCCACGTCCGATCTTCTTTATCCACAGCGCTGGCGATGAGTATATTGAGCCATCAAACATGAATGCTCTCGCCAAAGCTGTCTGTATGGCACCCAAGGCGCGTGTGCAAACCTGGTTGGCACCAGGAGCAGCCCACGCCCAGTCCTTCAACGATATGAAACAAGAGTATGTTGCTCGTGTTGTTGCTTTTTATGATACTGCGCTTGAGTCGGAGAGCGAGGTGGCTTAAACAGCAGAGAGAAGATTCGTCAAACGTTGTATAATAACAACAGTAGCAGTTAGACCGCCGTTGGCTCGTGGTGCTTGTCTCTCTGTTCAGAGAGGAAGAAGATATATGAGCATTTTCTCACGTTTCACACATTTTTTACGCGTTCGCGCTAGTGCAGCTCTGGATAAAGCCGAAGATCCAGGGCAGGTTATGGACTATTCGTACAATAAGCAGGTTGAACAATTGCAACAACTACGCCGCTCAATTGTCGATGTCATGACGAGCGAAAAGCGTCTGCAGTTGCAGCAAGCACAACTCGTGGAGAAAGTAGATAAGCTTGATCTGCAAGCACGCCAGGCGCTACTGGCGGAGCGCGAGGATCTGGCACTCATGGCCTTGCAAAGGAAGGAGATGTTGCTAGGACAACTCGCCACCTATGAGCAGCAGATTGCGCAGGTGCGGGCACAGGGTGAGAAACTTACCACCATGGAGCGCACTGTTTCCGCACGTGTGGAGGCTTTCCGCACGCAGAAAGAGATGGTCAAGGCCCAGTATAGCGCCGCGCAAGCGCAGGTGAAGATTAACGAGACCCTTACAGGCATCTCGCAAGAAATGAGCGAGATGAACCTAGCAATGCAGCGCGCTCAGGATAAGGTGCTCACTATGCAAGCGCGTGCGAATGCAATAGATACGCTGCTTGAACAAGGTATACTGAACGAACAGGGTTTGCTGGGCGCTACGGGAGATACCCTTGAGCGCGAGCTGCAGCAGACTGCAACGCAACACAACATAGAACAGCAGTTGCAGGCAATGAAGCAGCAATTGCAACTGAGCGGCCCAAGCGTCCAGCAACAGCAAGTCGAAGGGCCAGCCCCCGAATAGCTAGCCCTTTTTCTTTGCCCTGTCCTTCTGCGCCTTGTAGTACGACCTAGGTTTGGGGCGGTGAGTAGTATCCACATACGCCGCAGGAGCAGCATCCTCAAGCGCCACCACCTCTGCTTCGTCTGGTTCACTTAACAATTGCTGCAGATCATCATAGATGCTGTAGTTATCAATGACCTCCTTCATATGTAGCATATGACGCAATACCTTTACCAGCGTTGTATTGGTTTTGTCGTTTCGTGCGGCCTCCGCTCTTTTGAGCAGCATATCTACTAAGTCCATGCTGTCGTCGTGCGCGCCGATACCTTCGAGACGCTCTCTTACCACCAATAATTGCTCGTATAAGTTCATTGTCTCCTCCTGGAAGTTTCGCATACCGAACCGCAAGGGCCAGGATAACCCCAAGGGTTGCCCCTCCTATACCTCGACTTGATAAGCTTATTATTCGTATATCATAGCCCTCGCGGTCGTCAATGTATATATATCCCCTAACTCTTATGGTAGCATAGCTGTTGAGTAGCGTCAAATGACTATGACTTGCGTTAATGTCTTTTGGTAGTAGTTGCTATCAAGGGGTGGGCGTGTTATAATCACGGCCACACAGATGAAAGAGAAGGGCATAACATAAGAGAAACTGGATTTATAGAAGGAAGAAATATGAGCAATGAACTATCGCGTCCGCAATCAGAAATGCACCCTCTTGAGCGCATGATAACTAGCTTAGAGGAGAAACGTATGAGCACTGAACCACCGTCCTTGGAATCAAGAATGCGCGCTCAAGAGCGTGCGGTCATTAGTTTCAATAGCCGCCTTGAAGAACTAGGACAAGATATGGAGGTGAGCTTCAAGCAACTAGAACAAGACATGGAGGCGAGCTTCAAGCAACTAGCAGCCTACCACGCGCATAATGAACAGGCAGTGGAAACGCGTTTCAATGAGGTCGAGGCCCGTCTTGATAAGGTCGATGTTCGTCTTGATAAGGTTGATGCTCGTCTTGATAACATCGATGTCCATCTTGATAACATCGATGTCCATCTTGATAAGGTCGATGCTCGTCTTGATAACATCGAAGCAACCATGGCAACAAAAGAGGATTTAGCTAAGGTTGAGACGCGCTTAAATGAGAATATGGCTAAGGTTGAGACACACCTACAGGAAAATATAAATGCAATGGGGGTCCGTATTTTTGATGGATTCAAGCAAATGATCACTATGATTGACTTACGGTTCCCTCCACCTTCTCAAGGGAGGTAACAATTTATTGACAAAGTATTGAAAAAGATCATTTCGAGCACCTCGAACCCGCGTATCAAACATATGCGCAGTCTTGAGCATCGTCAGGAGCGAGAGCAGGCAGGGCAGTTCTTCGTTGAGGGTATTCGCATTGTGGGTGAGGCTGTACAGATGGAGGCCGAGGTAGAGACAATTGTCTATGCTCCCGGCCTGCTCAGGAGTCAGTTTGCCTTCGACCTTGTACAAGCACAACAAGAGCAGGGAGTGCCTTGTCTAGAAGTGACGCCAGAGGTTTTCAAAAGCCTGTCTGCTAAAGACGGTCCGCAGGGCATGGCAGCAGTGGTAAAGCAGCGTTGGGAGACGCTAGAGCGGGTTCGCTTAGCGGATGAACTGTGCTGGGTTGCGCTTGATGAGGTACAGGATCCTGGTAACATCGGTACTATTCTACGTACCAGCGATGCGGTTGGTAGCGCGGGACTTATTTTGCTTGGCAATAGTGCCGATCCCTATGATCCAGCAGCTCTGCGGGCGAGTATGGGTGCAGTTTTTTCGCAGCGCTTGGTGAAGGCGAGTTTTGCGGAGTTTGTATACTGGAAACAGGGCTATACAGTGATTGGTACGTCTGGTGCCTCGCCTACCAGCTACCGCAGTGTAACGTATCCACGTCCTGCCGTGTTGCTGATGGGCAGTGAGCGGCAAGGATTGTCGCAGGAGCAACGGGCTGTGTGCGACGTGGTGGTCAGCATTCCAATGGTTGGGCGTAGCGACTCGCTCAACTTAGCGGTGGCGACGGGAGTGATGCTCTACGAACTATTTCATCAATCGGCAGCTTCAACCCATACCAAGTTGGTATAGAAGGTACTTCCCCCGTTGAAGTCTGCCAGCCGATCGGGAGTCGTCCAGTTGACATTGCGTTGATCGGGGCTAAAGCGTGGCCACCAGACAGTCGTTGTCGCCAGCACGCCCTGGCGCACGTCGTCTGTGACATCGGCGATGAGCCGGCACCAGCCACGTGCGTTACCCACACGCACCAGTTGCCCACTGCGAATGCCCCGCACTTCAGCATCAACTGGATGAATACGCAGTGTAGGTACACCTTCCTTGGCCCGCATACGCTCTACATTGCCCAGGCTTGAACTGATAAAGTGATGTGCCGCTGGACAGAGCAATGGCAGCGGGTCATGCCTGTCAGCCTCAGTGGACGTGTTCCGCTCGATACGCGCTTCGACCTCTGGCACCCATCCAGGCAGCGGGTCATAGCCCTTGGCGCGAGCCTGCTCAGAATACATCTCTACCTTGCCCGAGGGAGTGCGGAAGACGCCGTTGGCAAAGGGTACACGCTCTTCATCAGGAATTGGTAGAGGCACCGTTCCTTCGGCCTGCAGTCGTTCTAGCGTGATGTCGCGCAGGAGAGGATTGCCAGCAGCCGTCGTCTCGACAACTTCGCGGATGACGGTTTCTGCATCGTCCTGCAACCACTTTTCAGTGAAACCCAGCGCGGCAGCAAGTACACGCATCACATCCCAATTGCTACGCGCTTCACCTACAGGCGCGATGGCGGGTGTGTTGTACTGCAGTGACAGGTGACCGTAGGGCTTATGTAGGTCCAACTGCTCAAGCTGGCTGGTAGCAGGCAGGACAATGTCAGCGTAACGCGCTGTGTCGGTCTCGAAGAGTTCATGCACAACGGTGAACAGGTCATCGCGCAGCAGCCCCTCAACGATCTTACTGGCATTTGGTGAGGAGGCGACGGGATTACCGTTATAGACGTAGAGTGAGTAAATGGGCGGGTCGGCCTCTCCCGTCAAGATAGCTCCCAGGCGATTCATATTTAACGAACGTGGTGCAGGAGGGCAAGCCGCATCATGAGCGTGACTGACTGACTCTTTGTCCCACTTGAGCCAATCGCTGGTACTATACATCAGACCTCCGCCGCGTAGGCCATAGTGCCCTGTAACGGCAGGCAGGCATGCCAAAGTGCGCACAGTCTGCCCCCCATTTGTATGACGGTTGATACCATCGCTGATACGCAGCATCGCAGGTGACAGCGTAGCATAGTCACGGGCGAGGCGTACGATGGTATCAGCAGCTAGTCCAGTGATTGCGGCGGCACACTCTGGCGGAAACTGCAGCACCCGTTCCAACAATTGTTCCCACCCTAGAGCATGCTGAGCAAGCCACTCGGGTTTATGCAATCCTTCCGTTACTATGACGTACATCATTGCCAGTGCGAGCGCTGCATCACTGCCAGGAAATGGCTGAATGTGCTGATCGGCAGAGCGTGCAGTTAACGTGCGGATGGGATCAATAACGATCACACGCGTGCCATTGCGTTGTGCTTGCCGTAAGAAGGGCATGACGTGCGGTGCAGTGCTAGCGGGATTGCTGCCCCAGACAAGTATGAGTTTGCTGTACACAAGCTCCTGCGGTGAAGGTGCCAGACGTCCTCCCACAGTGAGCAGCACTGCCTCTTCAGACGCATAGCCGCAGATAGCGCGTACGAGGCGAGAGGCACCTAATCTGTTCCAGAAGCGGTTATCGGTGACAGCTCCTTGCACCAGACCAATAGTTCCCGCGTAGCTATACGGTAAAATACACTGCGCCCCATGCTGCGCCACGATATCGCGCCAGCGACTAGCAATCTCCGTAATGGCCTCATCCCAAGAGACACGTACAAACTCGCCGCTTCCCTTGGGACCAACACGACGCATTGGGTACAACAGGCGCTCAGGATGATAGACGCGCTCTAGATAACGATTGACCTTAACACAGAGCCATCCTTGTGTCACTGGATGGTCCGCACGACCGCGAATACGTACTGCACGACCATGCTCATCCACTAACGTTTCTAGAGCACAGGTGTCGGGGCAATCGTGAGGACATGCGCCATGCACAATGCGCAGATTATGTTCATTGTTTGCAGATGGTTTAAGTGCCATGTCGAGCCTTTAAGGGTGTATGATCTGTCCGAACTGCTGTGCCACACGCTCCACATCGCGCAGTAACTCCTCCTCTGATAAGTCGAAGTCGATAGGGTCGGCATAGGGGTGGCGGACTCGGACGTTGGTCGCCCAGTAGATCTCGATCATGTTCCCCTCTGGGTCGTCGAAGTAGAAGGCCAACGAGCTACCGTGGTTGAGGGCCATCTTGATGGGTAGGCCCCGCTGCTTGATCTGGCGGTAGAACGTCAGCAACTTCCCCAGCGATGCCATCCTGAAGGCCGTATGCGCAAAGGCCGGGTTGCTGAAGAAGACGACATCGTGGTTCTCCTCTTCGGGGTGGCCACCCAGGAAAAGGGTCGCTCCCAAAGGGCTGTTAGCCGGGGTCTCACCCACGACCGTCATCCCCATCACGTCGCGATAGAACGCTGCCAGCGCGGCAGGGTCCTTGGCTGCCAGACCAACGTGACGGACGCCAATAAAGCTAGACATCGATTCTAGTCTGCCTTTCTGTCGTAGGACATCGCATGTGTCCTGCTGAGTACATCAGAGATGTGTTCGTGTTCCCTTAATATGAGTTTGGCATTACGGATGTGGGCTTGTCAATCGAGGAAAGGACTGGGCGAGAATGGCTATTCTCGCCGAGCATTCTCCGAAAAGGTGGTTCCAGGCTCAGCAAGAGAAGGTGAGTGATCTCCCAAAAGTCGCCACAAGAATCGTCTATCTAGTAAAGAGGGTGCTATCTGCATCATCTCTTCTATCGTCATCTATGCCTCATTGGATTTTCGGAAGAGAGGAGATCCTCGTGGATACACAAGCGTTCACTATTATGGAGATGTTACAAGGTATATCGATTGCCCGCTCTATTTACACCACTGCAAAACTTGGTATTGCCGATCTGCTTCGTGATGGTCCCAAAAGCTCAAAAGAGCTTGCCGAGGCAACACAGGCACACGAGCTTTTGCTCTATCGGCTCTTGCGTGCTCTTGCTAGCTTCGATATTTTCGCAGAAGTTGAAGAAGGAACGTTTGCACACACACCCCTCTCGACAAAGCTTCGTACTGACGTACCAGACTCTATGCATCACTTCGTACTTCTGTTTGGTGACACATGGTTTTGGAGAACATGGGAAGAACTTGACTATAGCGTACAAACAGGTAAAAAAGCCTTCGACCACTGTCATGGAACGAGTGTCTTTGAGTACCTTGCTGAGCATCCAGAAGACGGAAAGACCTTTGACCGAGGACTGACGAGTCTTTCACAGTTGTCTAATAAAGCAATTGCCACCTCCTACGATTTTTCCTCTTTCTCTACTCTTGCCGACATTGGAGGAGGACATGGAAGTCTTCTCATGACTCTTCTTCAGTCCTATCCAACGCTGAAGGGTATTCTTTTTGACCGCCCTCCTGTTATTGAGGGTGCTAGGCAACACATTGAGCAGAGTCTGAAACAACGCTGTGAGCTCGTGGCAGGCAACTTTTTTGAGGCAGTTCCAACAGGTGCTGATGCGTATCTCATAAAGTACTGTATCCACAATTGGGATGACGAGCACGCCATCAAGATTCTCAAGACCTGTCGCCAAGCCATGAAACCGATGAGTAAAATGCTGATTGTAGATGGGGTCATTGCACCAAATACCATGAACGGTACTTTCAATTCTTTCAACAAGTACTTTGATCTCTTGATGCTTGTCATACCATCTGGCAAAGAGCGTACCGCGTCCCAATTTGCAGAACTTTATGAAGCTTCTGGTTTCAAGCTAGAAAGAATCATCGAGACAGGAAGTCCGGTGAGCATCATTGAAGGGATACCAGTAGAAGCCTAGCAAGAAGTAAATGCCTTTGTCTACGTGAATAGCTCTGGCCGTTGCACGCGCAAGAGCTTGACTCCCAAGCGTGCGACTTCTGAATTCTTGCCATAGGGGCTTGTTCTCAAGCTTGTATAGAGGCCCTCGATATAAGCCAGCCTCCAGTGGGAGCTAATGTCCTTCACCAGATCAAGTGCATCTTCTGCATACGTCGCTGCCATAGGATAGAAACCCTCGACCAAGTAGGACTTTGCCAGTAGGAGCGCATTGTCTGCCTGGCGTCGTTTCTGCGTCGGCGCTGTGGCTCTGGTGGCTTCCTCCAATGCTTGACGTGCGCCTGCCGGAGAACGTGCCATCTGGAATGGCGATGCCAGGTATGCCACGGCTCTATTGAGATGATAGCGTCCTTGGTCGAGTCTGAGCGTAATAATACTTTGCTCATCAGCAGGAGTATCGATCTGCCCTGTGGCTTGGTCGATGATGTTGAGTGCTCTGAGTAGTTCCTGGCGATCTCGGGCCGTCCAAGCCAGAGTTGCACCTGCTGAGAGCGCGATGGTCGCTTGGCAGTGCGGCGAGATTCTGGACTCAAGACGTTGCGCAGCCTGCATATCACGCGCTGCTGCTGCAAAATCAGCCTGAGTCACTGCAAAGCCATTGAGACCTGCGGTGATCTGCGCTCTGTCCACATACCCATTTCCTCGTTGGCGCAGGGCATAGGCCCACAGGTCATGAAGGCTGTTTTCCTCTGCGATGGTAATCGCTCTGCTCTGTAGCACAATGGCCTCTCCAAAGCGCATCTGGTCTTTAGCAATATCTCCTGCCAAGATGTAGTAGCCGCACAGCAGGGTGAACATCTCTCGCTTGTCTATCGGGTTGGCAAAAGGCGCTTCGCGATGCAAGCTACTGATACGACGCTTGATATCTGCCAGGAACTCTTGCATGTCACCCACACGAAACGCTGCACAATACTGCACGAGAGCAGCGCGGTACTCTGCCACATCAAGAGGCTTCCACAGGAACAGCGCACGTGGCGGCGAAGTAGACTCTAGGCCGAAGAGCACTGGTGGGATATCCAGTAGGGTCGCTAGTACCCAGCGTCGTTTTTGGTCTTTGGGAACCTTATTCTGGTTTTCCATCGCATACATCCTTTGCACGCCTAGCGGCTCAATCTCTTCGTCTTCAAGCCCCTCTGCCCGCAGAGCCACACTATAGTAGGAGGCCAACTCCCTCACCTCCCAGCCCATGCGCTGACGAAAATATCTGAGTAGGGCTCCATAATTGGGCTGTCCTTGCTTGTCTGGCGCTAGGAGCGCGAGCAACTCCTCATTGCTAAGAGATGGCAGTTCTTTCTTCCTGCGAGGCATTGCCTGTTCCTCCTGTCTGTCTACGCAAACACATGCGTAGAGTGGAGCAAGTGTACACCTCTCAAGAGGAAGAAATCTATACCAAGGTATGAAGCAGCATCCTGAAAAGGTATAAAAGCTGCCTCTTCTGTATGCTATACTGCTCGGGAGAGCGCGAGAGCAGTTCCCTATTAGGAGTATGTCATGAGATAAGGCAGCTTGTCAATCAAGGTTGACTCCGATGCTGGCGCTTAGAGGCCAACGTCTGATTAGTGCCAAGGGAGTTTGTTTCTGAACCGTGCGAGCGGTGTAGAAGGGATGTACCCACCTTTGAAGGGTGTCCAGCCGATTGACCGCGTAGAAACGAGCGGAACAAACGTCAGCGTTCCCCCGAACACTGGGTTGATCTTCTGAGTTACCTTGCCATCCCTTTTCTCACACTGCAACAGATCCCCAACCACAATTCTACGTTGTGGGTGGTAGGTACCTGTCGGCATCAGGATAAGGCAGCGCGAAGCCATTTGCGCAATGAGCTGCTGATCCACTTTGCCGTGAATCGCTGCACCGAAGATCATGCGATCAAAAGGGGCATGCTGCGGCAGTCCAGAGGCAGCATCTCCATGAATATAGGTGACATTGGTGATCCCGAGCTGCTCCAGTCTGCTTTTCGCCTCCTCAAGCCTTTTGCTATCTCGTTCGATGGTGTAGACATGTCTAGCTAGCCGTGCGAGAAGAGCGGTCTGGTAGCCCGTTCCCGTTCCTCTCCATGAAGAAATAGGCGGGCAACCATTTGAAAGATGACGCCGGGCTGAGAAAGAAGGCCCACGCACCCCTCGTCGGTGTGAACGCGATCAAGAAAAATGGTTCGTAAGTCTTCAGGGACAAATAGTTCTCGCGGGATGGTTTCAAACAGGTTTACCAGGTGCTCAGGGTAGGGATGGAAATGACGGGCCTCTTCTCGGATCACTTCCAAGAACGGTCGTGAATGATCGACCACATGAAAGGTGCTTGTTGGTTGCTCCAATACCTGTTCCTCCTGATGCTGTGCGCAAGGCCCGTCTCGTGTGGACGATTAATTTTGGCCAGGCGAGGAATCATCCCGTCGATCCCATTCATCCCAGGCGTCGGTCTCGTAAAAGCCATGCTGCCCATCGGTCCCGTCAGGTCGGCCATACACCCGATACTCGACACTGTCCTCTAGGTCAGGGGATGGATACGACCCACCTCCCCCGCCGCCGCCACTTGCCGCAACTAAGAGTGCCGCCCCGATTGCGTAGAGCATCACCAGCGCTCTCGGAGTTCCAAGAGCAAAGGTTTGTCTCTCGTGCCGTGTGACTGGTGGCCGCTTCTCTGGCAGCAGTGTGTCGGCCAACGCCACCATCGTAACACCAGCGAGGAGCACGGTCAACTTTTGTCCGGTGGAAAGCTCAGGGTGCCCAACCTGGCGCACTCGCTGAATCAAGTCTTTGGCTGCAGCCCGAAAGCCTTCACAGCGCAAGGTATCAAAGACATAGCCAGATACCCTGGTCGATCCCCAGGTTTCTGCAACACGGTGGCCTTCATAGAATCGTTGGAGTTGGTTCGCGACAGCAGTTGCAAGCCAGCGCATCATGATCCAGGGCGATTTTAAGAGTCGCCCTGCCTCTCGTACAGTAGTATCCGCATCGGCATAGGAGTCTGCCAGAGCTACCTTGTGAACAATTGCGCCAAGGCTCGCACTTTTTGCTCACGCCCCCACTTCCTCTGCATCTCTCCGTACGTCTCGTAGGCTTCGTTGTAGCGCAAGCCATAGTCGAGCGCTAGTGCTTTCGTCACGGTCTCTTCTAGCTTCTTGCAACTTTCGTCCAGATTGTTCCAGGACACCAAGGCGATTGTTTGACGACTCAGTACGTCAACGCGACGACACATCAGCGTTTCCGGCACAACCTCGGCGAGTCGCCCAAAAGCTTCCCAAGCTCCTTTAGCATCACCCATTCTCAGTTGTGTTAGCCCATCAAACAGAAAGAGGTCATTGTGGCCGTAGTGGGTGTAGATATGGTATGGGTCTTCTTCAGGATTATCGGGCAAGGTATCATAGGCCAGGCGGATGTGACGATCAGCTTCTTGGTCCTGTCCAAAGCTAGCATAGGCTTCGCCCAAACTCATGTACGTACGCGCTCGAATGATCGGGGAGATTTGAGTACTCGTCTGTTCATCATTCAGATACTGTTCTGCTTTTTGACACGTAAGCAAACGTTGTCTGACCGTTTCTGGCCGCTTTTGAACTAGAAACGTGTGTGCCTTCTCCACGAGTGCCATGACCTGTAGATTAGGACTCTCAGCTTGCTGAGCGTAGTACTCCTCCTCTTCATGAGCTTTGAGTGCTGTATCAAAATCCAGCCGATGTTTTGCTAGCGTAGCGGTTAGCCCATGACTCAGCGACGCAAGGTATGATGCTTGCTTTTGATGCCGTGATGACTGTTGCGCTATAGTTGTAAGATGGTTGGTATAGATGGGCAAGATTTTGGACAGTTGCGCGATTTCACCGATTCGATACAACCGCATGCACGCGGGGATAGCACTCGTACACTGCATAATAACTTCTTCCGCCGTGATAAGTGAGAGGTGCTCTCCTGGCGGAACACGCCCAAGCAGAAGCAGCGGTGTGCTCGCCATGGCTAGCATGGCCTGCCTGCGTGAAAGAGTAGCTCCATCGTGCTGCTGTGATTCCATTGTATTCGATCTCCTTAGCTCGTCCTGTGTCTTCGTAAGCAGATCATCGAGTGACCAGCCGTACTGCTGGCAAGCCAGGAGCAGTTCTTGTATGCCCATGGCAAAG
>JAFAXQ010000074.1 GCA_019240835.1 Ktedonobacteraceae bacterium
GCTGTACGAACGAGAGTTGAAGAAGCGTGAAGAGGAAACCGCCAAACTGAAAGGAGAACATGTGCAGGCAGACTTCGGAACGCAAATTCGCTCCGTGACCATTCACCCTTACAACATCGTCAAGGATCATCGCACAAACTTTGAGACAAGCGACACTGACGAGTATCTAAATGGAAATGTTGATCCCTTCATCAATGCATACTTGCAAATGAACGCAGGAGGCGTATAACTTCCAATCATTACGGTAGGGAACAAAAGAACCTAGTTTTAGCAGCCCATATTGAAAATGTTTTCATAATGGTACTGACACAATGAAGATTTTGTGGTATGATAGCCATGGCATACGCCAATGAAATACTGCTGTGGGGATGCGGATGCAGTGGCGGAGGCTCCCCCTCGGCTATCTTTATCGCCTAACCTCGCTTGGAATCCGTGGTAAGGTAGGCGAATACAGTCCTCTCGAGAGAAGGAAGGAGGCGATTTCGTGGAGAATGCATTTCCCCGGTGTCGCAAATGTAGTGAAGGTGATCTGGTTCCGCTTTCGGATTTCGGTAGCCAGGGAGCTTCAATTGAGTACAAGGCATGGGTCTGTACCAATCCATCTTGTTTGTATAATATTAAAATACGCAACGGAGATATCATCATTAATGAACCCATTAGTGATGGCTCGCTCCACTCCTATCGTAGCAGCCGTACTTAAAGAAGGTGCGATGCAGTGTAGAGTAACATGCAGGTAAGGGAGTTCTCCCCCACTTGTGTGTGTAACTAAGGAGGCAAGAGAGTCATTGCATTTATTCTCCCCTTTGCCTCATAGTTTGTGTAGAGGATACTATACCATTCGGTATCTCGGAATGATGTAGTACCCTCTTCTTTGAGTTTGCGAGAAGTACAATGTTTCTTATGGTGTAGTAGTAAGGAGTAGACGTGTTCAATCGGTTCTTTGGGCAGAAACCTCAAGAGGACCCAAAACGCGATGAAAATCATGAATCTGTTCCAGAACAACGCTTTAATTTTCTGAGTCGCACAAAACAACTCTTTAGTCGTATGGGTAATGTCATCAAGCAAAGTGACACGATCAGCGATACGTTGTGGGATGATCTAGAAGAAGAACTGCTGGCTGCAGATATCGGCCCCAGTACAAGTACGTGGCTCATTGAGCGCTTGCGCCAGCGTGCGACAGACGAACACATGCGCACAGGCTCCCAGGTACAGCGTGCCTTGCGAGAAGAGCTAGTGACGCTGTTGGGGAAGCCATCACCGCTTCGCTTCTCCAAGCAATCACCACTCACGGTTATCCTCATCATCGGGGTCAATGGCTCTGGCAAGACGACAAGTATAGCCAAGTTGGCTTATCGTCTCACACGTGAAGGGCGTCGTGTGATGCTGGCTGCTGCCGATACCTTCCGTGCTGCAGCCATCGATCAGCTCAAAGAGTGGGGAAACCGTGTTGATGTGCCTGTCATCAGTCAGAATCCTGGCTCTGACCCCGCCGCAGTGGTCTACGACGCTATCCAGGCCGCTCAAAACCGTGGCAGCGATGTGCTGATTGTCGATACAGCGGGCCGGCTGCACACGAAGCACAACCTCATGGAAGAATTGAAAAAAATGGACAAAGTCATCCAGAGGTTCATTCCGGATGGTCCCCATGAGGTGTTGGTAGTTATCGATGCCACAACCGGACAGAATGCCCTTTTGCAGGCACGTAAGTTCACTGGAGATATCGGGCTAAGCGGCGTTATCATTACCAAGCTGGATAGTACGGCCAAGGGTGGTTTTGCCTTCTCCGTGGCCGATGAGCTGAATATACCTATTAAGTTCATTGGCACAGGAGAGAAGGTTGAGAATCTAGCACCCTTTGAGCCACAAGGTTTCGTGGCGGCGCTCTTCGCACAAGACTAACAGGGAGGTTTCTCATGGTCAAAGAAGCAGCAGTTCCCTCCACGGGGCAAACGTGGACGCAGCCTGGCATGGATGGCATAGGCAATGTAGCCGTTAAGTGCCCAAAGTGCAAAGAGATTCTCTACGGGCGTGACTGGGAGAAAAATCTCAGGGTCTGTTCTCGCTGCGATTTCCACTTTAAACTCACGGCGTATGCACGTATCGAGCTGCTGGTGGATACGGGCAGTTTTGTCGAGTTAGATGCGGATATTGTTTCTGTCAATCCACTCAACTTCGTGAGCCGCTCGCAGCCATATACTGCTAAACTCACTGAGGAGCAGAAGACAACCAACCTACACGAGGCGGTGGTAAGTGGTTATGCCACGATAGAGAAAAAGCCTCTTGCCCTTGCGGTGATGGATTTCCGTTTCATAGGTGGAAGCATGGGTTCAGTGGTCGGCGAGAAAATCACGCGAGCCATTGAGTTGGGCGTTGAGCGACATATCCCCGTTCTCATCTCCTCGGCCTCTGGCGGTGCCCGCATGCAGGAGGGGCTGTACTCGCTCATGCAGATGGTAAAAACATCAGCAGCGCTCGCCAAACTGGGTGAAGCGAAAATTCCTTATTTTAGCTTGTTAACCGACCCCACCACTGGTGGCGTAACAGCTAGCTTTGCCATGCTGGGCGATGTGATTATCGCCGAACCAGGAGCATTGGTCGGCTTTGCAGGGCCTCGCGTTATCGAGGGGTTTATGCATAGTAAGCTTCCCGAAGGGGCCGTTTCCTCTGAGTTCGCACTGCAGCATGGCATGATTGATGCAGTAATTCACAGGCGCGACCTGCGCTACGAGCTGGTACGGCTTCTCAACTTATATTTTTAGCTGCACGGAGGAGATTTGTAATGCCTTACGACCTAGAATTTGAGAAGCCACTCGCAGAACTAGAGAAAAAAATGCATTCGCTGCAGCGCAAGGGCGACCACCTGAAGGCAGATGAGCGTGTTCAACTGCAACACATGGAGCGGGAATTGCGCTGGCGCACTGAGGAGATATACAGGAATCTCACAGCGTGGCAGACAGTGCAGGTGGCACGCCACAAAGATCGGCCATACGCAGCCGACTACGTTCGGCTGCTGTGTGATGATTTCTTTGAACTGCATGGTGATCGGGCCTTTGGCGATGACCATGCCGTTATGGCTGGCCCTGCTAAACTCGCCGGCCAGAAGGTGATGCTTATTTGCCAACAAAAGGGTCGCGACACAAAAGAGAAAGTATTTCGCAACTTTGGCATATCTCATCCAGAGGGCTACCGCAAAGCGCATCGCCTCATGCAGCAGGCGGAGAAGTTTGGCATTCCCGTTATCTGCCTGATCGATACCTCTGGTGCCTCTCCCGCTTTAGAGGATGAGGAACGCGGTCAGGCCGAAGCAATTGCGGCCAACCTGTACCTGATGGCACGTCTGCGTGTTCCTATACTTGCCGCAGTCATTGGCGAAGGAGGGAGTGGAGGCGCACTCGCAATTAGTGTTGCTGATCGGCTCCTGATGCTGGAGCACAGTATCTACGCCGTCGCTTCCCCCGAAGCAGCCGCCTCCATCTTGTGGCGCGACACCTCATTCGCTCCGCAGGCAGCCGAGGCTATGCGTATCAGCGCACGCGAACTGCACCGGCTTGGCTTGGTCGACGAACTTGTGCCCGAACCACCAGGTGGTGCCCATCGTAACCATTGGCTAGCTGCCAGTAACCTTAAAGCTGTGTTGCTTAAACACCTAGCAGAGCTAAAGCAACTCTCTCTTGAGGAACTGCTGGAAAAGCGCTATCGTAAGTTCCGCACTATTGGCAAGCATGGCAAAGCTGTAGGGTCGAACGTGCTTCGTGCTAACTCTTGACTTCTCTGTGTCGATGCGCTATTATAGCCCTGTCAACACTGAGCCGGTGTGGCGGAACGGTATACGCGCTTGTCTCAAAAACAAGTCCCGCAAGGGTTGAGGGTTCGAATCTCTCCACCGGCACCCTCTCTTCTTATACAAGGTCCTACATGGCTCTAGAGGCTATGTAAGACGTTCCTGTTGTTGCTCATGTGTGTTCACTGTAGCAACTGTGTAGCAATCCATTCTTACTAACTTTGCTCATTTTTCTGTCGTGCTTTCCAGTCGTCCACAGGGAGGCAATATCTAGCGCAACCTGCTTTTTCTCTAGTACTTTGCTCTTTCAGCACGTTGTAGAGAGATATGCTCCTCTTTTGTCTTGTTCAAGAAAACAACGTTGGATGCTACAAGCAGCTTTCTCAGAAAGGATAGGTCCTATGATAGATCCTGTCAGCCTTGCCTTGATTACAGCGCTTGGCGCTGGTGTGACCAACACCATCACTACTGCCACCCAAGCAACTTTGGCCGCTGGCTATCGAGCCCTCAAAGATTGTCTGCTCACCAAGATCGGCCTTACCTATCCTGAGGTGGGCCATGCCCTAGCGAAGCTGGAAGCTGCACCTGCCTCTCAGGCTCGCCAGGCGGTCCTAGTCGAAGAAGTCACCACCGCTCAAGTGCCTCAGGATCCTCAACTCATGACACTTGCTCAGGCGCTCCTTGAGAAGATTGAGCAGACCCCTGCCGGGTCTCAGTTGATCCACCATGTCCAGAACAGTGCGATTTCCCACTCTGGGGCGGCTACCACCTACAACATCCAGGGGGACCAACACATTACTTCAGCATGAAGAAGGAAGCGATGAGTCCGTCTGAAGACCAAAGGCCGTCACAGTCCATTGAACAGGCAATACACAGTGCCGTCTCCTTGTCCGGTGACGCGTTCAGCTTCAATGTGGCTGGGGATCAATACCTCTATCAGTCTACTTCACTCACACCTTGGAAGCCCCCACTGATGCTGCCCCCACGAGCACAATCCTTTGTTGGTCGTGAGGAAGACCTCTACTGGCTTCTCCAGCAACTAGATGATGAAGCAGGCAAGGTCCTTGCCATCTGTGGTCCTGGTGGTATGGGCAAAACCGCTCTTGCAGCTGAAGCCCTCAGCCGTATGATTGCCCAAGAGGCATGGACGACTCGCTTTCCTGATGGTCTCTTCTATCATTCTTTCTATACCTATCCCTCCCTTTCCGTGGCTTTTGAGGAACTGGCACACCTGTTTGGGGAAGATCCCAGCACTGACCCGCGCCGTGCTGCTGTGCGGGCCCTGAGTCGTCGACGTGCCCTATTGGTCTTTGATGGAGTGGAAGTCCTTCCCGATGCACGCCCACTATGGGAATTGGATGGCAAGAATATGGTACTCGTGCTCTCTCGTCGTCAGTCAGATGCCCCTGACTTTGCTCATAGCCGCACACTCATGCTGCTCTCGCAAGAGCAGAGCCTCACCCTCCTCAAGGAGTTGGCTGGTCCACGAGCCACTGATCAGGTGTCTGCCAAGCGGCTCGTGCAGTCTATTGGTGGGTACCCCTTGGCTTTACAGCTCATCGGGAGTTATCTGTTCTCGCGTCAGCAGGAAGTAGCAGAATACCAGCAGTGGTTTGAGCAGGTCGGACTGAGAGCGGTTCATCGCGGCGAGCATCAAGCACAGAGTGTGGCGGTGCTGCTTGAGCGAACGTATGACTCGCTGATGACAAGCGAGCAACGCGTTTTTGCGGTCTTAGGTCTACTAGCTCCTGCACCCTTTCCATCGGAGTTGGTACAGGACATCTTGGAGCTTCCTGAATGGACTGTCCATCAGGTCCTGGGCTCACTGGTTAATCTGAGCGTGCTGCGTCGTCCCGACCAGCACTATGAAGTCAGTCATCCCCTGGTGCATACCTTTGCAAAAGAGCGTCTTTTGTCTCCTGAGCACATCACCATCTGGCGAGAACGGTTCTTAGCGACCTTGGCCACCCATTTTGGCCAGAGTGATCCCTATGATAGAATGACCCTAGCACTCTGGCAACCCCATGTCCTCTCTCTGTTGTCTGACGAACCCCTGACTGCTGAACAGTCCCTCAGAGTTGCAGACCTTTTCACTGCTGTCGGCTTCTATGCCTCGACCCAAGGCAAATACGAGCAGGCAGAGCCGTTGTACCAGCGAGCCTTACACATTTGTGAACAGGTGCTAGGACCCGAGCATCCTTCCACTGGTGCCACGCTGCATCAGCTTGGGTCTCTCTATCAGCAGCAGGGCAAATACGAGCAGGCAGAGCCGTTGTACCAGCGAGCCTTACGCATCAAGGAGCAGGTGCTAGGAGCCGAGCACCCTTCCACTGCCAGCACGCTGCATGCTCTCGCATCGCTGTATCAGACCCAAGGCAAATACGAGCAGGCAGAGCCGTTGTACCAGCGAGCCTTACACATTTG
>JAFAXQ010000089.1 GCA_019240835.1 Ktedonobacteraceae bacterium
CGTCGAGCGAACCAATATTGAGTCATCTTTCTACAAGAACTCCTTTCAGTCACTCAATGAATGAGTGGTGACTACCATTATGTACCTGAAAGGGCTTACAGACAAGGGTTAAGGGCTCTATATTGCAAAGGGTTTTACTGTATGCAAGCCTGCGATTATCTTTCATGATCGAGGGAAGATTTTCACTTCTGAGCGGGCACGCTCTGTCCTGGTGGATCGGCTTGGCATCATCACCGAGCAAGCCCCGCCGTACGCGCCATCGGCAAAAGGCACCGTCGAGAATCTCTTTCGGTGGATGACGGAACGTTTTGAAAAGAGACTCCCCAACGCATCCTACGGCGTCCACGATGCCGAAACAGCGGCGCAAGCAGGTGGTATGACGCTGGAAGCGCTGGAACGCTGTTTCTATCAGGCCATCGTGGATGATTATCAGCAAGCCTTCGACGACACTCGACGACAACGCCGTTGGATCTTGTGGGAACAGGCGGTAGCGACATCTGGAGTGTCACAGTATCTCGGCTCGCCTGATGATCTGAAACTGCTGCTCATGAAAGCCGTCAACCGCAAGACCCCCCATCATGGGTATCGTGTGCAAAGTGGCAACAGACTCTCATTCCAGGGCCGATGGTATGTGTGTCCAGGACTCCTCTCACGACTGCGGGGCCGTGAGTTTGACCTCTATTATGACAGGAGGGACGTGGGTGTTCTGTATATTTTTGTTTCTGGGGAATATGTTGGGGAAGCCTATTGCCCACAATTGATGGGAGGCCGCGTGAGCGAGTGGGAAGCCAGAGCGATGCGCAAACACGACGAGGAGCAAGCGAAAATCGCCCGTGAACAAGGGGTGGCAGTCCGTGCTCGCATTCAGAACGAAGCGGGTGCTGCTCGTCGCCGCCGCAGCACAGAGATTCGCGCAAGTGAACAGGCCCGTCAATGGGATCGCCAACGCGGCGACATTCATCCAGCCATCGTTTCTGAGCACTTAGCGGAAGTAGAGGCCAAGAAACTTGCCCCGCCAAAGCTCTCGAAAGCTGTCCCAGATGCTGACGATGCCCGTCCAGTCCGTATTTTACCGGTTCGTACGAGGTGAGAGGAGCCGTACCCATGACGCAATCCCCCTTCAGAACGTACCCATTCATCGAGACCGCCTTCGCTCGAAGGCTCCAGGCAAAGCTGCATGACTCCTGGGACAATCGTTCCTGGCATCTGCTCGTGGCCGATCCGGGCGCTGGCAAAACCACGGCCATCCGCGACCTGCAAAAAAGGGCTGGCGGACGATCTGTCCTCGCGGTGGTGGCTCCAAAGAACATCGAAGATGAGCAGGCGCTGGGTGACCAATTCTTCAGCGCTTTAGGAGTTTCGCTGAAAGGGCATTGGCGCACTCGCAAGCCAAAACTCATGGGGCACTTGCATCAATATGGAACCGAGTTTCTCATTGTGGATGATGCCCATGATCTCTCCATGCCTCATCTGATGCTTCTCAAAGAAGTGACGGATCAGGGAAAGTTACAGTATGATCATCTGCTTGGCGTCTGTCTGGTGGCTGCCGGACGTGGGAACACGATCCCACTCAAAGAAATCCTAGACCAGCCCGAGCCGACCTGGCTACAATGGCGTCGCCGCCTCGATTCGATGCAACCCTTCTGTCGGGTGCTCAGCCACACCTCCGAAGAAGTGCGCGAGATCCTGGCGACCCTGGAAACGGTGTTCCAGCCGCTGTTGCCGCAGCTCAACCTTCGTCGTTGGACTTCATCGATCTATGACTGGCTCACGCAAGCACCCCTCGATCCGACCCGCTCTGGCCGGGTCACGATGGACAATCTGATGAAGCTCGTGATCGCTGCTCTGGAATGGTCGTATGAGGCAAAGGCGACTGATGTACAAGTTTCGTTCTTGGAGCGTGCCGCCGAGTGGCTCGTGCTGCGCCATGATACGCTCTGGATTATCGATGGAGCCGCGCCTAGCGTCGAAACAAATCAGGCTGAGATCCCCTCGCCTGAGCAGGCGGATGAGATGCAAGCTGGACAGGTCTCTTCCTCGATTGAAGAGCAAAAGATCCCCCCTTCGGTCTCCACAGAACAGGCTGCTCATGCACCATCTCGGAAGAAGGCGGAGGTGCCTCCCGCCACATCAGACAAATGCACGTTTTCTGGGGTCGTGCAAGTTCCCCTCAAGCGTTTTGAGGAGAGCAGTGTTGCGCGTGTGGAGTGTCCTGGCTGTGGGAGAGTATGGACCCTTTCTCCGAGCGGTGGAGTCCTGCGTTTCAAGTCGCACGACAAACGCAAAACGAACACTCCCAATGCCGGACGGCGGTGGGCCAGGGGGGAAGGGGAAACTGACTGGGATGTGGTCGGAGGGGATTGATGATTAACTTGTTCCTGTTAGTAAGTCTGTTGAGATAATATTCATTCCAAGGGGAGAAAAAGATATGCCGGATTACATTGGATTATATTACCCTCTTATTCACTTTCCTCACGACTCATGGATCAAGTTAGCAGCCCTTTACTGGGACAAATTGGGGCGTATTGTGCCAGTTGATTATCCGCTCAATGACTCTGATACAGTACAAAGATTACAAGGAGAACTAGGGTTTATCGAGAATTTCATACCTAACGAATTCGATACTAATGGTGTTGCCCGAGAATTTGATAAATTGTTGGATCAGTATGGCGATAAATTGAAGAGGTACTACAGCCTTCCTTCGCAAGAGTCGAAGCTCGGTTATATATATGCAAAAGACAAAGTAGCTATGATTCTTGAAAAGCGATTAGTGGGAATGGGATTTGCTGCTCATATGACAAGAAGTAGGGGCAGATTCTATCAACTGGAGATGCATCCCAAACTAGTTTCTGTCTATATGGAGGCCCTCTCAGTACATATGGCATCGACTAGAGGACTCCAACCTGTTACGCATAATATACGGGATCACGTGCTCATGGGTGAATTTACTTTAGAACGGCTTGCGCAGGGGCTTCTCGAAGCCGATGATGGACAGCTACATCTTGTAGGATCATCTCCGACTCCATTGGAAACAGAAAAGCTAATGGCTACTATTGCTCTTCAGTCCGTTCTTCCACAAGATATCGCCAATATTCCTATCGCGAAAATCATCCAGCTTCGTCAGAAACACCGTACAGAGCTAACCGCATTTCAAACACGCATCCACGAGTTTACAGCAAAACTCGATACAATTCAGCAGATTAATGATCCAAGGGCAATCAAAGCTCATCTCGAAACAGCATATCAACGAGAACTTAAACCGCAACTAGACGATCTTAAGAGATGTATGAAATCGTTGGCGATAGAGACAGTCGCGGGAGTACTCAATGTTAAAGTAGCACTTCCCCCTTTGCTTGCTAGCGCAGGTGCGGCTTTGCATCTTGCACCTATCTCTCCTGAGGTCGCAGGGGCAACAGCAGTTGCTTGTAGCGTCTTTCCTGTATTTCAGAAGAAGCGCGCAGAGATAAGGGAGAGGGTACGTACATCTCCGGTGGCCTATCTCCTCTACACACAGGAAGGATTGGTACCGACAAATGTTGTTGCTCAAGTGGTGCGAACTACAAGACAGATGCTATTTGGAGCATAAGTAGATCTCAGCAAGGCTTACAAACCATTGCCCAAGACACCAACCTTCCACTGGGAAAACTGCATTTGACAATGACCAATGATTCGCCGATCACCGAAGAAGGTAAAGCTCTTCTCTCTAGCAAAAGAGAAAAACAACTCTCGAAGCTTTTTTCGATACACACTTATTTACAATATTCCATGTTGCTATCCTAGATGTGGAGCGACATCCCAAATGGGGAATGGTTGTGCTGCTCACTCTTGGCGCTGATTGCTCACCTGTCACCTCAAAACCTGCTTACCTGTCACCTTATTTACCAGTTGAAGCCAGTCCCACACCTTTTTGTTTTGAAACCCTGTACCGGGCCAGTTAAACCAATAGGCCGTCCAAATGAGAGCTATTACCGTCAGACCAGCCCCAACACACCACCAAAACCAGGGGGTACGAAAACGCTTCATGCCTTGCTTCCTCCTCGCTTTTTTACGGTGTTGTTCTCGTCAGCCGAAACGAGTTCGATAACTTATCCATGCGTGCCATCAGGCAATAATGGGAGTTGCACCACGACCAGGCGGCTTTTGCTTCTACGTCGGCGCACAGCAGGCGCATTGCGAATGATCACGAACCACTCAACCGAACCTGCCTCCCAAAGTTCCTGCTGAGGAGATTGATACGGGTGCCGGAAGATCCGGGGATTGCCCACTCTAGCAAGGTGCTTGTCGTCTGGTTGCCACTCAACCGAATAACGTGAGAGCTTTTCCTGCTCATACTCCAGCGTGAGGAAGTCCTGGAAGATGTTGACCTGGGCAACTTCTCCAGCCAGAGCACGCTCGCCATAGAGAGACCAATTCCGAAATCTGGCATAGCCTGCTTTATCCAGGCGGCGCGTCTCGCAGATTGTGGAGAATGCCTGATGGACCAGTGCTGGTTCAAGCTGGACTCCCTTGATCCATCCCAGGACCTCTGCCGGGCTATGACAGCCATCCTGCCGCTCCTCGTGCGCCATGTGGCGTTGGAAATTGTAGTCCCTCATCCATTTGTCATGGGCTGCTAGCAAGTCTTCCCAGGTTTGCGCTTTTTCAAAGCTCCAGTCTGCCATACGTCTCTGCACACCGAACGCTGCTTCTATATAATTTTGATAGGGTTTTCCTTTTTTGATCTCTTTTTTCTCGATGCCGAGTTGCGCGCACACCCGCCTGGTATCATGAGAGAGAAAGACGCTCCCATTATCCGAAACCAGGATTTCAGGAACGCCGTACCGACGAACCGCCGCGTAAAAAACGACAAAAAACGCCTCAGTATCCTGACGCACCGAAATAGCTGAAGAGAGAATAGCACGGCTAAAATTCTCTAGAATCGAGATACAGTAAACCATTTCTATTCCCTGTAAACTGTGCATACCAGGTAACGTATGTCCACGCTCCATATTTGATGCCTTCGTTCGACCCGGAACGGCATATCTGCCTTTGGGCGCGGCAGAGGTTTCATCTGGAGATGATACAAGCTCCGATTAATGGAAAGATAGCGGCCACAGGTGGCACGAGAAAGTTTGATGCCCATCTGCTCAAGAGCTGCACTGGCACGATACGCCCCAAGTAGCGGATTCTCGGAGAGCTTTTTGATCTCCTGGATGGTGTGAATATCAACTTTGCGCAGCTTTTTGCGGGCATGGGATTTATCTTCCAGCCCAGCAAACTGTTCTTCGGCAAAGCGTCGGAGAATCTCGTGGACCGTTTTCCGGCTCACGTCTAAATAGCCTGCAATCGATTTCGCATTCCACCCATCGACATGCAAGCGGATCACCAATCGTCGGCGCTCCTTCCCACTTTCGATCTCCGCATAGCGTGGGTGACGGCGCTCCGTCGTCGAGGACTTGGGGCCAGAGGCCAGAATGAGCTTGATCGTGGCCGGGGCAGGCTTGCGGTTGAATTTGACGAAGCAGATCGTAGCAATCTCATGCGGACGGAACACTGGGTACTGGGCATACAGATCGACGATCTCCTGTCGGATATGAGGAGGAAGCGAACGTTTATCCTGCTTGGGAATCTCTGGTGGAGGTGCTGGTGGAAGCAGAGAAGCCATCCCAGCTTGATCGAACAAATTCGCCTTGTAGTAAATGGAACTCATCGGCATGCCGGTTTCCGCAGCGCGCTCTTTTGGTGTCTCCCACCCTAAGATGCAGGGCCGAATCACTTCATAGGTAATCTGCGCAGAATCCTTGAGCAAGGGGCGAATCTGTTGCCAATCGTGTGTAGGCTCCCGTTGCTCGTACCGACGTTTGGGCATGACTCTCCCTCTTCAAGCTCCATCGAAAAAACGTGCTGGTATTCCCCTTAAGCAATATATTACATGGTCGCATTGGCCCAGGTCAATTTTTTATTCTAACGGATACTTTCAAAATGTGTCACCCATCATACGAGTCGGTGTCATATGACAATCACAGGACATCATATACATGGAAGCAGAGGCTTTTTACAAGCAGATCAAAATAGGCTTGCAGCAGTTTATAATGAAGTTTTTGCTTATGCCGACCCAATAAGAGACACAGGGGTTGGGGTAGGTGGAGGTGAGCCTAGATTTTACACATATGTATCAGATCAAAGAGCTTTAGAACGGGCATACAGAGCCAATTATGCAGAGAAGTTCAGAAGATTTTATGAAGGAGATCAATCACTTTGGGAGGGAGAAGGAGCGCAGTATGCTAGCCAGTCAAATGCAGATTTTGTTTTAGCCCTCTATCTTATGAGGGTAACAAATAACAATGCTGTTCAGGTTGACAGACTATTTAGAATGAGCGGCCTTATGCGCTCGAAGTGGGACAGGAAAGTTAATAAGAATGAGACTTATGGACAGAGAACCATAAAAAGAGCTTTAGAAATCAGGTTAAAGAGCAATTAGGATAAATAAAAGCTCCTCCCTATGCATCCCCCCCACCTGTGTCCCTTTTTTCTTTTTCAGACAAGATTAGCCCTTTTTATACGTTGCTTATCAAAATCATATGTGCTTCACTATGATTAATCATTTTAGTAGCAAATTCCCTTGAATTATCGCTGTTTGTAGGTTATCTTTATAAGTAGGGAGAAGGTACCCGCAACAGAAAGGGAAGGTCAATGACACTTAAGACTCGCAGCGTTTCCCCCATGCTTACAGCACAAAGTGAAAGTTTTGCTCGCCACTACGATCTTGGAATTTGGTGGAGCATGAACGGCAGAGAAGGAACTGGACTTCTTGAGGATGAATATTTTGTAGTGAATTTCAAGACATGCTTGAAGCATGGCCTTTTTGATGGAAACCATGATGAAACACTCTATGGATCCATTGGCTTTTATTTAGGAATGATACATGGAGGCTTACTTACTCCCGACTTCACGCTTAGAGAAGATATAAGCACCCTTGTAGAGCTTCAGAACCATGAATTTAGTGTCGGATACCAAATTGGAAGAGATTGGGCTTTCAATGAAGCTGAAAGTGAGGAGCTTGTCAAAGCAGATGTCGATTTTATCCGCAGGCTAAAAGAGTTTGTGAGTGACACCATGCACTCCTATGTTTTTCTTGAGGGCCAGGATGATCTACTTTATTGGTACATCGGATGCAGGCTTGGAGAGTTAAGTACGCTGTTTTTCCCACAAATTTGAGGCAAACAATGCTAAGTAGCGTATTTTCCCTATCTTTAGATGTTTTCAGAGAGACTTATTCTCGTTGTATTATGAAAGGAGCAGAGTTTATGCATCCTCCTTGACTTATCCATATTTTAAAAAGTGAGGCTTTTGTATGTCGGATGATAAAAAGCTGCCAGTTACTTATACTGTAGCAGAGGTTTCCAAAATTCTTCACAGGACACCGCAAACGATCCGAAGGCTTATCAAAGAAAATAAGCTGCCAGCAGTAAGAGTTGGTGGCGGATATTTGATAACTGAGGAAACATTACAAAAGCTTCTTAGCGGAGAAATCAAAGCAGAAGATTAATTTTGTCCTACCTTTTGAACGAACTTTCTTATATTCACCTTGTGAATGAGCGGAAGCTAAACTATACTTGTTTTGTATTGTGTTGCATGTAGGCAGTCACCTTTTGAAAGGGGCCATCTGTGAATTCTCAAACCTGTAGCGTGTTTTCTGATGGAGGATCAAGGGGCAACCCAGGCAAAGCAGCATGTGCTTGTGTCCTTTTAAATCCTGAAGGGCGAAAGATTGACGATGATGCGAAATATCTTGGGATCACCACCAATAATCAGGCGGAGTACGAAGGATTAATACTTGCTTTAAATCTCGCTTTAAAATACAACTGCTCTCACCTCACCTGCTTTATGGATAGCCAACTTGTAGTGATGCAAGTTACTGGAAAGTACAAAATAAAAGATGAAGGGCTAAGAGCTAAGGCACAAATTGTTGACTCTCTTTTACGTAGGTTTGCCTTTGTAGAAATTAAATATGTCCCTAGAGAGAAAAACAAGGAGGCAGACAGGCTAGTTAACGATATCCTAGATAGAGGTGAAGTCACTTACCATCCACTCAAAAAGAAGGATCCATAAAATGAAAAAGTTTTGTGTTTATGCGAGGACGGCTGTTTCTCAGGAACCTGGTACTAATTTTGCAATGGTCGAGCAGGTTCACCAATGCAAAGAGCATGGTATCAATCTTGGATACGAGTTCTCCAACCTTGTATATGAGGAAGTGATTAGTGGGCTTTCTACTACACGCCCAGCTATTGAAAAAGCTTTGCAGGATGCAAAGAAAGGCAAATTCGACATCCTTGTCATCCGCGACTATAACAGACTTGCCCGAAGGGGAGATCTTGTACTTGAATTTGTTGCCCTCTTTGAAGAGGTAGGAGTGCAGGTAGTAAGCGTAGTAGAGCAGGGCGAAAATGACCCAATTACCTTTTTTGTTGAGGCAGCTAAAAAGTTTGTCGCAGATGAGGAAAGGCGTAGGATTGCAATTCGTACACGTGCAGGCAGACAAGCAAAAAGGGAGCGTCTGGTATGAGCAAAGCTAGTCAGGATGATATTGAAAGAGCAGTCAGGTCAGTTCTTATTCGCGCAGTGATTTATGCCAGAGTCTCTACTGACAAGCAGGAAGATGATGGGACAAGCCTTGATACTCAAGTGGAGAATTGTGAGAGGATTGCACTTCAAGAGGGGATCTTTGTAGTTGAGACTTTCAGGGAAGTTTTTACTGGATCTTTGTACCGTGAAAGAAAGCTTCTTACAACACTTCGCCAGATGGCAAGAAATCACGAGTTTGAAGTCCTTATCATTAATACATTCGACCGGCTCTCCCGAAACCAGACCCATCTTGCAGTCCTCATTGATGAGATGGAGCATTTGGGGATCAAGATCCTTTGCGTGAAAGAAAAGTTCGATGAGACCCCAGCAGGGCAATTTATGCGTAACGCTCTTGGGTTTGTTGCAGAGGTCGAACGGCAGAAGATTATTGAGCGCACTCATACAGGCAGAATGAAGCGGATCACAAATGGGAGGATGCTTTCAAACGCTCGTCCCAGGTATGGGTACAAGTGGGCAGATGAGAGAAAATCTCACCTTGAGTTAGACTTCTTTGAAGCGGCGGTTGTTGCTTGGATGTTCTGGCAGTACGTTTTTCTAAAAGCATCCTTAGATCACATAACAAGACTCTTAGGAGAGAACAATATACTCTCCCCTTCTGGAAAGCCGTATTGGGGTAGGTCTACTGTCTTTCGTATTATCACTGACCCAATTTACATGGGGATGGCAACAGCACTAAAGTATGAGTCCAAAGGGCATAATGGGGCAGAGAAATCACGTATCAAGCCAGTTGAAGAGCAGTACGTCATGCCAGAGGGAACCGCACCTGCAATAGTTGACTCTCAAGTCTGGTATGCGGCTCAGGAGATCAGAAAGCTCAATAAAGAAGAGTCGCTGAGGAATAATAACAACAAGTCCGCTAATGACCTTCTGAGGTGTGGCTTTATTCGTTGCGGGTATTGCAAACGCGCAATGGTCGCCTATGAGACAGGCAATGGTTACAGGTATTATAAATGCACGTATCGTTACAGGTCTGGAAGAAGATGTCCGCAAGCCCCCATTATTCTCACTGCCAAAATAGACAAGATTGTCTGGGACTACGTTGGAAAGCTCATTGAGGACTTTACAATCGTTGAGAAGGCGATTAAGATTGCCAAAAAGCAAGGAACATTCAAACCTGATCTAGAGAGCATTGAGGCAACTATTAAAGGGACACTCGAAGCACAGGCAGAATATCTTGATAACCTGAAGGCAAAAAACCTTGATGGTAGCCCAAAACTTAGAGGGTTATCAAGACAATCTGTTCTTGATGATTTGAGCGAGGTTGAAAAGACACTTGCTGAGCTTTACTCTGAGAGGGAGAAGGTTAAAGCAGGCGAGATCGAATGGGATAAAATGCAAATCGAAATAGATAAGTTCCTTGCATGGTGTCTTTCAGCTCGTGACAACTACGAAAACGCCACGTATGATGAAAAGCGTAGAGCGTTAAGAGTCATGGGCATTATAGCTCTGATCTATCGTGACGATGACAAAGAGCATGAGAGGTATGAGATCAGGGTGAGTGTGCCTGATCTCTCAGATATTCTGTTGCCTAAATCTTGACACATGCGCCATCGGTGTATGCGACTATACCACTTTGATCTAGTCCGGGCAGCGCTGCCCGAATGTCGGCGTTCAAAACCGCGTCTAGTACCGACTGCCATTCTAGGGGGTGATTTGTGATGCTCAACTTCTACTTATCCCTTCCAACAGTACCCACGAGAGATACTGCTATAACAACATTTAGCTTTATCATAGTATCACATAAAGTTCACCCATGTCACTGTTGAGATGCTAACTAAGTTCGAGTATATGCATGAACTGCCCGAAAACTATTGACGCCTTGCGAAGCCTATGTTACAGTGAGACAGTAATGCAGCATGCACCATATAGGTTATTTTCGTATAGGAGGGTATTCAATGTCCGGTCCTAATTTTGACTCCATCAAGCACCTCAATCCTTACAACGTGGAATACTGGCAGGCACGTGAGCTTCAGCCGCTGCTGGGATACCATAGAATTTCGCTTGCAGGTAGCCGAGGGCAATAAACAGTTGTCAGAAGCTGCTGCTCAGGCCGGAGTCCTCTCTGAATCATTCGGCATCTTTCATGCTTCTGGTTACTTAGGGCTCTATACAATGGACTCCGATCCGCACCATCTATTCGCAAGCAGCTTGACAAAAAACAACAGAAGAAGCAGGATACTCTGCTCTAAACAACATTCTCTCCGCCCAAGTGTTTTCTGCGAAAACACTTGGGCAGAGTAGTGAACCTCTCAATCCCCCTTTCAGGGGGTAAGCTCCTGAGCATCAATTGTTCGCCTTTTATCGCACAGAGGCCAAATTCTACTTAACCAGCACCTTCACAGCCCGCACGATGTGATGCGTACTGATACCAGCCTCTTCAAGCAGCTCATCAGGCGTGCCAGAACCTGGCATCGAACCTACAGCCAGTTTCACAACCTGAGGGAGCGTACCGTCGCGCTGGCTAAAGACCTCTAGCACAGCCTCGCCAAGACCGCCCTCGGGCCAGTGATCCTCAACCGTAATGATCTTGTTGCCAGCCTCCTCTGCTGCAGCTAGCAAAGTCTCCTCGTCCATCGGCTTGACCGAGTACGCATCGATGACACGAATGGAAATGCCTTGTTGCTGCAACTGCTCATAGGCTTTGAGCGCCTCGTGCAAAGTAATACCAGCAGCAACGACTGTGACCTTATCGTGCGGCGACTGGCGTACGACCTTGCTACCACCAACCTTGAACTTTTCAGTGGGTGCATAGATCACAGGCGTCTTCTCACGCGTGGTACGCATGTAGACAACACCCTGGTGGTCTGCCATCTCAGCCACCAACTGCGCCGCTTGATTGGCATCACATGGATACAGTACTGTGCTACCGAAGACGGCTCGTATCATCGCCAAGTCCTCCAGCCCCATCTGCGAGGGACCATCTTCACCAATCGAGACACCCGCATGAGAGCCGCAGAGGCGAATGTTAGCCCGAGAGATGGCCGCCATGCGAATGAAGTCGTAGGCACGCGTCAGGAATGCCGCGAAGGTTGAGGCAAACGGTATCTTATGGCACACACTCATGCCCACAGCACAAGCAACCATTTGCTGCTCCGCGATATACTGCTCGAAGTAGCGCTCAGGGAAGGCCCAGGCAAACTCTTCAGTATAGGTGGAGTTGCTTACCTCACCATCAAGCCCAACAACACGCCCATTGGCAGCACCCAGAGCCTTGAGTCCATCACCATAGCCTCGACGTGTTGCTACTTTATCGCCGACTTTGTATTGCGGCAGTTCCAACGGCTTGTTCTCAGGCTCAGGAAGAGGTTGCGTACTGGCTGGCTTCTGCACCGGGAAAGTCATGCTGCGTATAGGGTTCAGTTCTGCAATGGCTTGAGCTTCCTGCTCTTTACTCAGTGCCTTACCATGCCAGCCACTCTTGTTTTCCAGGAATGAGACGCCCTTGCCTTTTACCGTTTTGGCAACAATCACGGTCGGAGCGCCATTTGGCCGGATAGCCTGAGCGTAGGCATTGTTGATCTCTTCGTAGTTGTGGCCGTCGATACTAATAGTGTTCCAGCCAAAGGCTTTGGCACGCGCCACATATGCTTCAGTGTTCCAACCCAACTCGGTCTCACCTCGCTGACCAAGACGGTTGACATCCAGAACACCGATGAGATTGTCAAGCTTGTAGTGCGAGGCGTGAGCGAAAGCTTCCCACATCGAACCTTCGGCCATTTCACTATCACCAAGAAGTACCCAGACATGATTGGCAAGTTTGTCAAGATACTTACATGCAAGAGCAATCCCAACACCGCTAGGCAAGCCTTGCCCTAGCGACCCACTTGCCACCTCTACCCAAGGTAGCACTGGAACCGGATGGCCTTCAAGGCGGCTTCCCAACTTACGTAACGTTAAAAGTTCTTCATCGCTGATAGCACCTGCCGCCTTGTACATAGAGTAGAGTAGCGGAGAGGCATGGCCTTTTGAAAAGATAAGGTGATCGCTATGTGGATTCTTGGGATTGTCAAAATCATAGTGCAGATAACTGCTCATCAACACAGCCATCAGATCAGCCGCAGACATCGAAGAGGTGGGGTGACCAGAGCCAGCGGCGGTTGTAGAACGAATGCTGTCTACGCGCAATTGCTGTGCAAGATGGATCCATTGTTGCACTTGCGATTCTGTCCGAGTTGTTGTCATATGTGCTCCTCTTGTAGAGAGTTTATTGCCTTTTTTTGGTCAGGCCCTACTTGTATTGTAGAATCCTGATTCCAGAACGGCAAACTGAAGTATAACATAGCAAAAATAGGTAATGGTAATCCAACTTTACGACACGGACGTTGTTACTATGTCATTACTCTTGGATAACTTGTAATCCAACGTTATGAATCAAGACGTTGTTAGTACGTCATTGCCCTATAGCTAAGCTTTCTAAGCAGTGCCATTTTCGCACGAGCAGTACTGCTTTCTATCTTATGACGCTATCCCTATAGACCTGATTCACACTATAAATGGAGTTTTTAAAGTATATGACACAACAACAGGAGATGATAACAGAACATCTCGTTGACGTTATTCGCACAGCTCAGCTTGCGAGACGCACCGGGACGTTGATAGTCAGGCGAGGTCAGGGCGCTACATACGAGGAGGGCGCAATCGCTTTCATCGAAGGCCGGGTCTCGCAAGTCAAAGTAGGACGCCGAGCAAGTTCAGATGCGCTAAACTGGCTCAGCACATGGCACCACTGCCGTTACTCTTTTTTTGCATCTATACCTCCAGAGAGCATTTTCCGCACTCGTTTTGCAGAAGATGAACTAGGCAGTACACCTCCTTCATCCTACTCCGTACTCGACAATTCATCTGCAAGAAGGCAGACGGACCCGCTCGCATTTGATAAAAAAGAGAGTATGAAAGCCACTTTACCGTCTCAACAGCACCCCTACCGTATCAGACAGGTAGCAGAAGCCCTATACCAGATTGAGCAACAAGGTCTTTCGCGTGTCCATAGGCATCTCCTGCTGCTCATAGATGGTAGTCGATCTGTAAAAGAGCTTGAACGTATCCTCAATCGGGACGAAAACGAGGTAGCTGCTCTGTTGCGCGACCTGGAGAACGCAACAGTTATCAAGATGCCTTAAAAAAGGTATCGTCTATGTTTGTAATTTGTACGTAGTACCATTTGAAGGACAGATAGAGATAAACATGGCAAAAGTGATATATGCATTAAATCGCAACGAAGCTCTGGACGAGATTTTAAACGCGCAGCGAGAAGAGAGTGTGCCGATGCTCGACAATGCTGATCTGAGCGGGGCAGACCTGCGCGCCGTAGATTTGAGTGGAGCAAACATCTATGCAGCAGATCTATCTGAGGCGAATCTAAGCGGGGCGTATATATGTGGAGCGTATCTCCGTAATGCCAACCTCAGTGGGGCCAACCTCAGTGGAGCAGACCTGCGTAAAGCGACCTTAATCGGAGTGGGTCTAGTAGGGGCTAACCTACGCGGAGCTACTCTACATGGAGCTGACTTGCGCTCCACCGATCTAGGCGGCGTCAACCTGTTTGGAGCTGATCTCAAAGGGGCCTATCTTATCAAGGCGAACCTGATCGGCGTAGACCTGAGTAAAGCTGACCTCAGCAACGCTAACCTCAGTGGGGCCAATCTCAGTGGGGCCAATCTGAGCGGCACCGATTTGAGCGGAGCGAATCTGAGCAATGCTATCTTCACTGGAGCTACTATGCCTAAAGTGAACCTCAGCGGGGCAAATGTGCAAAGTGCCAATTTCAGCAAAGCTATGCTTGAGCAGGCTAACATGGCTGGGGCATATTTGAGCCTGGCAAACTTCAGTGGAGCCAACCTGCAGAGCGTTTACGCATGTCGCGTAAACGCACGTAGCGCTAATTTCGTAGAGGCGAACTTGAGTGCAGCAAATTTTAGCTGCGCTGACCTAGAGCGGGCGTACTTCTTTAAGACCCATCTCAGCAAAGTTGATTTCAGCAAAGCTCGCTTACACAAAGCTAACTTCATAAAAGCAGATATGAACGAGGCCGAGTTTAACAGAGCCGACCTCAGCAGTGCTAACCTCAACGAGGCAAATCTGAGCAAAAGCTACTTGCGCGGCGCTAATTGTACTCAGGCAGTTTTCCGAGGAGCATTTATGCAGGGTGCTATGCTTACCGGTGTCATCTTTACAGAAGCCGACCTGCAAGCAGTAACAGCGACGCCCGAAGACTTTGCCGACATCAATCTGGCAGCCTTTACTGATGTGACCGTGGACGAATTCACTGCTCGCTATCTCAAACTTCCTCACCAAGGCTCGAAGGGGCGGTAGCTGCTATTTGACCAACCCCTTGCGCCTCATTTGTTGCAAATCAAAGTCCGCTGGCGCAAGGGGGCTTACCCTCGCCTCAGCGCAAGCCCATCCTATCAAGGCAAAGCCGAGATGTAGCCCTGACACTATACTAGAAGGTCGAGTAGACGAGAGCAGCTTCAAACACTGTTGACGTTGTTCCACAACTTTGCCCGCCCCAGACCTTTCATCGTAGCCACTTAGTAGGGAGACGTGAGGGGTAAACTCATCGTAGTCCAAGTTGTTGCTGGCAGCAATCAAGAACAGCCAGTAGCCCACTTGGCTCCCCTCTAAGACCGTGTCCGGCTCTCGCCCAGCGTGGACGTGCTCGCCGCTCTGCACATCGGCCAGTTCTTGCAGTTCATCGACGAGGCGTGCCACCAGATAGCTATGGCTGCGTTCCTGCAGCAGACGCGAGGTGTTTGACTGTTCGCTCAAATCGTGATCGCGCAAGTAGAGATACATGCTATAGAGTTGAGTCAGAGACGCTTCTAACCGTTGCGCTATCTCCTGGCGTACCATGATGCTACCAGTAACTGACCGCGAAGAGTCACTGTGTGTAGCACCATAGACCTCTTCTGGATCAAAGATACGCTCTGCCACCGTTTCATAGCTACCGTCAGGCAACAGGCGGCGATAGTAGCAGTTATAGTAGCCCTCGTGACAAGCAGCTTTGCCACGCTGTACGACCCGCACCAGCAGGCTATTTTCCTCACAGTTGACAAAGATAGCACGCACCTCCTGAACATTGCCCGATTGCTCCCCCTTACGCCAGATACGGTTGCGCGAACGGCTGAAGAAGTGCGTATAGCCCGTCTGTCGTGTCAGTTGCAGTGCTTCCTCATTCATGAACGCCACCATCAACACATCTGCAGTCGCATCGTCTTGAATGACAACGGGGATGAGGCCCTGACGGTCGAATTTTAGCACAGCATTATCCTTTAGCGATTAATAGCCTGGAGCAATCTATACAAGTGCTCTTGCTTCAGAGCTTCATCTGTATCATACAATATACAAGGGATGCCGCGTTGTAAAGTGAAATCGTAGTAATTTAATCTCAGTTCAGCACCCCTTGTTGTTGTTACTTCCCTAACTTTCAGCCTCCCTTCTGCATTAGCAACCCTCACTCTATCTCTATTGTCAAGGCCACGAATCTTAGCCTCCTCGTTGATCTGCCGAGCAAGTGATTGAGCAGTCTCTAGTTTTTGGTTGTATTCGCTTAGTTCCTTATCACCGAGGAAGAGAGCACCAAGAAATTCCTCTTTCTCTTTTACCCACCATTCAACTACCGCTAGTCTGCCTTGTGGTCAGCTTTCGACGGCGATCAAACCAGATATCGTCGTGCCATTGATCGCGGTGGACGATATCGGGGCATTTGCTGCGCTCGCGTTCGACCACCCGGATGCATATCTGGGAAAGACCATCGAGATTGCTGGCGATGCCTCAGATTCCCGCTGCTATCAGCCGAGCAACGGGACGATCCATCCCCTACGTCCAGATTCCCATCGAGACGCTTCGCCAGCACAATGCCGATGCGGCCCTCGTCTACGACTTTGTCAATGAGGGAAGTTTGCAAGTAGACATCTCTGCCCTGCGCAAGCTGCATCCTGGCTTGATGGACTTCGGCACCTGGTTGAGGAACCTCCAAGTTGTGCAACCAGGTGTTTTTTCAAGTGAAATGCCGACTCATCCTCGTCTCGACCTCAAGCAAGCGGCATCACTTTTTTCGAAATTCCTTTGAAAAAGGGGAATATCTTTTCGAGGATGAACCCCCGGTTGACCGCGGTGCCACCGGGGACCAGGAGTGCCAGCGCGGTGGCTAAGGACTTCCCCCCGAGCGTATCGACAATCAGGTGATACGGGCCGAACGGGCGAGCCAGCGCGAGGTCTTCGTCAATGACCACCTCGTGCGCCATTGCTGCAATACGGCAATCTCAGGAACGGGCGAAAGGTGGTGGCTAGCCGATGGAACTCAACTGGGGACTCGTCAGTTGCCATTGGCTCTGCTGCCGGACAAACACCAGCGTGATACGAAACTGACCCGGGATGCTGTTGCCGCGATAGGTCGCCTGCTGCGCTTGACGGGCCGTCAAGACGGCTGCATCGTTGTTGTAGACGCGCACCTTGACCTCGTCCAGGCTGAAGACTCGTATTTCAGGTCACCGGCCTCGTGCCGCGCGAGCCACTCCTGCTTGGTCAACATGAAGCCGGACGGCCCGATCCCGATGAAATCATCCGAAAGGCACCTCTCAAGGGAAGCGATATCGCCGTGCAATTCGGCGTTTGCCCAGGCGTCTGCCAGTTGCATTACCTCTTGTTGGGTATGTTCATTGTTCATTCGATTCACTCCTTACTTTTTGTAAGTTGATGGTCTACTTCAGTCGTCAAGCCCAGGTGCGGTGACTCAGGGCTGCTCGTGCAGCGGGTGTCGAAAGCAGCACTAGGACGACGACGAGGACCCCCAATATTACCCGATGATAGATGGTATTCACCTCGGTGCTGGGGCCGGCACCGAGGGCGAGCGCAATGATCCCCAGCAGGACGCCCGCCATAGCAACGAGGTGGGCGGCCAGAGCGGCCCCCCAGGCCCATGTCGTGCGGGTGACTACTGCGCAGGTACTCACGGCCAAGAGCAGCCCGCATAGTCCTTCCACGATGGCGGCAGGAATGATGCGGGGTTCCGAGAAACCCAGCGGGATCCCCACGTGCAAGAGAGCCGCGAGCAGGAAGGTCACGGCTTCAGCCACCATCAGCACGGTGATCACCGTGACGACGGTGGTGAAGCTGCGAGTCGTCGTCTTCATCATGTAAACTCCTTTAATACCTCCAATCACATGCATCAAGCGAGCCGGTACAAGACCGCCATGGCACCCACCCGATTGGCCGCCAGATTGGCCAGCATGTAGTTCCTGAAGCTCTTCTTGGACAACTGCCGCCAGAGTAGGCGTGGGAGACGCTGCTCCCACTGGGCGTAATTGATGATGCGATAGTCGGAGTGCTCGCCCTCCAGCGGTGCGAGCAGGACGGAGGTAGCAAGCCCCGTCTCTACCTCGTACCAGCCGGCCAGGTAGTCCCAGAGCGACAGCGTCACCTGCTGATCGTCGCCCACGAAGTAGTTGAAGAGGAACAGGCCTTTCCTGCTTCTGTCGACATCGCCAATGTGCTTCGCGTTCCGAGCGGCGATGATGTGCATCCGTCTGGCGTTGCCGCTCAACGCATCCACGAGTGCCTGATACGCTGGCGCGTTCTGCACGTCGCGTGTCGTCGCAGGCTCCGTCGTCTCGATGAGCACGACGATGTCGAAGTGTGCCACCTGTACCGTGTCTCTGTGCTCCTGGACATAGGCACTGGGCGGCGCAAAGGCAATGGCGTCAAACACTGTGACCCGCTCGACGGCATCGAGGCGCTCCAGTTGGCGCACGAGCTCCTTCACCCTCCTCAGCAGCGCTGACTTCTCGCGCCCATTTGGTAGGAAGGGCAGTCGGCGAGGGGCTACTTCTGCCGCAACGTGAATGTAGCCAAGCGTCGTTGGCTCGATGAGCTTGACGGCAGCATACTTAGGATCTGCGTTCACAATCGTGAGTTCCATAGTTCGTTCTCCTTCAATGTACTTCTGCATGGGCTCGCCCATCGCTCGCAATTTCAGGCCCTTCCTCCGAAGAGACGCCTCGTGATCTCCTCGTGACTGCCAACCAGGCGAAGAGGAGCGTGAGCGCAGCGAACCCGTCTATGAGCACTATCCCAACGCTCATCTGGATCGAGAAGCTGGCAAGGAAGGTCCAGCTGAGACCCACCACCAGGGGGCCGCAAACAGAACCGATGCGAGCCCCTACGTTGGAGAGAGCACTTGCTGCTCCCATGGTTTCCCGCTCCCCCACACTCACGAGGAGGGTCTGATTGGGGCCACTAAAGAGATCAATGCCGATGCCAACCAGGAGCAGCCTCCAGGCCAGATCGACTGCTGCTGTCAGCGAATGCACCTTCAAGGTGAGCAAGAGGGAGCCGACCAGCAGCAGTCCGGAGCCTGTCAAGATGAGAGGCCTGGCTCTGTAGCGATCGGTCAGGTAGCCGCCCACGATCCCCATCACCCCCATACCCAGTGGCACGCAGAGCAGGACGACGCCCGCCAGAGATGCAACGAGGTGTTGCACTGTATCTAGGTCAAACGGTAAGAGGTAGTAGAGGGCACCGGCGGCCGTCACGCTCCAGAAAAACGCCAGCAGTCCCCACAGGAACTCTGAGCGACGCAGCAAGCCTGCCATCTGGCGATACGCGCTCCCCGCGCAAACTGAAGACGCCCAGCAGGGCCGCGAGCCCGCAGACCGGCACATTCACAAAGAAGACGGCTGACCAGTTGAAGCCGCCAGGAGCAGGCCACCGATGCCTGGCCCTGCGACTCCACCCAGCGGGGCGAGCGCACCGACGATGCCCATGGCCCGCCCGCGCTCGCCCGGCGAGACAACGGCGGTGGCGACCGCGAGACCCTGGGTGGCAAGCACTGCGACGCAACATCCCTGTACCAGGCGGCCCAACAGCAGTAGCGGGAAACTCGATGCCAGGCCGCAGGTAAGGCTCCCCAGGCCGAAGCCCAACACAGCGACCAGAAAGGTCGGGAGCACGCGGAAGCGGCCCACCAGATCTCCTGTTGGAAGGATGAGCACGGTCAGCGGGATCGCGTAGCTCAAGGACACCGCTGACGCCAGGCTATTCGAGAGCTGAAAATGCTGTGCGATTGACGGCAGAGCCAGCGCGACGATCGTCGCATCCAGCGCCGACAGAAAGAGCGAGAGCCCAATGGCACTGACAGCCAGCCACCTCCGTTCGTAGAGCATCAACACACCTCCTTCTTCATTCATGGGACGACATAGCCGCCGTCAACCGGCAGCGTGACGCCCGTCACATAGGAGGCCGCATCGGAGCAGAGCCAGAAGATGGCCTCGGCTATTTCGGACGGATCGGCCAGGTGCCCCATCGGTATCCCACCGGTGATGCGCTGCCTGGTCTGCTCATCGGACATCCAGCGTTCGTTGCTCACCTTCACCAGTGGCATGTTGCCTCCACCGATGCCGGCGTTGTTGACGGCGATATCAAGCCTGCCGTAGGTCTCAACCGCGCGCCTGACCAGGCGCTCGACCGAGGCGGCATCAGCCACATCGGTCTTAACCGCCATCGCTTCACCCCCGCTGGCCTTGATCTCTTCCATGAGGCGTGCCAGCTCCTCCTCATTGCGGGAGGCCAGCACCCCCGCTGCGCCGGCCTGCGCGAACAGGCGGGCCGTAGCCGCGCCGATTCCTTGACTGGCACCCGTGACGAGCGCCACCTTGCCTGCGAATTGCTTTGTTATCATATGGTGTCCTCTCCTCCCCCGGCTATCTTACCGGCTCTCTCATGCGGTCCGCTGAAGCGGCCACGCTCTGCCCACGGTTGTGCCCTGAACGAGAGACGAGCAGTCCCGAAGCTAGGCCGAGCAGCAGCGCGACCGCCATCACGATGAGGGAGCTAACGAGCGCGGGTTTGTTGGTCATCAGGAAGACGATGCCCAGCAGCAGGATGGTCACTGTTTGCAGCGCCGTCCCCAGTACGGGGTCGTGAATGCGCTGCTGAAGCGCCTGGGGCAGTGGGCCGTCTGATGCCTCCTGTGCCAGCCGGGCGATGGCGCGCCGACGGGGCTCAATGAAGGCTGTACTGAGCGGGGCGATGAGTACCAGGCTGACCAGCGCAACAGGAATCCAGCCGGTCTGGAACCTCCAGGCGGTGACTGCCATGTAGAGCCCGGTGACGAGGATGAGCAGTACGCTGATCCCGAAGAGAGGGCCTAATTGCCCGGTCAGATTGGTGAGCGACCGCACCTGCTCGACGCGCTGCGCCCGCCGCATTGCAGCGAAGCCGAACAGCCAGGTGCCCATGCCGGCAAAGTAGCCGATGGCACCGCTGACATGTAAAAAGAGAGCGATGTTATAGATGCTCATGTTTATTCTCCTGTTTCATGCTATGGACTACGAGTAGCATCCATGGTGCTACTTGAAAGTTTACCGCCTGGGGCAGGCTCCCACATCGGCAAAGCAACGTATTCGCATTGCCTACCCGGGGGTGATGAGGATGATTCAGACCGGTACCCAAACGGCATGGCACGTGTTCGGGAACCGCTCTAGGGGCTGTTATGGACTTTAAGTAATGTGAGATGCAAGAAAGGCAAACTGATGAAGCATCAGAATGGTGAGGGCCAGCAGATGAAGACCAGCCAACATCTCTGGCAAGCGCTCATAATCACGAGCTAGGCGGCGAATGATTTCTTGAACCAGTTCGACCAGATCTTTGACCTGCTCGCGATCTTGCTCATCCGCTGGGGTGGGGAGCGTCTTGTGTCATCAGGGTCAAGTACGGGGCTACGAAGGCCCATTCATCATCAGTTACATCACTGGGATACCTTTTTCTTTCCATATCCCTAGTTTACGAATTGTGCATAACAGCCTCTAGTGCCCAGTCAGAATTTTTTCAGGATGAAGCACGACGATAACGCGATCAGGATCACCCCTCTCCCACTGTTCCCGTTCCTCTGCTGTCAGATATTTCTCCAGAAGCGGGCGCACTAGTTCATCATGGTTCTGCTCAATAATCTCGGCATATCCATAGGCGACCACATACCATTTCTCTTCAAAATTATTGACCAGCAGCGAAATGGATGGGTCTCGCTTCAGGTTCAAGTACTTGGCACGATCCTTCTTCGTTGAGAAAAAAAAGGTCTTGCCATCCCAGATGTACCAGGTGACGGTGAGCTGAGGTGCCCCACCCGTCCGGTTGACACCAACGACTGCGTGGTTGGGTTTTGCGAGAAATGCCTCGATCTCTTCAGGAGTCACACCGCTTATTTTCCATTCAATCTTTCCATGAGCCATTTCACTTGTTCTCCTTTCTTTCTCTTGAGCAGCCATAACGCTTGTTCTGTGTAAGAGTGTGTCTGAAGCCGGCTCAATTTTCTCAAATTTTGAGCTGGCTTCAGACACACTCTAAGAGCTAGGCCGGGAATTGTTCCAGTACCAATTTTCCGATCATTTCACCTGTTTCTACTTTCGCATGCGCCCGGCGCAGAGTACTGGCCGTAATTGGCGAGAGCCGTTCGGTGAGCGTCGTCTAGATCACTCCCGTATCGATCAGTTCCGCAACCCGGCACAGAAGATGATGTTGTTCTAGCATATCTGTCGTTTGGAAATTGGGGCGAGTAAACACATTCTCGAAGACGACCGTGATACTCTTGGGCTGCAACGCACGCACATTGAGAGGACCATAGACGTCATCTATTAAGCAGATCTTTCCCTGTGGAGCGATGATTTCAATCATGGTGTCCCAGTGTTGCGCGATGTTTTTCAGGCAGAGGATATAGTCAACGGTTGTGTACCCAAGGTGCTGCAACTGCGAAGCAAGGGGACGACGGTGATCAGTAGTATAATCAGCTCCATGCTCCCTGGCCCATTAAATGGATGCTGGGCGGGAAGCTGTCCCGATTACTGTCAACCCCGCCCAATGAGCTAGCTGTGTGGCAATAGATCCGACTCCACCAGCGGCGTTGATGATCAAGATACTCTTCCCACGATTCTTGTCCGGTTGCGGTGTGATCAGGAGTCGATCAAAAAGCCCTTCCCAGGCCGTGATCGTGGACAAGGGTAACGCTGCCGCCTGCGCAAAATCCAGGCGTTTCGGCTTGTGTCCAACGATGCACTCATCTACTAGGTGAAGTTCGCTATATGCTCCGGGATGCAGCCAATCGCCAGCATAATAGACGGCATCGCCTGGCGCGAAGAGAGTGCAATTGGGGCCAACCGCTTCGACGATCCC
>JAFAXQ010000138.1 GCA_019240835.1 Ktedonobacteraceae bacterium
AGGCAAAGTGAGCGGAGCAACTCACTATCCAGCAGACCTGCTACGCCCAGGCATGCTACATCTACAGGTCGTGTTTGCCCATCGACCTCATGCACGTATTCTTGCCATCGATACTGGCCCAGCGCGACAGCAACCAGGCGTCGTGGCCGTGTTTACCGCTGCCGACGTGCCCCACAATGCGTACGGTTTGATTGTTGACGATCAACCCGTGCTGTGTAGTGACGTTGTGCGCTTCCAGGGCGACAAGGTGGCGTTAGTAGTTGCCGAGAGCAAAGAGGCGGCGCTTGCTGGTGCAAAACGTGTGTGCGTTGAGTATGAAGACCTGCCCGCTGTTACTAATGCCCGAGCTGCTCTCGCGCCCAACGCCCCACTTGTCCATGAACGGCTCGGTAGTAATCAACTGCTCCACGTCCCCATCCGCAAAGGTGATGTCTCGCGAGCCTTCATAGACGCTGACATTGTCCTAGAGGATACCTTCAGCACGAGCTGGCAGGAGCACGCCTACCTGCAACCGGAGGCGGGCATTGCCTATATAGATGAACAAGGACGCCTAGTGATCGAAACCGCAGGACAATGGCTGCACGAAGACCGCCGCCAGATCGCACAGATACTCAAACTTCCAGAAGAGCAGGTTGTCATCCGTTATGCAGCTATCGGCGGAGCCTTTGGCGGGCGTGAGGATCTCTCGATGCAACACCTACTCGCGCTAGCAACTTGGAAGCTTAAGCAGCCAACAGCGCTTGTATGGAGCCGTGAAGAGTCGATGATTGCCCATCACAAGCGTCATCCCATGAGCATTCACTGTCGCTGGGGTGCAAGATCAGATGGGCGCATTACCGCCGTTGAGGCCGAAGTAATCGCCGATGGTGGAGCTTATGCTTCGACCAGCGCAGAGGTGATCAAAGTCGCTGCGCTCTTCGCCACTGGCTGCTATGAAATCCCCAATATTGCCGTCGACGGTTACGTTGTGTACACCAACAACATTCCCTGCGGCGCTTTCCGTGGCTTCGGCGCACCCCAGGCACAATTTGCCAGCGAGATTATGGTGACACGGCTCGCACACACCCTGGGCATTGACCCCATCGAGATGCGCCGACGCAACATCTATCGCGAGGGCAGCATTGAGCCAACACAGAATATATTGCCGCCCGGCGTCAGCGCGCTTCCGGTTCTGGAGTGCTGTGTCAAAGAAGCCCATACGCGCCTGCACTATGGAGAGCCACATATCAACAACCACATACCTCATCTACGTCGTGGCATTGGCATCGCCTGTGGCATAAAAAACATTGGCTACTCGTTCGGCTTGGCCGATCAGGCCACAGCCACCATCGAGCTTTTCGGCTATGCAGAGATTGAGCGTGCCCATGTGCGCGTTGGAGCTGCCGATGTCGGTCAGGGTTCACACCTCGCCCTACGCCAGATTGCGGCGCAAACGCTGAGCCTGCCACTGGAAAAAATCACTATGATCTGCGATGATAGCAGCCAGGCACCCAACGCAGGCAGTGCCTCGGCCTCACGCATGACTCTGATGGGCGGCAAGGCTGTACACGAAGCTGCCCTTGCTGCTAAAGAGAAATGGGGCTTCACCGACGACTACCATGTGCAGGCGACGAAGCAGTATCGCCCTCCGCGTACTACTGCGCTTGATCCCGTCACAGGAACTGCAACACCCAACTATTGCTATGCCTATGCTGCGCAGGCTGTAGAGGTCGAAGTGAATCTGCTCACCGGACAGGTGCAGGTAGTGAGCATCATCAGCGTCCACGATGTAGGTCGAGCTATCAACCGTCAGCAGGTAGAGGGACAGATCGAGGGCTGTCTTGCCCAAGCGCTCGGCTATGCACTGCTCGAAGACTTTCAGGTACGCGAAGGCCACATCCTCACGCCCTACTTCAGCACGTATCTGCTGCCTACCGTGCTTGACATGCCGACGGAGATCATCCCCATCGTGCTAGAGCACAATGACCCCAATGGTCCTTTCGGAGCGCGAGGTGTGGCTGAAATGCCCCTTGTGCCGCTACTACCTGCGATTGCTAGCGCCATTCATGATGCTACTGGCGTGTGGCTTACACAGCAACCGTTGACGGCGGAGCGAGTGTTGGGGGCTTTGATGGAGTTGCAAGGGGAAGGAAAGTAGCTTCTAAAACGGTATTCTCTCGTGTTTTGACAATACAGAAAGTAACAAGACTGGACATATGGCTCAGCCTTGCTACCTTTTCTTAGGAGAACACCTTGCAATATTCTACCACAAATATTCTGCCACAAGAACTTTTTGCCACCATCAATCGTAGATATGGAAGTACTTCATCTTAGAGAAACTATCACACCTTCACCGTCTAACAGGAAGAGAGATAGCACATGCCATCACATTCACGTTCACACCCGCAACGTCCTAGCAAGAAATACACATACAGAGCGCGTCGCCGGGCAAAGAAGACTACTCCCGCTTCTCCATATTGGCAAACACCCCTAGCCCCTAGCGAGTTAAATGCGGTGCTCGGATATGGGACCGATTCCAGCTTTCCATTTTTCATGGCGGGAGTTGTTTCTCTTGTCAAGAGAGTTTTTGGCCTCCGACGAACATAAGCGTAGAGTGGCTGCTTATACAGCGATCTTGGACTCAATAACATATGACTCAAGCACGGGAGACTCCGTCTCAAGGGCTTCATTACCGAACGTCTCGATGTGAAAGCGAATAGCAGACTCGACATCTGCGAGAGCTTCGTCATACGTATCGCCCTCAGCTATTACGACCCCCTTTAGGCCAAGTGGATAGGCTACATAGCCTTCGGGATGCTTTTCCACAATTACTTTAATTCGATTCATTGGTCGATCCTAATCTATCACAACTATGCGAGATGCTGCACATTCGTGTATCGTGTTATCTAGCCTAACAGAAAGCAACGAGCACGTCAATAGATTTTTAGGTCTTTGATTAATTTCAGCCTTGACGTTAACTTATCGATGTAGTACACTTGTTCTGTTGTGAATTTATTGGCCGTCCTCAGCAATTCCTTACAGATTTGACCTTTCTGTGAGTAAATCCCAAACCCCGACCCTTCGGTGTGTTGGGGTTTGCGTTAGAATACCAGTCAAGCGGCAAAAGGAGCAATCAGTGTCCCAGGAATATATTGAGATTCGCGGCGCTCGTGAAAACAACCTGAAGAATGTCTCGTTGCGCATCCCCAAGCGCAAGATCACCATCTTCACCGGTGTATCCGGTTCTGGCAAATCGTCCATCGTTTTCGATACCATCGCCGCCGAAGCCCGACGCCAGCTCAATGAAACGTTCAGCACATTCGTCCAAAACTTCCTGCCGCGCTACGCCCAACCCGAAGCTGACGCCATCAATAACCTGAGCATGGCAATCGTCGTGGATCAGAAGCGCCTGGGCGGTGGATCACACTCGACAGTGGGCACCATCACCGATATTTATTCCGTGCTGCGCCTGCTCTATTCGCGGGTCGGCCAACCCTTTGTCGGCTATTCCAATGCATTCTCGTTCAACGATCCACAGGGCATGTGCCCGAATTGCAACGGCATTGGCCGCAAAGTCGGCGTAGACCTCAATAAATTCCTGGATACCTCCAAATCGCTCAACGAAGGCGCGATCCTATTTCCCGAGTACGCGGTGGATAGCTGGGGTTGGAACATCATGACCCAAGCGGGCCGGTTCGATAACGACAAGAAGCTATCCGATTACACCTCCGAAGAGATGGATCTGCTGCTGCACAGCAAACCCTACAAGGTCAAGCTGCAGTTCGGCGGCAAGCCCGTCAACATAACCTTCGAGGGGATCGTAGAGAAGTTCAGCAGAAAATACGTCACCGGCGACGTGAAAACCATGTCCGAGCGCACCCAGAAATCGGTAGCGCCGTTCATGACTGTTGGGCCGTGTTCGCTCTGCAAAGGGACTCGGCTGAGTCAGGCGGCGCTCAGTTGCAAGATCAACGGCCGTAACATCGCTGAACTGGCGGCGATGGAAGTCGACGAATTGGTCGAGGTCGTGCGCGAGATCAAAGATCCAGTAGCCGCGCCAATGGTCGAAAACCTGATCGAGCGCCTGCAACATATGATCGACATCGGCCTGGAATACATCAGCCTGAACCGCGAAACGGATACGCTATCGGGCGGCGAATCACAGCGCATCAAGATGGTCAAGCACCTAGGCAGCAGCCTGGTGGACGTGCTATACATCTTCGATGAGCCGAGCATCGGCCTGCATCCGCGCGACGTTCACCGCCTGAACGATCTACTGCGCAAACTGCGCGATAAGGGCAACACGGTGCTCGTGGTCGAACACGATCCGGCGGTGATCGCAGTGGCGGATCACATTGTCGATGTCGGCCCACATGCTGGCAGTCGAGGCGGGACGATTGTCTACGAAGGCGATGTGGCTGGGTTGCTCAAGGTCGATACGCTGACAGGCAAACACATGAACCAGTCGAGGCCCATCAAAAGCACGTTCCGCAAGCCAAAAGGCAAACTACCGATCATCAACGCCCGCGCCAACAACTTGCAAAACGTCAGCGTCGATATTCCTACGGGCGTTCTGACCGTCGTGACGGGCGTGGCGGGTTCCGGCAAAAGCTCCCTGATTCACTACTCGTTTCTGCCCCAATGCCCCGACGCCATCGTGATCGACCAATCGGCGGTAGGCGTTTCCAGCCGATCCAACCCCGCGACCTACACGGGGATCATGGACGACATCCGCAAAACCTTCGCGACGGAAAACAAGGTCAGTCCATCGCTGTTCAGTTTCAACTCGAAAGGCGCGTGTGAAACCTGCCAGGGTCTCGGCGTGATCTACACGAATCTGGCCTTCCTGGACGAGGTGAAAATCCCCTGCGAGACGTGTGGCGGCAAACGCTTTAAGGATGAAGTGCTGACATACAAACTCAACGGCAAATCGATCTCCGATGTGCTTAACATGTCGGTACGCGAGGCGCTGGAATTCTTCACCGCCACAGAGATCGTGCGCCGCTTGCTGGCGTTGAGCGATGTCGGGCTGGATTACCTGACGCTAGGCCAGCCGCTCAGCACGTTATCAGGCGGCGAATGCCAGCGCATTAAACTCGCCAGCGAACTGCATAAGAAGGGTAGTATCTACGTGATGGATGAGCCGACCACGGGTTTGCACATGTCGGATATCAGCCATTTACTCGCTATCATGGACCGCCTTGTCGATACGGGCAATACCGTGATCGTGATCGAGCACAACCTGGATATTATCAAGAACGCCGACCGCATCATCGATATGGGGCCGGAAGGCGGCAATAAGGGCGGCAGGGTGATGTTCGAGGGCACACCGCAGCAACTGCTGAACGCGCCGCAGTCGCTCACCAGCGCCTATCTGCGCAATTGATGGGATAGACTGATGTGACAATCTTAAAGAGCACACCCATAAAATTCAGCAACGAAACGAGGTATAGTCATGAAAGCAATAGTACTGCACCAAGTTAGCGAGCCAGAGGCCTTGCATCTAGAGGAGGTGGCGGACCCAACGCCAGAACAGGGCGAAGTTGTAGTACGCTTGCGTGCCGCCGCCCTCAACCATCGCGACCTGTACATCTGTCAGGGCCAATATGCTGGTCTACGCTTTCCTACTATCCCTGGCTCCGATGGTGTCGGCGAGATAGCGACTATTGGTGCAGGCGTAGAAGGCTGGAACGTCGGCGACGCCGTTATCATTGATCCCAGCCTAGATTGGGGCGATGACCCGCACGTGCAAGGGCCTACATGGCATATTCTTGGCCTGCCCGACAACGGCACCTTTGCCGAATTGGTCAAGGTGCCAGCGAGCGCTATTTACCCACGACCCGCAGGTCTCACCGATGAACAAGCCGCGGCTCTCCCGCTCGCAGGTCTCACGGCATATCGGGCTACTGTGACACGTGGAGAAGTGCAGAGCAGTGATACAGTACTCATAACAGGCATTGGCGGAGGAGTGGCTACCTTTGCTCTGCTCATTGCTAAATATATGGGCGCACGCGTATCCGTCACCTCTGGCAGCTATGACAAGATTGAACGAGCATGCTCACTAGGAGCTGACGAAGGTTATAACTACAAAACCACAGACTGGGTCAAGGCCGTGCGAGGCTTTACCAGCGGTAAGGGACCCGACCTCATCATTGATGGCACAGGAGGCCGCACATTCGAGCAAGCCCTCGATGCCGTGTGTCCCGGTGGTCGTGTCGTTATCTACGGCGCGACCACGGGCGTCACACCAGAGTTGACGGTGCGACGCGTCTTCTGGAAACAGCTCAATGTACGCGGCTCTACGATGGGGTCGCCTGACGACTTTCGCGGCATGCTCTCGCTCTTCGGTAAGAATGGGTTACGACCAGTAGTAGACAAGGTATTTCCTCTAGCCGAGGCAGGTGCAGCACTGCGTTATATGAGTCAAACTGAGCAGTTCGGCAAGATTGTCTTGCGCATAAGCGCAACCACGTAACTGTGTCAGGTAAGGCTCAGGACGACCACAAACCCCTGGGCAACCGCGAGGACCGCCCCTACGATACGTGCAAGGGGCTACTATAACGGGTATAGAAGTGGCGATCCCTTGCAGTCGCCTGCCTACCCATGAGGTCGCTGTGCTTCCTTGCAGTGGTAAAATGGCTTCCTTCTGGTGGTAAAATAACAGCAGAAATAAAAGCAAGACGCTAGAAGAGGAAGGTATACGATGCCATTTCCACTTACTGAAACAATGCACCAAGTTCTGACCCCTGAAGGGAAGATTATTGGCGAAGTGCCACATCTTTCCGCCGAACAATTGATGAATCTATATCGCTGGATGGTGCTGGGACGAGCCTTTTCGGACCGCATGATAGCACTGCAGCGACAGGGGCGCATGGGAACCTTCAGTGCGCTCAACGGACAGGAAGCGACCTCTGTAGGGCTAGCCGCACCGCTACAACAGAAGGATTGGCTGGCAGGCTCCTACCGCGAGATACTTTCTTACTTAGTAAAAGGTGTGCCCATGCAAGCCATTATGAAACTGTACCGTGGCTATGTCAGTGATGACTATGCTGGAGAGACACACTGTCTGCCAATTCAGATTGTGCTCGCCACGCAGCTACCTCACATGGTCGGTATTGCTATGGCACTTAAATATGATCGCCAGCCCCAAGTCGCAGTGGGCGTGTGTGGTGACGGCGCGACCTCTGAAGGTGATTTCAACGAGGCGCTCAACTTTGCGGGCGTCTTCAAGGCTCCCGTCGTTTTTGTCGTTCAGAATAATGGTTGGGCTATCTCTGTGCCACGCAGTAAGCAGACAGCCGCACAGTACATTGCTCACCGTGGGCCAGCCTTCGGTATGCCCGGCTACCTCGTGGACGGCAATGACCTGTTCGCCGTTTACCAAGTCGTCTGCGACTGCGTAGAGCGTGCCCGTGCGGGTGAAGGCCCTGCCTTGATTGAAGCCATTACTTATCGCTTAGGAGCGCATACCACCGCTGATGACCCGAAGCGCTATCGCCCCGAAAGTGACCTCATTGAATGGGGCAAGCGCGATCCCATCACGCGCTTCCGTACCTTTCTGTTCAATCAGCACATTCTTAGTGAGAAAGAGAATGATGCACTGCACGAAGAGATCACCACGGAGATAGAGCATGCCATTAACAGCCTTGAGGCATTGCCGCCACAAGACGTTGCTCAGCTTTACGATCTCGTCTACGCCGAGCCTACACCACAACTTAAGGCCCAACGTGCGGAAATAATGCGAGAATTGGGGAGGGAATAGCATATGCCAAGATGGACTATGGTTGAGGCACTTAACAATGCACTCGCCTTGGAGCTCGAACGTGATCGGCGAGTGCTGATCTTCGGCGAGGATGTGGGTAAAAATGGAGGTGTCTTCCGTGTAACTGAGGGACTGCAGAATCGCTTCGGAGAGGAGCGTGTATTCGACACACCATTAGCAGAATCGGCCATTATCGGCACAGCGATAGGCATGGCAGTCTATGGTCTACGTCCTATTGCAGAAATTCAATTTGCTGGTTTTAGCCTACTCGCTTTCAACCAGATTGTCTCTCAAGCAACACATATGCGTAGCCGCTCTGGTGGTCTCTACAGCGTTCCACTTGTGATCCGTTCTGTCTTTGGTGGCAATGTGCGCTCCCATGAGATGCACTCGGATAACATCGAGGCTCTCTTTATGCACACACCAGGGATCAAGGTAGTTATTCCCTCCAATCCCTACGATGCGAAAGGGCTACTGCACGCTGCGATTGAAGACCCAGATCCTGTGCTGTTGCTGGAGCATATGAGGCTCTATCGTTCTTTCAGGCAAGAGGTGCCAGCCGAGCGCTATACAGTTCCTATCGGCAAAGCTACTGTGGTACGCCAAGGAAGCGATGTCACAGTCATTGCCTATGGTGCTATGGTTGCCGTCTCACTAGAGGCGGCGAAGCAGTTAGAGTCCTCGGGCGAAGCCTCTGTCGAAGTCGTTGAATTGCGCACCATTACTCCTATGGATGAGCAGACCATCGCTGATTCCGTGAACAAGACTGGGCGTGCTGTGGTCGTACACGAAGCAGCCCGTACTGGCGGCGTGGGTGCCGAAATCGTCGCCGTTATCAACCAGCATTGCCTCTACGCCCTGCTCAAACCAGTTGAGCGTGTAACTAGTCCCGACACGCCCTTTCCTATACCAAGTGTCGAAGATGTGCTCATTCCCACACCTAGTAGGGTCGTGAACGCGATCCGTAGAACATTAGAAGCATAAATTGACAGCTTCCCTTCTGTAATGCCATACTCGTACAGAAAAGGACGTGCTCATCGCCCTTTTGTTCCATGTAGCAGCGTATCCTTCACAAGAAGCACGAGTGTAAGTCTCTCACTTCATCTGTTCTCTCACCCTTACAAAGATAGGATGAGATCGGCGTATAGTTTCCTCTACAGTCAGATGTCTATGATGTACAAGGAAGGAAACATACGATGTCCTATACGAGGCCATCCAGGAAAAAAGAGCGGCCCTGTTTGAGTATGGATGACTTGCTGGCGCTGGTGGCAGAACACAAAAATGGACAGCCCAACTATGGAGCAATTCTGAAGTATTTCCGTATGCAAATGGGCTGGAAAGGCTGGGAACTGGCCCTGCTCTACAGTGAGGCGCTGGAGGCAGAAGGACTGGAGGAAGAGACCAGGCTCATCAAGGAGCAATGGATCTATATGATGGAAAACCACAATATGGTCCCCCTGGACCAGAAACGGCGTTGGATACTGGCAACGCTACTGGATATCCCGCCAGCCCTTTTCGGCTTAGAGTCGACTTCGCCGCACCGTGCGCTGTTCCTGTGGAAACCCGTCGACGTGGCAGAGTACCGCGCCATCCTCGTGCAGTATCTTGCTGCGGCGGGTCGAGGTGATATGCAAGGTTTCCCTGGCGATATCAAGCGTCGTATCAGCGCCTTGCATCGCGAAGCACCTTTTGCCAACCTACTAGACAAGCAAGAGATGTTCACCCTGCTGTGTGGCTACTACATCCTGGCAGGAGATATCGCTAAAGACCAGATGCGCTTAGCAGAGGCCATTGTACTGCACAGCAGAGCAATTACCATCGCTGAGGAAAATACACTCTACGACCTGTGGGCCTTTGCCCTGCGGCAACGAGGAAATGGCTACCTCGACAGAGGATATATCACCGCAGGTCTCGAGGGCTTTGCAGCCGCTCAGGCTGATTTTGCAGCAGCAGCCCGTGATATGCAGGCTGCACAACACCTCAAAGCCACCATCTCGCCACACCGCCAAGCGACCATCGCGTTGGCAGCAGGTACAACTGAAGCATGCATAGCACGAGATCGCCAGGAACTACTCAGAGCGCTCAAAGTCATCGACCAAGCCACGGGCCAGATCGACACGCCTGCTGATGAGGAGAGCATTACCATGAAGCTCGACCAGGAGCGCTATCATCTCAACAGAGCAGTGGCCTATTTGGCCTCGCCATTCCAGATGGCACGTGCTCCTGCAAGCGCACGTCAGGCATTGGAGGAAGCCGCCAGAGTCACAGTGCCGACGCAGAAACAACGTCAGACATGCGCTGCAACCCTGCTGGCAAAGTCCTACCTGGTCGAGGGTCTCGATCCTCTCGCAGCGGCCAGTGCAGAAGATGCGCTTGAGTTGGTGAAGGACACAGGATCGCGCATATACCTAGCTTGGGTCGAAGCGCTCTATAGGGACCTGCGAGCGAGTTCCTATGCGAAAAGTGCGGAGGTAGCAAAGTTAGGGGTCAAACTGTTGCGCATGCAACAACCGAGGCTGTTCAACACCTAACATTCAGCTAAATGCTGCGAACCTCTTCCAAAGAGGACTACGCTAGAGATGGCACATTGTATTTACACATATTATAGGAAATGAAGCTGTTCACTGTCTGCAAGAGGAGCCTCATGTGCTGAAAGTCGGTGCTCAACCTGTGGCAACTGGCTGCAAATTACCGCTCAGTAGTTTCCACGTACCATTCTCTAGGCCAACAGTATAGCTGCCCTGGAAAGCTTGAACTGTTATGCCGCCGGACGAGCTTTCTTCGGTGGCATAGAGCATAATCGCTACTATAACTGTCCCATCTGGTTGCAAGGTTGCACTCTGAATCCTGATATCATCATGGGTTGTGTGCTGGAAGCCAGCAGCAAAATGGTCGTAGGGGTCCTGCTTGTGGTAATCAGTTCCCCATAACTGGTAGGCAGCGCTATAATTTCGTTGATTGATATCGTCGTAATAGAGCTTTACGACGGATTGCGCCCGCTGCACAGGAGTCATAGTTGGAGTAGGCACAGGTGTAGGAGTGTGAGTCACTGTGGCAGTGGGAAGAGCGGTAGGGCTTGGTTGTGATCCAACTCCTCCGATAATCCGCTCACCAAGGAATACTCCACCTACTGTAAGGAGCAGCACAAAAAATGCAGCGATCAAGCCGAGCCAAAGTGATAAACCCTTCGACCGAGTATGCGCCGACTTGTACAGCATATCTTGAGTGTAGACCGAAGCAGATGCGTTGCCGGCTGGTTGAACCTGCATCTGTGCTGGTGCTAGATGCTGTGGCGTCTCTAACGTCAGTGCGGACTGTGAGACGGCCTCAGGAGTCTGGGACACATTGCTCAATAAAACAGAGCGAGGGGACACAATAGCATCACGTAGTGAGCGTGCCAATTCACCCGCCGACGTGTAGCGATCCTCTCGCTTCTTGGCAAGAGCTTTGCCTATTACCGCATCTAGCGCAGGCGAAATAGCTGGATTGATCTCGTGCAAGAGTGGTGGCGGCTCCTGCACATGTTTCGCCGCTATCATCAGAGGTGAAGTTCCCTGGAAAGGAACCTGCCCGCTGAGCATCTGGAAAAGCACAACGCCAAGCTCATAGATGTCCGTGCGGTGATCGGTATACTCCCCTTGCACCATTTCTGGAGCCATGTATTCAACCGAGCCAATTAACTGGCCTGGACTGGTAAGTGTGGCTTCGGTAGCATAGTCGTCACTGATAAGCATGCGAGCAATACCAAAGTCGGCCAGCACAAGCCGGCCATCGGCATGAAAGATGAGATTAGCGGGCTTAATGTCACGATGAATGACTTTATGTCCATGAGCATAGTCAAGCGCAGAGGACACTTGCTCGATGTATGCAAGCGTTTGTTCAAAAGGGAGCGCTCCACGGGACTTCAACAGATCACGCAGATTACCGCCAGTAAGATGGGGCATCACAAGGTATGCAATGCCATTCTGCTCCCCATACTCATAAATGGGCATAATGTTGATGTGGTCAAGCTTAGCGACAACGTCAGCCTCGCGTCGGAAGCGTAGCAGAAAGGCGCGCTGTTCCTGTGGCGGTAGAGACACTCTCGCGTGTAACACTTTGACCGCCACCTCGCGTGTAGGACGTATCTGGCGTGCGAGATAGACAGTGCCCATGCCACCAGCTCCAATGAGCTGTTCGAGTATGCACGTCCCTAGCGTTGTACCAAGCAGTTGCTGTTCTCTGCTCTCCACCGTCTGTCTGCTGCTTTCTTAAATGTGTTCAAACGTATTCAACACATATCCGTTGCGGTGAATACACCCGCACACCGCATGGAGGTCCACTCCATGTGTGGCCTCAGCCAGGCAAAGTACCGCTTGAGGATATTGACCGCGCTATTCTCGTCACGGTCCATCACCAAGCGACATTCAGGGCAGCAATATGTCCGTTTCCACAGCGGCATGGCTTGCTGGTGCCCACACCGACTACAGGTTTTGGACGTATCGCGTTCATCTAAGACGACCAATTCTTTCCCAGAGAGTAGGCATTTGTACCCGAGCATCTGCACGAAGCTGTACAGTCCCCAGTCGTTGAAGACTGCCCTATTCAGACGCTTGTTTCTCTCTTTGTGCTCTTTAGTAACCATCTGCCGTTGGGAAAGGTCACCGATCACCACAGTGCTCTCAACCAGTGTGTGCGCGATGAGATGGCTTGCTTTATGCAGACAGTCCTGTTGTTTGTTGCACTTCTTTTGTGACACCCGCTTGTAAACCTTCGACAAGTGGATGTAGCGGCGTGATTTCTGCTTACACTTGCTTCGCTTGGAGCGGAGCTTGTCTAGTTGCTTATTATACCACGTGTTGCCCCTGAACCCACCAATGTGATACACACGTCCTTGCTCATTCACTCCTACGGCTAACGTCTTGATACCCAAGTCCAGCGCAAGCACCCCTTCCTGCTCGTGGGTCTCTTCCTTGACCTCATACACGAAGGAGGCGTAGTAGTGTCCTTGCCCATCTCTGGATATCGCTACGTCTCTATAACCAGTGGGGGCTTCTTCGGTGAGGGTGGCTACCACATTCGGATAGCGCTTGTTCTTGCCTTAGCCTCCCGTTGGCAGCGTGATCTGCTTGCCTTCCACCTGGATGTACATGGCTGGGTAGATCAGTGTGAAGAAGTTGTGTCGTGGCCGTACCCTGGGAAAGCCTGGCTTTTCGCCATTTTTTACGCGTCGAAAGAAGGCTTTCATCGCCTCATGTAGCCGGAAGTACACCTCGTGTAACAGCTTGACATTAAAAGTTTCTATGCAATAGGAGCAACTGAAGAAGGCAGGAGAATACTAGAGCATCTAGGCTTCACAGAGATTATAAGCCTCCACAACGGTGAACGAAAGGGCTACGTTCTTGATAGCATCAAGAAGACTGCGAAGCTCACCCAGATGTTCATAGCAGAAGTCGAAAGAGAATAAAGCGAACCACCACAAGCAGTCTTGCCATGACGCACAGCAACCATTCACAACCTCAAGAAGAGCGGAAAGCAGCACAAGTAAGAATCGTCTAAGAGCTGCACTAAAAGAAAATGAATGAATATATTTGAATACATTTTTGAAAAAAGTTAAAACACTCCTAGTGAGATTGTATCATGTATAACAGTGAACCGCAACGTTGTTGAGAAAAGGTGATTCAAAAGTTGTGCTGATGTTAAGAGAAAGGTACTTGACGACAGTGGCATTTGTCTGTTATCCTCAACAATGTAATGAAGTTTTTGAGAAGAGTGTTCAATCAAAAGAAAGCGAAGGCATATGCGTACTTCTCACACATGGCGTACATTCTTAGGCCAACTGATCGAGGATCCATATGTGCGACGGCGTCTTGCCGACTCAGTTGGAGTAAGTCCTATTACGTTAATTCGTTGGACCAAAGGCGGCTTCAACCCCCGCGTGCAAAGCTTACGTAGGCTGGTGCAGGCACTGGACAAGCAGCAACAAGAACGTTTGCTGCCTTTGATCGAGCAGGTGTATCCTGATGTTGCTCATAGTCTATCCGACACGCCTCATGAGCCAACATCTCTGGTCATTCCATCTTCATTGTATGCACATACGCTCTACACCGTCGCTCGTGCGCCTGCACATATGCTCTTTTTCTCGTTGTGTGACTTTATCTTGGGACACGCCCTGAAGCAGTTAGACCCAGACCGCCTGGGCATGTCAATCGTCGTGGCACGCTGCTTACCACCTACTGGAGATGGGGTGGTGCGCAGTCTACTTGAAAGTGAGGGACGAGGCACCCCTCCCTGGCCCTCCAGCACGCAGCAAGGAGTGTTGCTGGGAGTCGAGTCGCTAGTTGGCTCTGCAGTCACAACACAACGTGTCCAGGTCAACCAGCACTTAGGTGATGCCTCAATGATCTCGCCGGGGTACCAGGACTGCAATGAGAAGAGCGCTGTCGCAGCTCCAATTCTCTACACCGGGCATATTGCCGGTGCTCTGCTGGCCTCAAGCACGGAATATGACTTTTTTGACCCCAAACGTGTGCAGTTCATAGAGGCTTGCGCTGATCTGCTCTCGCTGGCCTTTGTGCCAGAGGACTGGTATGCGCCAGAACGCATTCAACTGGGTCTGCTTCCTCCAGCTCAGACACAACAGCCCTTGCTCTCCAAGTTTCGATCCTTAGTGAATGCGCGCATGCAAGAAGCTGCACGAGCCCACCAGTCCCTTCCGATCCTACAGGCTGAACTACAGATCTGGCAACAGATCGAAGAAGAACTCTTAGGTGGCTCATTCGGTCAGAAAACAGAACTCTAGCCGTCCTATCAGCACGAACAAGGAGACTTGCATGTCGTCACGTGGCCAGAACTCGGGCGAGAACAAATATCCTATTGATGTGGAACATGGGGCAGAAATGGCGCGCCTTTTGGGCCAAGAGCAGCTCGTCACGCAGGGCATGGGAGGATTGCTTACAGAGCGCTCTGATCTCTCAGGCATTCATTATGTGCTTGATATTGGGTGCGGCCCTGGGGGCTGGGTCCAAGAATTGGCATTCCGGTACCCCGACATAGAGGTCGTGGGCATTGATATTAGTACCTCTATGATCGACTTTGCTCGCTCCCAGGCACAGGTGCAGCATCTAGATAACGCGTACTTCAAAGTGATGGACGCGACCAAACCTTTGGCCTTCGCTGATGGCTCCTTTGATCTGATCAATGCACGTTCGATTGTGACTTTTATGAAGCCGGAAGACTGGCCTCGGCTCACACAGGAGTGCATGCGTCTCTTGCGACCGGGAGGAGTACTGCGCTTGACAGAGGGCGAATGGTCTTTTGCCAACAGCCCTGCACTCGAAACCCTAGGGCGATTGTTTACGCAATCGTTGTACCGTGCAGGGCAGAGTCTTTCTCGCACAGGTTACGGTCTCGGGGTGACTCCCTTGTTAAGGCATTTCCTACAACAAGCTGGTTACCAGCACATCGCACATATGGCCCATGCCCTCGACGTTTCAGCAGGGAGCGAGGGGTATCGCAGTTGTTTCACAAATACGCAGGCACTCTTCCCCCTAGCCCAGCCCTTCTTGCTCAAGTGGGGGATGACCACGAAGGAAGAGCTGGAGCGGCTGTACCGGGAAGTGTTAGCGGAGATGCTCTCAGAGGAGTTCTGCTGTGTGACCTTTATGCTTACTGCGTGGGGAGAAAAGCCGTGGATAGCGATAGAGAAGAACTCTTAAGGTGGCTCACTCGATCAAAGTACATAACTCTAGGCATTCCATCAGCATGAACGAGGAGACTTGCATGTCATCATCCGGCCAGAACACCGACGAGAACAACTATATTATCGATGTGGAACACGGGGCAGAAATGGCTCGCCTCTTAGATCAAGAGCGTCTCTTTACTCAGAGTATGGGAGGATTGCTTACAGAGCGCTCTGATCTCTCAGGCATTCATTATGTGCTTGATATTGGGTGCGGCCCTGGGGGCTGGGTCCAAGAATTGGCATTCCGCTATCCCGACATAGAGGTCGTGGGCATTGATATCAGTGTCTCGATGATCGACTTTGCATGTGCCCAGGCGCAGGCGCAGCATCTAGGTAATGCGCACTTCAAAGTGATGGACGCGACCAAACCTTTGGCCTTCGCTGATGGCTCCTTTGATCTGATCAATGCACGTTCAATTGTGTGTTTTATGAAGCCGGAAGACTGGCCTCGGCTCACACAGGAGTGCATGCGCCTCTTGCGACCGGGAGGAGTACTGCGCTTGACGGAGGCCGACACTGGCCTAGTCAACAGCCCAGCCCTGGAAACTCTGAATCGAATAGGAACCCAAGCGCTGTACCATGCGAAACAGAGTCTTTCCCCTACAGGTTACTTCCTTGGAGCGGTTCCCATGTTGAGGCGCTTTCTGCAGAGGGCAGGCTTTCAGCACATCCAACACATGGCCCATGCAATCGACTTCTCAGCCGGAAGTGAAGCTCATTATGGCCTCTTCAAAGATATGCAGGCACTCTTCCCCCTAGTCCAACCCTTCTTGCTCAAGTGGGGGATAACCACAAAGGAAGAGCTGGAGCGGCTGTACCAGGAAATGTTGGCCGAGATGCTCACAGAGGAGTTCTGCGGGGTGTTCTTTTTGTTTACTGCATGGGGAGAAAAGCCTCAGATAAGATAAAAGCTTATTTTCGATGTGTCTTAGCTGAGCGTAACGTAGAAAGGAAAGCATATATGGGATTTGACCAGTATCACGAGCCTGCACACGAACTTGCGCAAGAGACACGCACCTTTGCACGTATGATTGCTTCTTTGATTGAAGAGGCTGAAGCGATCAACTGGTACGAGCAGCGATTAGCTGTGGAGCAAAATGCTGAGGCACGGACCATTATGGCGAACGCGCAGCGCGAGGAATTCAAGCACTTTGGCATGGACCTCGAATTTCTATTGCGTCAGACACCGAAGTGGAGAGTTATATTGCAAGAGATCCTGTTCAAAGCAGGTAATATCGTCGAGCATGGTGAGCAGGCAGAGAAAGCTTGATGCACAGATGAAAACAAGCTAGCTG
>JAFAXQ010000110.1 GCA_019240835.1 Ktedonobacteraceae bacterium
TATGCGGGCTAGCAATAAACTGGTAGCTGGCATCTTGCCAGAGGGCCAACTCGCGTGCGGTCCACAATGCCTTTGTACGTAATGCCTCTGTCAACTGCGTCTCGGAGATGACCCGCATCGCCATCAAACGCTCACCCATACGCTTGCCGAAAGCATCCTGCAGTTGCTGTTTAAATGCATCTTCAATGTGCTGGTGTGTGGCCATTCCCAACTGTTGTAGCACATTACCAAGCGTTAAGGCACCAGGGACTAACTCGCTGCAGTTCGCCATTTTACCTTCATTGAAGTAGAGAATGCCCACATGCCCAGTTTCATGCTGCTTCAAATGGATTGCCCCCGTCATGCCACCCAACTCCACCACCTGCAAAACCTCTACCAGGCTGAAGTCCTTGAGAGAACCGGACATAACAGTAGTAACGCTCATACACCCTCACCTTCTTTCCCTTTTTTGCTCGCCGCAGCAGGCGGCGCAAAAAACTTGCACGTGGCGTTAGCTAGTAAGCTACACGCTCTAGATTATAACAAGCCCTGTAATATTTCAACAAGATCTACTTTGTCGTAAATTTGAATAACATATTAGTGAGAATGTTTATACATTGATATTAATACATTCATAACCCAGAGCATTTTCCAGAATACGTATTTGTTTTCACACAGCAAGCTTGCAAGCGATGTGGTACACTTCTTACGACCTATCTAAGAAAGACCCACGAACGGCCAACTATAGCAAACTCTCTGAGGTGGATCATATGTCGTCCTTTAAACCCATTCAGGAGCTGCACCACATCACCATTGTGAGTGCGAATGCTCAGCGAACTATAGATTTTTACACCCACATCCTGGGACTGCGCTTTGTGAAGAAGACAGTAAACTTCGATGATCCCAGCAGCTACCACCTGTACTTCGGTGATGAGATGGGTCGCCCCGGCTCTGTTGTCACCTTTTTTGAATGGCCTGCAGCAGTGAAGGGTCATCCAGGTATTGGTGGTACGCATCATTTTGCGCTTATTGTACAAGACTACGATGGCTTACTCAAGTGGAAACGTCGCCTAAATGACATAGGCATTGAGGTCGATGGTCCGCTTGACCGACACTACTTTAAGAGTATCTACTTCAACGACCCCGATGGGACCAGTGTGGAGATTGCGACGATGGGATCCGGCTGGACGATTGATGAAAGTGCTGATACCCTGGGAACTGCCTTTCGCGAACCACCGCTAAAGATGTTGGTCAGCAACCGTGATGAGCAACGTATTCATGCTGAAACGTGGCCTGAGCCTGTAGCGCACATCAGCGGTGATATGGCCCTCAAGCAAGGCATGCATCACATCACGGCAATCAGTTCAGATATTCAGCGTACACACGAATTTCTCGGTGGTATGCTGGGATTGCGACGAGTGAAGATGACCTCAAACTTTGACGATCCCACTTCTGCTCACTGGTATTGGGGCGTCGGCGATGGGCGACCGGGGACCATAATCACGTACTTTGAGCGCAAGCCTAGCAAAGAAGTCCGTGTACGTATAGGTGCTGGACAGACGCACCACTATGCCTTCGCTGTTCCCGATGAAGAGTCGCAACTGGCATGGCGTGAAAAACTGGTCGCAGGTGGTCTACGCGTTACGCCTGTGCTGGACCGCATCTACTTCAAAAGCATCTACACTACCGACCCCGATGGTCATATTGTAGAGCTTGCAACGGCTGGTCCTGGTTTCGCTATCGATGAACCCGTGGCCACACTTGGTCAACGCTTGATGCTTCCACCGTGGCTAGAAGCTAGTCGCAGCGAGATTGAGGGTGTCTTGCGTCCAGTCACAGCCCCGCAATGGAACACTGAGGAGATTAAATCATGACCGCATTTATAAACAGCACGATAGATGGAGTGAGATAACTGCAAAGGAAAAGAGCATCAAAGCGAGGTTGAAAGGGGCGGACTGCCCCTCTCAACCTCGCTTTTTATCTTACTCTATTGAGACACCAAAGTCGGCTCCGATGCAGCAGCTTCACCCAACGGAAGCGACGTTTGGTTGCCCTTGAGACGGAGCAGTAAGGCGCAGGCATAGAATACCATTACCGGGATAAGTAGCAGACGATAACCAATCAACATGCTGAAGTACTCCATGCCGCCTCCAACCATGATGCCGAGTAGGTTTGAGGCAAAGGCAATATCGGCCGTTTCACTATCCCGAAATGAATTCGTGAAGATAATGTTGGCCAGAAACACTGGCGTGAAAGCCAGCACGCTTGCCAGAATGTACCTGAGGATAGGGTTGTTCAGGAGCAGTGCTTCGGGCGGCAAGAGTATATTTAAAAGCAGTACTGCAAAGAGCAACAGGTAAAACACGCTGATGCGCTTGAACTTAAAGCGTCTGTTTACCAGAATCGCCAGCAGTACACTGCTCAGGATGGCGAAAAAGACCAGCGAGTTCACCAGCCAGGTGCTACCGAATAGCAGAGAGAAAGTGGTCAGGCTTTTGACCTCAAGCAGCATAAAGGCCACACCCAGGAAGAACATATGCCAATCAAAGCGACGCAGCGTCCTGCGAGGGGCAAATGTCGCTGTGCCAAGTAGAGCAAAGAGAGCAACCATAGCGAGGCCGAGGATGTAAATGGTCGGGAAACTGTGACTTGGTAGGTAGAGGAACGGCCAATCATCGTCTGCCGGTGTAATTGAGTTCAAAGGAAAGTAACCCTGGCCGATAGTACGCAGCACAGTAGAATTCGCAGGCGCAGGCTGCTCGTGATAGGTGCCAAATTCACCTTTCGGTAGTGTCGCCATACGTGGCCCCACCATAATCGCAGCAGCACGTCCCGCGCCGCCATAGGTCGTCACCAACGGTTGCTGGTGAAAGGCATTGCCCGCCATGTCAGCCAGTTTCTGCACCAACCAGTCTTGACGGTAGTAGTTGTACAGCACAAGCATACCATTCCTCGTCAGGTGTGTCCGAGCCTTTGCGATTGCATCCTGAGTGAGCAGGAAACTTTCAAGGCGCAAACTGGTATTATTCGAGGTAAGCGTCAATGAGTCGGGCAACGCGAAAATAATCAGATCAAAATGATCGGTGGTATTCTGCAAGAAACTGCGTCCATCATTGATGACTATATGAACGCGAGGATCACTGTAGGGTTTATTAGGGTTGAGTTGCGCGCCAAGCCGCTGAATGGTGGGATCAATCTCGACCGCTGTGACCGAATCGACGCCATGTGCTAGGGCAAGCGCGGTGTCAGAGCCAGTTCCGGCTCCAAGAATGAGTGCGTGGTGGAATGCTCCTGAGCCGAATACATTGTATATCTCTTTGTAGAAGGGTTCCTTATACTGCCAGGGGATCATCGCCTGATGCCCGATATCATTCACATCAACAATGTAACCACTGGGAACAGCAGGTCTGATAACGACTTTATAGTATGGCGACCAGTACGTGCCAGCATGCGACTGGAGCCGACCAACCCCAACAAGAGTAGCCGCCAGGACGGCTGCTACCAATAGCACAGTTCGCTTCGCACTGAGAAGTAGCAGCAAGACGCTCAGAACAGCGAACCAGACCAGCGGTGGCAGAGAGAAGTAGGATATGGCGGAGAAGGCGGCAATTCCCGCTAGGCTGCCAATGATATCATAGGTGTAGGCTGTCAATGGATTCATTTGCGAGAACAACTGGCCAAAAGCACGGGATAAGGGAATGAAACACAGCGTCACCATGCCGAAAATGAGTGGCAACACCAGAAAGTTCTCGGACTGGGCACTCTGCTGACTAGCAACTCCGAAATAGAGAACCTGCGTTGAATTGATGGCAAGCTCGAACTTTGTTTTGGCGATGATCAGCACCAGTACCGCCAGTAAGAGCGGGAACGGGGGAAACCAGAAACGCTCTCGGCGCGCTGAGAGCATGCCCAAGCCAATGCCTAGGAAAGATGCTAGCAGGAGAAAGTTGTTAAAATAACTCAGGTAGCGGACGTACGACGGGATCCAGCGAATGCAGAGCAATTCAAAGAAGAGCATTGCAAAAGAAATGAGAAAAGTACGCGCACGCTTATCGGTGATGAAAGGATGCGTAGGCGTAAACCAATCCAGGAAATGTAACAGAGTTAGGATTAATTGTTTTAGTCGTTCGACAAACGGTGCAATGCCTGTTGGTAAGGCGATATTTTTCATGAGAGAGCCTTTCTATTTGATTTGATAGATACCCGCCTACTTTTCGAGTCATGGTAGGGGCGGGAGAGGAACGGAAGTAGAGTAGTAATCCCTATGGTCGCCCTCGCACTCGGCAAGTGTCGAGGAACTAAACTTCTTACGTCCCCAGTTTCTAGTGGAGCGTACTTGCCACCAGTTAAAGAGATAGGCCAGTGTGAGGAAGGCAAGAAATGCGTTGCGTGCCATCACACTCTCGATAAAGCCCGGCTTGTATGGTACCGGCAATCTAATTGGGCTTATATAGATAAAGGGAAAGATATAGGAGGTAAGCAATGAGACGGGAACCCAGACAATGAGCCAAAAGCGATCATAGGCCCCACTATAGGCCAGCAAAGGAATCAGCCACATGAGATATTGCGGACTGAATACTTTGCCTGTCACAATGAAGACTAGCAAGATGGCAATAAAGGCCTGGGTAACAGCTAGCTCACCACGCCACTGCAGGAAGAGAGCGTAGAGATAGCCAAGTACAAGCAACACATCTAAAAAGAGCTCCACATACCTCCCCAAACTACTGACGACATTGGTCGAGCCAAAGGAAGAGACAACCTGAACCGGGAAACCAAATTGAGCTGCCAGAAAGAGGATTGGACTGCCCGTCGACTCGATCTGCACTGGGCGATGGACGAAGTAGCTCAATTGGCCCAACACAGCAGTGTGGAAGTTCAACAGCGCGAAGCAGCAGGTGACAGCGAGCAGGATAGCGAAAAATATGATGGTGTTTTTCCAGTGCCAGCGACCCATGTTACGCAGCGTTTGCCACAGTTCTGCAGGTAAAGATGGTAGCATGAACGACTGCTGCGGTGTGTAGAAGCGCTGCGCATCCTGTTGTTCTGCGATGAAAAGGGCAGGTAAGAAGAGTATTGGGTAGATTTTTAGTAGGAAAGCAAAAGCCAGCGCGATATAGGCACAAGTCCAGCGCTTACGTTCGGCAGCAATGATACAGATCAGCGTAAACAAGGCTGGCATGAGGTCGAAGCGCCCTAACGCTATTCCCCATGCTCCGATAACCATGTATATAGCAAAGGCGAGCGCTGCGCCTCGTGGAGCGTAGCGCTGCAGCAGCCAGTAAATAAAGACAATTGTCAGTGCCATCAGAATTGCGAACCCTATTGTATAGTACTGCAAGGGCGCGAAGAGGGCAAGCGAAAAAATAACAAGCGAGAGCGGTGGATATTCAAGCGGCAGCGCGTGAAATGGTGGGGCTGTAAACGTTGCAGCGGGCAAAAAATCGCAGTGTGCTAAGGGAGGGTATAAATTGACCCCCTTGCCACCGTGCCAGAAAGTGAGCGCATAGCAGGCATAACGCCCCACAGCAGCATGCACCCGGAAATATTCCCAAGACCCTCCATAAAATAACAAAATGACTGCCATAATGATGGGAAGATAGGCTAGGAAACCCTGACGAGCCAGCAAGCTATCCCAGAGCAGAATGTATACTTTCTTCGCTTCTCCTGATAGTTGTTTCTCCTTTATCTCTTTCCGCAACATAACTACTTTATTGCACTATACGCACATGCGTATGTACTCTCCTTCACTTCTTCTATTGGATATACTCTTTCGGCGGGGACAAGAACGCCATCCAATGCATCATCTGGTAGGTACATTTACTGATATATAATACGCACATCTTGCTAGAAAATCTCACTGAAGGGAAGGAGTAGACCCTTTGGGTTGAGTGTAAGGGGAGCAATTCTTGGGAGCATCGACGAAAAGGGGGGTTGTGCTGGCTACAAAGAGCGGCTGTGCCTCACGACTTGCCCCCTTCTCCTGCTAGCCGTTGTTCCTCTAGATCGAGTTCTCGCTCGATGCGATGGAGGATCTCATCGTGGATCTCCCCCCGGTTTCGCAAGCCGACCACCGCACTGCGCTCGGCTTGAAGCGCCACTCGTTGCAACTGGTGATAGATCATTGCAAGATCCTCCCCCGGCTCGTCTGCCGCTTGCTTGAAGCGTTTGGTGATGCTGCGGACCCGTGCTTCATAGTGCTTGCGCAGATGCTGGACTGTCTCCTGCAAGCCCTCATCCTGGCTGGCCAGCTCATCGAGACGAGTCAGCGCAGCCTGTGCTGCGGTCAGTCGCGCCTGCGTCTCTTCCCGTTCGCCCGCCCCGTCATCGTGTGAGCCAAGCCCTCGAATCAACCATGGCAGACTCAGTCCCTGGACAACGAGGGTCGCGAGAATAACCCCGAAGGTCAGATACACCACGAGCGCCCGCTCCGGGAACGCCGCCCCCGCTGCGGTCACCTCGGGTAAGGCGAGTGCCGCTGCTAGCGAGACGGCACCACGCATGCCGGTCCAGCCGATCAACACCATGGCACGCCAGCCAGGATAGGGGTCGCGTTCGCGCAAGCGGCGGCTGAGTAGCCGTGGCAGCAAGGCTTGAGCAAACACCCAGACGAGACGGGCCAGGATGACGGTGAGACTGATCAGGACGGCGTGCCAGGCCAGTAGGAGGTGCGAATGCGGGACAGTAGTGCTGTTAAGCACAGCAAGGATGGCAGGCAGCTGCAGACCAAGCAGCAGGAACACGAGGCCATTTAACAGAAAGATGAGCATCTCCCACACAGCAATCGCCTGGAGCCGTGTCCCCGAGGAGAAAAAGCTGGGGGCACGCCGCGTCAAATAGAGACCCGTCGCCACGGTTGCCAGAACCCCTGACACCTGCAACACCTCTGTGCCAAGCAGGTAGACGACAAAGGGAGTCGCCAGCGTGACCGTAATTTCCAGGGGGGGATTGTTCAGCCAGCGATGGACGTAACTGAGGCTCCAGCCAGCGGCCAGACCTAGGGCGATCCCTC
>JAFAXQ010000205.1 GCA_019240835.1 Ktedonobacteraceae bacterium
AAGCTACGCATGCAAAAGTGGCCTAAGAGAGACATCCTTGCTGCTGCATCAACAGGAACACCCGCACGTGCTGTTTCCCTTGCTCCCGTGTCTCTGCTAGCCTGCGATGAGACGTGTATCTAGCAGAGAAACCTGAGAAACGAGGAAACTATTGGCCTATGCCCAGCAACACACATCAACGATCGCAGACCAAGGAGCGACGTCTGCCAATACAAGCTGATCGCTTTATTCTTGCCAGCAATCGTGGCCCTGTCGAGTATATGGTAGCGCGTGATCAGACTTTGAAATGCCGCCGCGGTTCTGGGGGAGTAGTAACCGCATTGAGCGGCATCGTCAAGCGTATCAACTCGACGTGGGTGGCGCTCGCGATGACCGATGGTGACCGCCGTGCGTTCGAGCAGGCGCATGAAAGCCCGTTGGCATCGCCGATCCGTGATATGCCTGTTCGCTTGCGATACGTCCAGGTCCCCAAACGCGTGTACCACAAGCACTACGACATGGTGAGCAACCGCGTCCTGTGGTTCACGCAGCACTATTTATTAGAACAAAGTGAGGATGCGCTTTCCGCTGAGAAATTGCAAGACGCTTGGAATACTGGCTATGTAGAGGTGAATGAAGCGATCGCTGCTGCTATCTGCCAGGAGATCGAGCGTGAACCATCCAAAGCTGTGGTCATGCTGCAGGATTACCACCTCTACCTCGTGTCTGCCCGGGTACGTGAGCGCCATCCAAGCATCGTGATGCAGCAGTTTATCCACATCCCCTGGCCGGAGTTGCGCTACTGGACCTCGTCTTTGCCTACAGCCATCATGCGTGCTATTTTCCAGGGTCTGCTGGGAAATGACATCGTGGGGTTCCAGACGCACAACGATGCGACCAACTTTCTGCAAGGTGTACAGGCGCTGCTGGCAGGTGAAGGTGTGCAGATCGATGAAGAGCGCCGCGAGATCATCTGGAAGCATCAGCGGACACGCGTGCGTGATTACCCGATCTCGATCTCAGTCACCGACGAACGCAACCTCGTGCATAGTCGGGCCAGTCAACGCGCCCTGAATCACATCAAGCCGTTGCTGCGTGAGCACAACATCATGCGTGTCGACCGCATTGAGCCAACTAAAAATATCGTGCAAGGCTTCCAAGCCTATGATACGCTCTTGGAGCAGCATCCCGAGCTGCACAAGAAAGTGACGTTCCTGGCTTTCCTCATCCCCTCACGTCAGTCCCTCTCGCTCTATCGCACGTACCAGGATCAGACGTTGCAGATCATCGAAGCGGTCAACGAGAAGTATCGGACACAGGACTGGACACCGATTCAAGCGTTTGTACAAAATGATCGCGTGCTTGCACTGACGGCTTTGCAATGCTACGACACCCTGCTAGTCAATCCGGTCATGGACGGTATGAACCTGGTAGCCAAAGAAGGCCCTGCCGTGAACAAAAACAACGGCGTCCTAGTGCTCTCGCGCAGTAGTGGAGCGTTTCAACAACTGGCTGTAGCCTCGATACCTATCTCGCCCGCCGATCACCTGGAGACAGCAGAGGCACTCTACAAAGCACTGACATTGCCTCATGAAGAGCGTAAGCGTCTTCTGCAGTTGGCCCGTGAAGAGATCGAGCACAATAACCTGCACACCTGGATTGAGCAACAAATCAGCGAGATGAACGAGGTGCTCAAGACGAGGTAGACGACGGCCCCCTCATGCTCTACTGATTTTGAGAACGCTTTTAGGAGATCAGCCACTGAGGAGGATGAAAAGGCGCTGGGTGTTTGCCAGTATGCCTACTCTCCCCTAGCGCTTCTGCCGAGGCTCGCGCCGGCATTGGTAAGATGAGGGAAAACGTCCACCCGGTCTGCGTGTCCTGTTGCATCTGGATGCGCCCACCGTGGTGCTCGAGCAGCTTCTGAGCCAGATACAGCCCCAGCCCTGCCTGAGCTGGCACCTCTCCACTGGAATACACCTGGGGAAATATCTGTGGGATCGTCTGCTCTGGACCGCTCTCTGCTCTCTCCGTCAGGGTAACGATGGCCTCATCTCCTACGTGTTGGAGCATGATGGCAACTGGAGACCCGCGGGACGAGCACTTGCGGACCGTGAACAGCAGATTGATGAGCACCTGACTGATCCGGTCACGATCCACCTCCACCTCCAGAGACTGCTCAGTCGAGCTAAAAGAGAGGGCAAGTCCTGCTCCGACGGTATAGGCATGCAGGACCTGCTGACACAGCTCAACTAAGTCGCAGCGGCTCGGATGGAAGAACAGTCTCTCCGACTCGATGCATGAGATATCAAGTACCTCTCGCACCAGCAGTTCCGTTGCTTCGCTGGCCGCCAGCAATTCACGGGTGCGCTTCTCTACCAACTGCTCCAAGAAGTGCGCATGCTGTACTAACGCTCGCTGTTGCTCCTGGACCTGCCGGCGGAGCTGGCAGGTGTGAATAGCCCGATGTAACGAGGCCACAAAAGCCACCCGGTCAATGGGCTTGTCAATAAAATCATAGGCTCCTGCGCGCAGCGCCTGGATAAGCAGCGTGTGGTCGGCATGGCCGGTAATCAGCAAGGTGGGAACCTCTGGTCGTAGCTGTTGGACCTGAGCCAGCAGTTCCAAGCCATCCATGCCTGGCATTTTGATATCACTGACGATGGCATCGTACTCCTGCTTCTGGAGCTGCTCAAGGGCCGCCAGGGCGCTAGCAGCGGTGTCGACTACGACGCCGTGAACCTGCAAAGCGATCACATGAGGCAGCGCCTGCAGCAATGAAAGATCATCATCTACCAGAAGGATGCGTGGTGTATCCAAGTCCGTTCTCCTTGTCATAGGGCAAGTGTAGCAACAGAACCTCAAGCGATGAAAAGCAGGCAAGCATTTCACAGACTGCGGTTCCCATTGGAGTTGGCAATCTCCCTCTGCTGATGAGTATAGCAGGAGATGCGTGGACGCACAAGTCTTTCCACCCAAAAAGCCTGTTTTCCTCAGATCCGTTTGCAGTTTGGCCTTGCGATGAGCAACGCGCTTTGCTTCCACGAGGCAGAGCCGAAGACACAGAAGAGCCGACGTACCATTGTCATTGCTTCCTTTGCGCTCAAAGCTCTGAAAGAGCAGCGTATTCGCCAGACAGAAGAAAAGAAGAATGATGCGATTGGGAAAAATCAGGAGGATGGGCAAGAAAGTACCTTCGCATAGAGAAAAGGGCACACGGCCGTAAAAATTGTCGTGAGGTTGGTTATTGTAGGAACAGAAAAACGCTCCAAGCCACTTCTCTCTTCACTTGAGATGCCTCCCATATCCCCTGAGGTGCCGGTGGAGAGAAATTAACCCCACTGTTCGTAAGTACTCGTGTGTGTCCTTCTTGTGCTCATTTTCGCGTTTGCTATCCGCATGTGTTCGCTTTCTGTCTCCTGCTATCGTGCTGGCTACTACATACGTAGCTACACGCAGCAAATCAGACATATGTAATACACAAATTAGCGAGAGAAAACGGCATTCTCTATCACAAAGATATCGACTATGCTATAAGCAAGAAACGTTCCGACAACTCAACCACCTGGGTGTTGGTATTAATTCTCGATCACTTCTCTCTGAGGCGGTAATGGATTACCAATGAACTATAAGTTCGCGCAGATTTGTAATACGCTTATCACTATGCCAGACACCTTCCATAATCTCATAGGCAATCACAGCTTCGCTAAAGCGTTGTTCACTTTTTAGAGCCTTTGCTCCTTGTATGCCTGCTTGCCAGTATGTGACGGCCTGTTCCATATCTTTTATAGAACTCTTTACTGATGCCAAAGCCATGTGATTAAGGAACTCGACGCGTACACGTTCTGATACTGGCATCTTTGTTGTCAGCATCGTCGGGTCTATAATTTCTGTGAATGCTTTCAATGCTTCTTCTGGATGACCTGTACGTGCATGCGCAAGTCCCCAAGTCAGCGCAATCTCAGAGTAATCATAGTCCATGTAGTTGAACTCGTTCATAGGCGGTGTTGAAAAAAACGTCTGCGTTGCCATATCAAGGGCTTTCAGTGCGTACTCTCTGTGGCCGTTCTGAGCAGAATAAGCTCCGAGGACGGCATAAGTGTTGCTCTGTACTAGAGGATGCACGCTCTGTTTTGCCTTCGTTAGAAGATGCTCAGCAAGTTGTACCTTTTCAAGTGCTTTGTGGTATTGCTTATCACAGGAAAATATCCAGGCTAGCTGTCCCAGCGAGGTAAGAATAAGCTCAAGACTTCCACTTATCTCGCTATACTTTACTGCTTGTTGTGCATAGTTTATAGCGGCCTTAGATCCCTCTAAGTGTAGGCCAAGAGTTGTTAGTAGTAGCATGGCTTGTGATAGCAACTCAATGGCTTCTCCTTGTTGTGAAGGACAATCCTTAGCGATACTTTTGAGTGTTGGTACATAAGCGCAGGTAGCACTATATGCCAGGTTAAGATCTATACCTCTACTGAGATGTTCACAGGCTGTGATACCTGCTGCACAATGCGTGAGGATATCTTCAGGCAGAAAAGAGCGTGAGGCACCAAATGCTGTGAGGCCAAATGTCTGTATAGGGATTAAGGCTAGATGACGTAACACCGTGCGTCGTTCAAGATCCATCGTGTTGTTTCCTTCTAGTGTTAGTATGCTTGTCAGTTCCTTCCGGAGTCTCTGAAGAGATGTTCGTTGCGATAACACCTCGTAGATGATGCACTGGACACGGAACTCGAGATCAATGCAAAGAGATTCAAGTTCTTTGGAAAGCTGCAACTCGTGTGTGTCTGACTCATGAGATATCTCCCTGCCTTGTCTATCGATAAGCACAGGTGATGTTTGGGCGACAGATACAACCTGCGCAGGAGCAGATCCATCTATATGTCCAAAGCCCAAGTCTGCGGGCGACATCTCAAATGCCTCACAAAGTTGATCGAGTGTCGTAAGGTAGGGTGTCTGTACACCTTTTTCCCATCGACTATAGGTAAGTACACTGATGCCCGCTTTCTCTGCCGCTTTAACCTGCGACCAATGCTTTTGTAGTCTCGCTGCCCTTAGTTTCTCGTTTGCCATATGCACCTACACTTTAGTCTACGTTTTGTTGATGCCTCGGTCAAGGAATTTGCGTCCTTAGAAGCCTCTTAATCCAAGTCGATGGGTAGTCGATAGTTAGATTATGCCGAGGCATTACAAACTTGGTATTTTAGGTCATGTCTCTTGCTGGTATCATTGCCTTCAGATGACTACTAGAGATATAGTATCTGATCCTGAGAAAAGGTTCAACCAGATGAAGAATTAGGTCCTTGAAATGGCGTGTCAGATACCTGAAGAATGAAGAGGCAATTATGACGAATAACGATAATATTTTTTCTGTTGATACTGCTACTCATGTAATCGAGATCTGCGAAGGCTGTCTGACTATCGGTACGAAGAAGTTTCCAGATGACTGTGTGAGTCTGACACCTGAAGAGACAGCAAAAGTGTTGCAGCTTCTTCTTTTGTCTGAAAGGACCGTGCAGCAGTCGTTAAAAGTAGATGTTTATACCATCAACATTTTCTAACTTTAATGGTCTCCCAAGCTCTTCTGCCAGTGCTTGGATGATAGCCATAACCTTTACCTTCTGTACAGGACTGCCGTTAATAGCTCGTTTCGTTGTTTTCATATCTACACCAGCTTTTCTTGATAAGGCAGAAACCGAGAGGCGTGCTTCAAGACGCAGATCTTCTAACGTTGACATACTGCACTACCCTCCTAGGATTTCATATCTTAGTCCATAGTATATCATGCTTTCTGGGTACAGAACAAGGACTAATAGAAGTTTTCTTTCATCGCCAAGCATAGAATAGTTTGTTATAATCCAGATTAGCCTCCCATATTGACAAACTATCCTATGATAGTTATACTTAGTACAGCATAGTCTGTGTAATGGCTATCCAGTACATTAACAAACGAGAACTCATGAGTGGGTCTATTCCATTCCTCCATATCGTTTCACCCCAATGAAGGCTGGATGATATGCTAGTCGCCCTGTTTCTCTCCCGTTGACGTGTCCGGCGAGAGATCACTTGAGCATGGGAAGGAGTGCAAGTCTCAAGGACAGCAGTTTAGCGTGAGTGTTGGTAGACTCGATGCGAGCACGGGCGGTCATCTGGCTGGATTGAAAGGAGATCGGCATAACTGTTGCACCACCCTGGGGTACAGCGTGATTGAACCTCTTCAGTTTTCTGAACTTGGCTCGATAGTGGCGAAAGGCCCTCAAGGCGGTTCAAGCCCGCCTCGCTGATATGTTTCTCTCCATCGCAAGGTTGACCACTGGCGGTCTCATGTACGAGGCCGCTAGAGGTGAGCCTTGAGCAGCTCAGGCTCAAAGCATCGTTTTTCGTAGAAGCTTTGACCTATCAAAGCTTCTACGTACAAGAAAGGAACGTTTTCACGATGTCGAACACACAACCCCGCTGGCTGACCCTCTCGGAGGACACGTACCAAGACTATGGCCTCACCTATGGAGTGAGCTATGCCTGTACGAAAGTTGCCTTCAATCAGGAAGGTGTCGTGTTTCTCAAGCTCTCTGGTCGGGCAGAACCAGAACAAGTGGCTCTCTCTACTCAGGAAATACAGTGTTTTCTTGCCGCCTACCAAGAGCAAGCCCCCCCTGTGTCTGCTGACGGCAAGGAGGCTCACCCATGACTGAGCGCTATGCCGCTCAGGTGCTCACG
>JAFAXQ010000117.1 GCA_019240835.1 Ktedonobacteraceae bacterium
CTTTGGCTAGGTCGGCGGCATGGGCAGCGATCTTGTAGGCAATGACCCCGTCCTTGACATCTTTCTTATTGGGAAGTCCCAGGTGCTCTTTGGGCGTCACATAGCACAGCATAGCTGTGCCAAACCAGCCGATCATCGCCGCTCCTATCGCCGAGGTGATATGGTCATAGCCAGGGGCAATATCTGTGGTGAGCGGACCCAAGGTGTAAAACGGTGCTTCCTGGCAGACGGCCAGTTGGCGCTCCATATTTTCCTTGATCTTATGCATGGGTACATGGCCAGGGCCTTCAATCATCACCTGCACGTCATGTTTCCAGGCAATCTGCGTCAGTTCGCCCAGCGTCTCCAGTTCTGCAAACTGTGCGGCGTCGTTGGCATCGGCAATCGAACCAGGGCGTAGGCCATCTCCTAGCGAAAATGAGACATCGTAGGAGCGCATGATCTCGCAGATATCTTCAAAATGGGTATATAAGAAGTTCTCTTTGTGGTGCGCCAGACACCAGGCAGCCAGGATCGAACCACCTCTAGAAACGATGCCAGTGACGCGCTGCGCTGTGAGAGGAATGTAGGGAAGCCGTACGCCAGCATGGATGGTAAAATAATCCACGCCTTGCTCAGCCTGCTCAATCAAAGTGTCGCGATACACCTCCCAGGTGAGTTCTTCAGCCTTTCCCCCGACTTTTTCTACGGCTTGATAGATTGGCACTGTGCCAATAGGCACTGGCGAGTTACGCAGAATCCATTCGCGAGTGGTGTGGATATTTCTGCCAGTAGACAAATCCATCACGGTGTCAGCTCCCCAATGTGCAGCCCAACACATCTTCTCCACTTCCTCCTCAATTGAAGACTTCACCGCCGAGTTGCCAATGTTGGCATTGATCTTGACCAAGAAGTTGCGCCCAATGATCATAGGTTCTGCTTCAGGGTGATTGATGTTGGCAGGGATGATGGCGCGTCCACGAGCCACCTCTTCGCGCACAAAATCTGGCTGCAGACCTTCGCGTAGGGCAATAAACTCCATTTCAGGAGTTATAGTGCCATGTCCGGCGTAAGCCAATTGGGTTACAGCCCGCCCTAACTTTGCCCGCAAAGGACGCCGACGTAGTGCGGGAAATGCAGCAAGGTTTGCCAGCGGGGAGTGTACTTTCAGACCGTCATCCCGAGGCTGTATATCGCGGCCCGTGTATTCCTCGGCATCTCCTCGTTCCAAAATCCAGCTTTGCCGTAGCGGAACAAGCCCCTGGCGAATGTCAGTTTGCACTTCGGGATCTGTGTAGGGACCACTTGTATCATACACACGTAGCGGAGCGTTGTCGGTATTGCCAAAACGACCCGTAGTAGGTGTCAAGATGATCTCACGCATAGGCACCCGCAAATCTGGGCGCGACCCTACCACATAGACCTTCCGGCTCGACGGAAACGGTGCTAAGGAAGAGGGGGCAAGGATATGAGTAACTTGATCGGCCATGTGTTTCCCTTTTTCTTACTACTATATAACTATTGGGGCGGGTTGAGCAAGTCATGAAGAAAGAAAGTGGAATATAATATACTTGGCAGAGAACAAAAAAGTTGGTGGAGAATCCATGAGTAAACAAATAACGCGTCAACAGACAAAACAGGAGCGACGGCGAGAGCGGCGAGAGGAGCAGCTACGCCGTGAGCAAGAACGATTACGTGCAGCGAGAACACGGCGCGTCGTGATTATAAGCGTTATTGCCCTCGTGACAACTGCCATCGTAGGTGTATACTTCATCGTTGTAGCAAATCGCGGGCAAGCCAATCAGAGCACACAGCCAGGGGCGACTGTGGATGGTATTTCGTGCGATCAACTGGAGCACAGCACCGTACATTATCATGCTCACGTCTCCATCTATATCAATGGCACCGCAGTGCAAATTCCCCAGTATGTTGGTATTTCAACTGACGCCTCCTGCTTCTACTGGATGCATACACACACGAGTGACGGCATCATACACATTGAGGCCCCCACGCAACAACCTTATACGTTGGGCAACTTCTTTCACATCTGGAGCGAACAATTTCCCCAATTAGATTATCCTCTACAGTTAGGAGATTCACGTGGGTGGACAGTCTATGTAGATGGACAGCCGTACAAGGGAGATTTCCACGCGATCACCTTGCAATCGCATACGCTTGTCACGTTGGTATATAACTCGCCCAATATGAAGCCTGATACAATCTACAATTGGGGTAACTTAGCGAAGTGATGGAAAGTAGCTATTGAACAAGGGGATTTGCAGATCTCTTGCTCAATAGTGCCCTTGTCTCTTTTATTAGCGTCGTTGCAATGGTATGTTGCGCAACTTCATACACCTCTATGAGCGGCATAGCTCGCTCTCTTGCAATGCACTGACAGTCGTTGTATTCCGGCGCTGCACTGATGATCCATTCTCCCAAGCGTTTGATTTTCACCGTGATGGGACCAAGCGGCGTGTCAAGACGCTGTTGCGTACGCTGCGCCTTGAGGCGCTGCACCTGCTGTATGCGCACTCCTAATGTGCTTGTCTCACGAAGCAATATCTGTGCAAATAGATCGCTCTGCTGCGGCACACACATCACCGTGAGTAACGTAGCTGGGCGATTCTTCTTCATCTGCAGCGGACTATAGCTTACGTCCAGGGCTCCCGCCGCCAGAAGTCGCTCCATCATCCCCCCCAGTAGTTCACCGCTCATCGTATCGATGTTCGATTCTAGTACTGTTACCCAATCAGTATCCGCCTCTCCGTCTAGCCCAGTTCCATACGTCTGACCCAGACAGAGACGTAGGCAATTTGGCCACGGTAAGCGTTTCTGCCCGAAGCCATAGCCTATGTGCTCGATAGCAATAAAAGGTGTTTCAAAACGCGCTAATGTTGCCAGTATAGCGGCACCCGTGGGCGTTACTAGCTCTGCTTCTACAGGACATGGTTTCCAAGGGGCAGCTACGCGTCGCAGAATCTCGAGTGTAGCTGGTGCGGGAACAGGCAGGAGACCATGAGCTGTTTGAACATGTCCACTCGTCAGGGGCAGGGCAGAGGCATAGAGTTGGGTAATGCCTAAAGTTTCTACGCCAATGGCAGCCCCTACAATATCCACTATTGCATCGACTGCTCCCACCTCGTGAAAATGTACCTCCTCGATACTCGAATTATGGATAGTAGCCTCTGCCTCTGCTAGACAGTGAAAGATAGCAAGCGCCCTCTCACGAATAGCAGGGGGGAGCGCCGAAGCGCGTAGCAAAGCTCTGATATCTGAGAGATGTCGATGAGGCTGTTCCTCAGCAGGGATGCTAACGTGACACTGCACCCCACCTATACCCTTATCTTGAAATGGTTCACATGTTATTTCGTATCCGTCAATAGGCAAGACAGACAATGCGCTTTTGAGTGTTTCCAAAGAAAGTCCTGCATGCAGCAATGCTGCGAGGAACATATCGCCGCTCATACCGGAATGACAATCGAGATAGGCAATTTGCATCATACGTAAATCTCATCCTAAGAAATATTTATTTGCCGCTTTTGTGAAAGGCCAACGCATTGCGGTAGACTTCGACGTAGCGAACTGCCGAGGCCTGCCAGGAGTGATCTGCCGCCATACCTCGCTGCTGCAACGTGCGCCAAATGTCCTTAAAGCGCAAGAGTTCCAACGCACGTACGACAGCAGCGAAGAACTCCCAGGGATCGTAATTGGTAAACGCAAAGCCGTTGCCTTTACCTGTGCGGGGATCATATTCTTGGACCGTGTCAGCCAGTCCACCTACGCTATGCACAATCGGAATGCAGCCATAGCGCATAGCGATCAGTTGACCTAAGCCACATGGTTCAAAGCGCGAAGGCATCAGGAATATATCGCTTCCAGCATAGATACGTTGGGCTAGTTCGGTATTGAAGGTGAGGAAAACAGCTACTTGGTCGGGATAGCGTGCAGCCAGACTCTGAAACATTTCATGGTAATGCTGGTCGCCAATGCCTAGCACAACAAATTGTATTCCCTGTGCAAGCAGAGGTTGTATAATTTGCGACAGCAGATCAAAGCCTTTCTGGTCGGCGAGGCGCGAAATCATCGCGAGCAGGGGAATATCTACGTTTACGGGCAGATGTGTTTGCTCTTGCAGAGCTATCTTGTTTTCTACACGTTTATCCAACGAAGAGGCATCGAAGTGAGTATGAATATAGCGATCAGTGGTAGGATTCATCTCCTCATAATCGATGCCATTGAGGATGCCAAAAAGCCGCTCCCGGCGGGAACGCAGCATATGGTCAAGTTTTTCGCCAAAGGTTGGCGTGAGTATCTCTTGAGCATAGCGCTCACTGACTGTTGTCACTGCGTCGGCAAAGAGAATACCACGTCCCATGATATCAACCACATTTGCCAGCTCTGCAATCTGTGGATAGAGGAAACCATTGGCGGCCACTCCCGCAACCTCAAGGATGCGATAGCCGAAGATACCCTGATAGGCAAGATTATGTATAGTATAGACGGTAGCTGTGCTCTCTAAGAAAGGATCATGGCGATAAATAGTATGCAACCAGTTGGGCACAATGCCTGTGTGCCAGTCGTGGCAATGCACGATGTCAGACGGCCAATCCAAAACGCGCATTGCTTCCAGAACGGCACGACAAAATAAAATGAAGCGGTCTCCATCGTCTGTGTAGCCGTAGATATTCTCACGATCAAAGAAGCGGGGAGCATCAATCATATACACAGGGATATCTTCACCAATCTCCCCTTGCCGTACACTCACCTGGACGCGAAAACTACCCATGTCAATGGAGAGGGCATTGATAACCGTATTGAGTCGAAAGCGCTGGGGATCAACTTGTCGATAGCGGGGCATAGCAAGACGGACGTCGTGACCTAATGCTTGTAGTGCCTTGGGTAGGGCACCTACAACATCAGCAAGGCCACCAACTTTAGCAAATGGCACGATTTCCGCTGCGAGTATCAGAACTCGTAGAGGCCGTTCATACTCCATACATGTGTTCCTCTCACTCTCAAATGCAAGGTATCTCATTATAACACGCGAAAACGGAGAGGAGGAGAGAAAAGCGTTGGGTCATCTTTGCTTGCTGTCACAGGCAGCAAGCAAAGATGACCCAACGCTACGGTAAATTCCCTGTCACACACGATAGCGATTGCGCACCAAGAAGAAAAACTGAATGGCAGCCAGCACACCCATAACGACCAGCAACACTAGAGCATCATTCTGCGTGATAGCCGGAGGTTGGTTAGGTGCTGGATGAGGGGGAATGAGCAGGCCAGGGACGTATGGAACATTCGTCTCGGTCTCTCGGAAGCCTGGCAGAGAGAAGAAGCCGAAGGCGGCAAGGTAGATGAAGAGACATGTGCCAAAAACCAGCCACATGCCCACACAACCCATGCGTGTCTCGCCTACCACAGCAAATTCACGGCGCGCAACGCTTGTCCAGACGGCAGCGAGCACGAGAATACCAGCACAAAGCAGTAATCCGATCAAGAACTCATCTGGATGCAGGTGTACAAGGAGAGTGCTCAGAGCAAGGACGGCAGTCGTCAAAACGCCGCCTATGATCACTAGATTGCGATGTGACTTCCACGCCCACACTGCGGCCATCAGTAGGGGGAAGAAGGTCATTGAGATGATACCATCGACGATATAGCCAGCTTGCTGTGTGAATGCACAGCTTGCTGGAACTGCTGCCTCTCTGGCACAAAGGGTCAGGTAGGTGCCTAAGCCAATAAATCTCCAGGAATGTATCCAGTCGATAGCCGGGTAGACAAGTAACCAGGCCAGCAATAATAGCGCACCAGTCTGTGCCAACCCAATGGCACCAACGGCATAGAGACCAGGCATCGTGCGCTTCCGTACTGGGCGCATCAGGTAGTGCAAGCGCAAGGCAAATGCCCCAAGTGTCAGGAAGATAGCGAGAGCTAGGATAGTACTGAGAATGAAGTCAATAATCTTTTGGCCTCTGAATGGATGAGCAGGGAAGAGTAGATAGGCCAAGCCTTGGTCGCTCACATAGGTGTAGAAAAGCAAGGTCGCCACTAACAACACACTGGCGATGATAATCATCCAGCGGATAGTAGGAGTTGTGCCGAGATCGCGGCGATCCGGATTGCGCTGTTCGCCTTTAGCCAACACGCTATAGAAAACCATAGCCACGCCAACTCCCAGCAACGTAGCGCCGATCATCACAAAGTCAATGGCGTTCGGCTGGAACCAGAGGAAGTTGCCTGCCAACAAGGGGAGTATATGGGTAGTACTCGTTGGGAAATACTGATGGCATGTAGTCTGTGTGGAGCTACAACCTGTGAGACCTGCCCACGCCATGAGCACAAAGCCAGCAATGGCGAGTATACTACCCAACCCGGTAAAGATCAGTGGAGGGACTACGGGCTTAGGATCGAAGAGCAACATAATCACTTGAATAATGGCGAAGGTGCCAAGGCAGACAGCCGCCAGAGCAAGAGAGCCTTGCTCAAAACCTTCCAGCGAAGCAGCCGTCATCTCCAGATAAATGTAACCGGGAACCTGCCCTACCAGTAGGGCTCCGAGGAAGAAGAAGCCTACGCCAAATATCATTGCTCTGGCCCACGAGATTCGTTCTGGCATTTCCCGTTGTTGAGCTTGTTGCATGGAGCACAACACCTTTCAAGACGAGTGACTACTGAACAATCGTCAACTCAGCAAACATATAATTGGGGTGAACCTGACAATAGTAGACAACAGTATGATTGGGATTGAAATTATAAGCCGCCTGGGTCACAGTATAGGTGAACTTTTGACCGGGCTGAATCAGGTTCGAAATTCCAGAGTCAAAGATATCCTTTGCAATTTTAGGAGATGCAGTGCTTTGCCCAATCAGTGCTGTGACTGTATGAGCAACCTTACTGTTGTTTACCCAGGTGATAGTCGTGCCAACTTTCACCTTCACATTGAGTGGTACAAAGCAACCACTATCACACTGCTGAGTGGCAGAAGTTTGCGCTATACTGAGAATGACATGCTTATCTTTGCTCATATCAACTGCCGGGCCGAACTGGCCCACACTTCCCAAGGCAACTGCTGTACTGTAAGCTGAAGGCGAATTGGTTTGCAAGTAGGAAGGCAGTTGATTAAATCCATTGACAGCACTTGCACCAGTATAGCCGTTCTTTGACAGATACTCTGGATCAGCCGAGCGAATAAATTGTAACAGATAGTCAACATCAGTATCGGCTAAGGCACCACCGTAACGCTGACTACGTGTAATCAGGTTCTCGTTGCTCGGCACCACAGCACCAGGAGCATACTGACCGGCGCTAACGATGCGTGTAATATCAGTATCTTTCATCTGATTGAGCTGATCAATCGTGTAGCCATTATACTTAGGATTGAGCACCTTGCCATCTTTAATAGTGTAACAATTATCAATGCAGTACTGCGCATACAGGGCCAACCCTCGTTGTACAGCGATGATATGCTGTTGAGATTTGGCATCTAGTTGATTCGCATTCTCCATAATCCAAAGGACAGGTATCATAAATGAGATGATTACTAACATGATGAGAGAGCCGTACCCTGTCTTTTCAACAGCGTTGGTACGCATATAGAACATATAGAGCAGGCCACCAACTGCTAGCAGCAACACAACAATGCCAAGGGCGACTTGTGCAAAATTTCCCATAAAAATAACCTCTTTACAAAGTTGTTTTCAGCAGAGGCACAGAGCAGACTCCCACCATCGTAGGGGCGGGGGCAGAGCCACCGCCCAAGCTTGTGGCATCAGCCACCGGCACTGCAAAGAACATGTGGTGGGTCAATCAAGCGAGTAGTAATATCAGGATGCGGCACTGAGTTATTGAGTGAGCC
>JAFAXQ010000271.1 GCA_019240835.1 Ktedonobacteraceae bacterium
TTCTTATCCATTAATTTTCTTTACCCTAATAATACTACGTGTTGACTGCAAACATGCTATTTATCCTCAGTATAAAGTCTACAAACTTGTATGTCTAGTAGGAGAATCTCTCGAAAGGGCTTTCCCATTCTGCTGCTCCTGGCCGAACCCCCACCCCCGACGTGTTGAAAGAAGTGTGTTGGTGCGGGCGAAGGCCCGCACCAACACACTTCCCTCTTTTTCTCGGGTGGGGCTGGGCAAACCCGCTCATGCCCTTTTTTGCGAGAATGGGAATGCCCTGATCTCTCCAATAACCCTAGGGTGAAAAAATAGGGATATCTCCCACTAGGCAAAATTTGCCTAATGCAGTAGCATGCAGGGCGACAAGACTCATTAAAATGTTCGCGAGAAAAGAGAGAATTGTGTGATGAGAATATCACGCCATAGTACACTGCTGAGTATAGCTAGCGTGTCCAGCCTTTGCCTGTTCCTATTGCTTGCCGGAATTGCCTCCGCCCATGCCAAAGTGATCAGTGCCAACCCGGGTATTGGTTCGACCATCGTCACCGCCCCCACAAAGATAACTGTGACGACTATTGAAAATATGAAACCAGGGCCTAAGTTCAGCAATCTCTTCGTCTATGGACCTAGTGGGGCCTTGGTCAGCCAGGGCGATGCTACCATTCCGCTCAATAACCTCAAAGAGATGTCGGTGACCATCAAGCCAGAGAAGGGCAATGGGGTCTACATCGTTCGTTGGGCCACTGTATCGGCAGATGATGGCGATCCCGATGAGGGGGCATTTATCTTCACCGTCAACTCTACAGCCCCGGTGGCATCAACATCTACGCCAGCCAAACAGACGAGCACCTCTACGTCCGCTGGATCAAGCGGTATTCCGCTGTGGGTTCCTATCCTTACTGGCATTGTTGCTTTACTGGTCGGACTAGGAGCAGGAGCAGGTCTTGGACGCAAATATGCGGCGACTGTTCCTATGGAGCAAAGTACTGCGATGGGAGCAGAGCAGAAAGAACGAACGCCAACAAACCGTTCATAATGTCTCATGCTGAGCCACGATCAGTACCCCGAAAGGCAGAGTTGCAGATGCGTGTACGACCACTGTTCTGGATCGTGTTTGCTACTGTATGCCTCGGAGTACTCGTCTTGGCTTCCCTCGTTCAACCCCATGCGCCAGCATCCATGCAGGTCCATCTTGGCCAACAGCCCCCACAGGCACATGCACTGACCACTGTGCTGGTGCATATCACAGACCTACAAGGAGTACCCATCGAACAGGCACACGTGCTATCAAGGGCGAACATGACCAATATGGACATGCAGGTTGTGCCTAGCCGTGTCAGTGAAGTTGCACCAGGAGACTATCTGACACAACTTCACTTGTACACGGCAGGGCCGTGGGCGATTACCATTTCGGTACAAGCTGAGGGGTTTGCTCCCTTGGAGCAGGTTGTGCTCGTCCAGGTTGTCTGATTTCCAGAATCTCTTCTCCGGCTACATGTCGATTGATGCTGCAAGAAGTGCTTCTTCAATCTGTTGCCACACCTGCGTCTCGGCCTGTAATCGCGTGGGGAACGGCTCACGTCGCAAAAGTGTGAGCACGCGGTCTTGAAATTGCGCAATATAGGGTTGCTGAACGTACCCTGTAGGCATCGGACAGAGACGAATCCGCTCGGGGGCATAGAATTGGTCAGTTTCAAATGCCATGCTCAGCAGATAGGCATAGATCTGCAGAATATCTTGCAGCCGCTGAGAGAAGAAGTCTGGCTGGGGACTGGAAATGAGAAAGCATCCAGCGACATAGCCGCCTCGTTGAATAGGGTAGGCCGCTACACTGTACTCGTCGGGTACTCTGAGAACAGGCAAGCGTCGCTCCTGCTGAGTGTTTTGGACAACGCAGACTTGACACAGGCTCACACTATATCCTGAGAGCGACTCAGCTCCAAGAAAGATGTGGTCTCCAAGCCCTGCGGACAACGACCGATGATGGGTCTTCCTCTTTATGACTTGGCGCAGAGTGCGTACAGGCTGATCAGGACGGCAGGGAGAAGAACATTGTGCAATGCTGAGTTGCACACCGATGTGCTCAGGATCAATGTAGGATTGCACTTGCAGGAAAATCTGCTTGACCATTGTCAAAAAATGCAGGTTTTTGGGCGTATTGGCATTGACTTCGAGCAGATGCCAGAACTCATGCGGGAGATATTCAATCTGAGATTTGGTATGGTCAACCAGTGGAACATCAAAATCCGGTATTGCCTTGACAATCACAGCAAGCAGGGCATCTCGATAGTGAGGAAGAGCTTGAACCAATTGGGAAAGACGCTTCTTGTCTGGCTCCTCCGTTTCGCCGCTTGCCCAGCGCGCAAGAGTGCGGGTGGAGATATCCGCTCGCTGCTCAATGAGCTTTCTTGCTGTTGCATCTTGCAACAATGACGTTAAAAGGGCGCGAAACTCACCCCAATCACGTTTGAGCATGTTGTTCCTCTTTCGAAATCCTTTGCTCTCAATAGCTCTTATCGCACTTTCTCTACACGTTGATTTATTATATCATGTTTTGACAACCCATACGACAAATAACAACAACAATGGTACCTTACTTCTATTTTTATTAACTAGTTTGATCAGCTTAGCCATTTATTAAAGAGGGAGAGATTTCCTTTTTTAAGGAAGCTGTTCTCTCGTTAATGGGCACGATGTCATTGATTGTGCTATAATATCAGAGTACACAAGTCGGAATTAAGTTTCATCTTGGAATGATCTCATAGCAAATAAAGAACGGCCTGCAGAGTCTTTTTTTGCGTGCTGTTGATAAAGGATAAGACACATGGCGGAGACGATAACTGCCGATATGATCATACATGATATAGTCACTAAGTACCCAGCAACGGTCAAGGTGTTCCATGGGCATGGCCTTCCTTGCACCGCATGCGCTGTCGGCGCAAGAGAAAGTGTAGCGGGTGGCGCACGTACGCATCGTTTTACACCAGAGAAGCTTGAGCAGTTAATCATAGATCTTAATGCTGCTGTTCGCGGCGAGCCAGTCTCAGTCGCACCGAAGAAAGCGCCTACGGGCCGTGGAGTGCCCCTAACTATGGCCTCCTCACAGGCTGATCGTAAGATCAAGCAGGTGATTGCCATAATGAGCGGTAAAGGCGGTGTTGGCAAGTCACTCGTGACAGGTCTGCTTGCGGTCTCACTGCGACGTCAGGGTCTACACATTGGCGTGCTGGATGGTGATATTACCGGTCCCAGTATCGCCCGCATGTTTGGTACTAGCGGGCAACCCGCAAAGTCCGCAAGTGGTGGTATCGAGCCGCTGACTAGCAAGGGTGGCATTCGAGTGATGTCGATGAATATGTTCCTTGAACACGAAAGTGACCCGGTAGTGTGGCGTGGTCCGATGGTCTCTAGCGCTATCAAGCAGTTCTACAGCGATGTCGACTGGGGTCAGCTCGACTATCTGCTGGTCGACTTGCCTCCTGGCACATCGGATGCACCAATGACTGTGCTGCAATCACTGCCCGTTGATGGCATCATCATCGTCTCATCGCCGCAAATGTTAGCCACAATGGTGGTAAAGAAGTGCATCAACATGGTACGCCAGCTTAAAGGCGTCATCGTAGGCGTTGTAGAGAACATGGCTTACTTCGAGACTCCAGATGGTGAGCGCTACGAAATCTTCGGCCCGAGCAACGGCACCGACCTTGTCGGCCTAAGCGGGGCTCCTCTACTTGCACAACTGCCCATCGATCCCTCGTTGACGATGTTGTGTGATGCTGGTCGGGTCGAAGAGTACTACTCTCCACCGTATGAGACACTGGCAGAGAACTTCATCAATACGCTCAAAGTCAAGAGATAGCAAAAATATCTCTACAAAAGGACTTCGTGCCTGAAGTACGAAGCCCTTTTGTAGAGGAGTCTCTTCCGCGTGGGTCTACATAGTTCTGGCAAATGAACCGAGTACTTTGCAAAACGTGGTGTAACCAGCCAGATTGGCTAGAGCGTTGCGAACCACAGCATCCTCGCGGTGTCCCTCAAAGTCGAGGTAGAAGACATACTCCCAGGCACGCTGACGCGATGGACGCGACTCTAGCTTGAGCAGGTTGATCTTGTTAGCGGCCAATGTGCCCAGGCATTGGTAGAGTGAACCGGGCTGGTGAGCGGCTGCCATGACAAGCATAGTTTTGGCGAGGCCCTCGCGCCGCGCTGCTGGTTCGCGCCCTAGAGCGATAAAACGGGTGTAATTGTCCTTAATTGTTTGTATATCGTGTGCCAATATTTCCAGTTGGTAGAGTTCTGCTGCTCCTGCACCAGCGACTGCTGCAACACCTTCAAGGTTTTCCTCACGAATCATCTTTGCACTACCAGCGGTATCGTATGTTGCCACAAGCTCGACACCTAGTTCACGCAGGTAAATGTCGCTTTGTGCTAATGCTTGGGGATGCGAGATAACACGTCTAATATCGCCAAATCGCTGTCCGGGTAGACAGAGTAGACAGTGATTCACTGCATGGCTGACTTCGCCGATCACAAATAAATCATGTTGGCGTAGCAGATCGTACACATCATTTATGCTACCAGCTTGTGAATTTTCTACTGGTACCAGCCCATAGCTGACCTCTCCTGCTGCTACTGCGCGGAATACATCGGCAAAGCTACGGCAGGGGAATGGCTCTAACTGCTTGTCGGATTCCTTCTCAAAGTACGTCCGTACAGCCTCCTCACTGAATGCGCCACGCTCACCCTGAAAAGCGACGATGAGAGTTGACTGTGCTGTTTGATGGACTACCATTTCCTCTCCTTGTGTGGGTAACTCACGTCGACGATTGTGCCAGCTTGCAGAGGGATTGTCAAGATGAAGAAGATAAGCGAGCACACAACAGGTCCTGGCTTGGCCAGGACCTGTTGTGTGCTCGCTTATTTTTCCTGCAGTTTACTGGAGGGCGTAGTGCTCCTTATGGTAGTAGACCATACCCTTACCAACAACTTTTACAGGCTGAAGGTCTTTGAGCATAATAGCCTCGCCGCACTTGGCACAGAGCCGAGTGGTCATGTGGTTGACCTCTTCACGGTTCGCCAGAGAGGCACGGGCTGTCTTTGACAGTTCACCCTTCTTCGGCATAAATGTACATCCTCTTTCACCTAGTGTCTATGCGTATGAACATGCACACGTTCATTTTTCATCTCGTAGTATATCATAGCCATCAGAGTTGTTCAATCCGTGTACTGAAAGTTTGAACGTTCGTTTGCATAGAGGGAAAAAAGAGGAATAGGAGTTACTCCCAGTATCAACGCAACGTCATGTGTGTTATAAAATACTTCGTCCGCTTTTCGTGCTATCGGAGCCTGTTTTTATGTATGCAAAGCAGCCAATATGCCAACAATTCATGCGTATACATAGCCAATACATTCTTATTCTCTGTTTCCTAACTCTTCTTCTCTCGGGTTGTGGCGATGTGCAGGTTCTCCTTCCGACAACCTCACAGCTTGGCCCACAGAAAGCTGATGCGCATGGTATAGCTACTGAGGCAACGCGACGAGCACAATTAACGAAAGTGCAACAGATCATGCAGGGGATGTCACTCGACCAAAAACTGGGACAGTTACTAATGGTAGAATATATTGGAACAGACTACCAGACTACTGGGCTACAATACATGATTGCGCAGCAGTTTGTTGGCGGCTACCTCTACCAGCCTGTCAACAATAACTTTGCCGCCCCCCATGATACTGTAGGCGGTGTCACAGCTTTCGTTGCTCAGGCTATGAGGGATGCAAAAATTCCCCTGTTGATTGCTGTAGACCAAGAAGGTGGCCAAGTCAACAAGTTACAAACCTTCTACGGCGCTCTTCCCGCCGCTGCCAGTATAGCTGCGTCAGGCGACCCGAATGCAGCATGGTCACAGGCGGCACAAGATGCCAAACGCATGCACGAATTGGGCATCAATACCGACCTTGCCCCTGTCGTTGATGTCGGCCCTACCACGAACTTACTGCAAGATAGACAGTTCAGTTCAGACCCCACGACCGTTGCCACTTATGCTGGGGCTTTCCTAAACGGCCTGCAAAAAAACACTATTGTGGCTTGTCTCAAGCATTTCCCAGGATTAGGATCGTTACCTAACACTGTGGGAACCGATCCCCACTTCCACCTCCCCGTAGTGGACCGCAGCCTGACAGATCTAGAGAATATCGACCTAGCTCCTTACAAGACTATACTACGCGCAGCTACGCCAGCAATGATTATGCCTACCGATGTCCTCACGACTGCCATTGATGCCGATTTGCCAGCAGAGCTTTCACCAAAGGCTATCGACGGCGTGTTGCGCAAAGAGCTAGGCTACGATGGCGTGGTGATTACCGATGGCCTGTATATGCAGGGTATCATCTCCAGATGGCCATTGAGCCAAGCTGCTGTTCTCTCTATTCTAGCTGGCGATGATTTGATCGAAGGGCCTTATACGCCAAACCAAGTAGCCGAGGTCGTCGCCGCCCTCAAACGAGCCTTGCAACAAGGCCAACTCAGTATGCAACGTATCGACCAATCCGTGCGGCGGATCCTACTTATGAAGGTGCAATACGGAATTATCAACTAAAGCGTAATTGCTCGCAACAAGATGCAAATGCACATAGCATCCTTCACAAAAATTTAACAGATGTATAAGCTCGACTTAACAAGGAAGGTTTATCTTGTAGATGAGGTAATAGAACTCTGTAAGTCGTCTATAGCCTTCACTATTCAGGAACTTCACTTCAGGGTACAAGGATCGTGCCCTGCCGGAGCGCGAGCTATCCTCGCACCTCCTTTTCTTCGTTTTGTTCCCTATAGCGGAGCAACATGAAAACTACTATGACTTCGTTCCTGCCTCAGATTTTATCAGAAGGAGTCACCATGAAAAACCTTTGGATCAGACTGCTGCCGGGTTTGATGATGGGAATACTATGTATTTCAAGTTTGTCAATCAGTGCCCAGGCATACCCTGTCGCAAGCAACAGTCCTATTCCGACCAAACGTGTGTTGCTATTGAGTATTGACGGATTACATGCCTTAGATCTTGCGCGCTACGTTCGCGTTTTTCCAAATTCAACATTAGCTAGCCTATCACACAGAGGTGTCACCTACACCAATGCCTCTACGTCAAAGCCTTCAGATTCTTTTCCAGGCCTTCTTTCAGAGATCACAGGAGGCTCACCACGTTCTACAGGCGTCTTCTATGATAATTCGTATGATCGAACTCTTTCCCCTCCTGGCTCAAAGTGTGCCACTGTGGGAACTGAGGTGCTCTATGATGAGACAATCGACAAGAATCCCAATGCTATCGACGGGGGTGGTGGTATTAACCCCAATGCGCTTCCTCTGGATCCTGCAAAGGGATGCACGCCCGTTTATCCACATAGCTATCTGCGGGCAAACACCATTTTCGAGGTGATCAGAGCGGCTGGACAGCGCACCGCTTGGTCCGACAAGACCCTTGCTTACGACTTGGTCAACGGTCCTTCTGGCCAAGGCGTTGAAGACCTCTACACTCCTGAGATCGCTGCAAACAATACGACGAGCAGTGTCAGCGCAACGGAAGCCTACGACGCCATCAAGGTCAAGGCCATTATTAACGAAATCAACGGTTTTGACCATACAGGCAAGAAAAAAGTTGGCGTGCCTACCATCTTCGGTATGAACTTCCAAGCTGTCAGCGTTGGCGAGAAGCTGCCAGGCGCAGGATATGTCGACAGTCAGGGTACCCCGAGTGCTCAACTGCTCAATGCACTTAACTTCGTCGATACATCGTTGCACCAAATGGTAAGTGCATTAGAGGTGCAGAACCTGCTGGCTTCTACGACCATCATCATTACTGCAAAACACGGTCAGGCACCCATTGACCCTGCCAAGTTCAAGCTTGTCGATAGTAGCATTATTCCAGCTCTGGTCAACAGTGTGCAACCGAAGCTAGCGGCCCAAGTAACAGCAGATGATGTAGCGCTGATCTGGTTGACCGATCAGAGCAAGACTGCCGCGGTAGTGGCTAAGCTTGCCGCTAACGAGGCACAAGCAAACATTCAGGAGATACTCTCCGGCGACTCCCTCAAACTGCTGTTTAATGACCCGCTGAAGGATGGACGCACACCGGATATCGTCGTGCTGCCCAACTACGGTGTCGTCTATGCTGGACCCAAAGCCACGAAGATTGCCGAGCACGGCGGTTTCAGCGACCAAGATACCAACGTAGCCCTACTCGTCTCCAATCCTCAATTGTCGGGTAGTACCTTTAAATTTCCTGTCCAAACCACGCAGATCGCACCTAGCATTCTCAAGCTGCTTGGCCTGAATCCATCCTCGTTACAAGCAGTACGTTTGGAGCAAACACCTCTGCTGCCTGGACTGAACGCCGGCCCAATTGGGGAGTAATGATTTCCCGATCCTGACCTTGGATAATACATAAGTCCTATAATAGCAGTACTAGCCGCCGTCTATGAGAAAATGAAAGAGATCATATTTTCTTGTGATTTCTTTCATTTTCTCATTTGGGAACAACGGAGAAGTTAATCATGATTAATGGGCAGATGATAACCATCTTTATTATTGTATTTGTTACTATTTCAACACTAGGCTTTCTGGCTGCTCGCTGGCGGCCGGGTGACCTTAACCGACTACACGAGTGGGGACTGGCTGGACGCCGCTTTGGTAACGTTGTTTCATGGTTTCTTATCGGGGGTGATATGTACACCGCCTATACGTTTGTAGCGGTACCAGCGCTTGTCTTCGCACAAGGGGCGCAAGGTTTCTTTGCTATTCCCGCTTTTACCCTGATGTATCCTCTTGCTTTCCTTATCATGCCTAGGTTCTGGACACTAGCTAGACATCGCGGCTACATCACCATTTCTGATTTTGTACGCGAACGCTTCGACAGTAACATCCTAGCCTCGCTTGTGGCAGTAACAGGCATCCTGGCGAGTATGCCGTACATTGCCGTGCAAATCTTAGGAATGCAAATCTGCCTGGCTCAGATGGGCCTGCATCCCGAGCTGGCCCTGTTCATTGCTTTTGTGATCCTAGCTGCCTACACCTACATCAGTGGATTGCGCGGACCAGCACTGATTGCTATGGTAAAAGATAGCTCCATTTTGCTGATTGCAGTAGCAGCTGTTATTGTAATCACAATGAAATTAGGTGGTTTCGAGCACATCTTCGCTGCTGTGCCAAAACAAGAGCAAATCCTAGCCCCGCAACAATACACAGCCTACGCTACATTGATACTTGGGTCTACACTGCCCCTATTCTTGTATCCACATGCCCTCACCGGTGTCTTGAGTCCTAACAGTCGCAAAGTGGTCAAACGTACAGCAGCATTTCTGCTTGTCTACACGCTGATGCAGGGTCTGCTTGGGCTGCTTGGCTTTATGGCACTGGCTGCTGGCATCCAGCCATCGCCAGTGTATCAAACAAACAATGCCTTACCAGCGCTGTTCACTGCGATGTTTCCCCCTTGGTTTGCAGGCTTGGCCTTTGCGGCCATCTGCATTGGTGCATTGGTTCCTGCTGGCATTATGTCGATTGGTGCAGCTCACCTGTTCACGCGCAACATCTACCGAGAGTACTTTCGACCGACATGCACTGAGCACGAGGAGGCCAACGTTGCAAAGACAGCCTCTCTAGTCGTCAAAGCAGGGGCGGTCGCCTTCGTTCTCTTCTTCCCAACGACCTTTGCCATTAACTTGCAGCTTTTTGGCAGCGTCTGGATGCTGCAAACCTTACCAGCCGTGTTCATCGGCCTCTACACCAACTGGTTTCATCGTTTAGCCCTGATCATAGGTTGGGTAGCAGGCATGGTACTGGGTACCTGGATGGTAGTGTCACAACACTTTACACTGATCTATCCACTTGCTCTGGGAGAATTAACTATACCCATCTATGCTGGTTTAGCGGCAGTTGTGGTCAATCTTCTTATATGCATCATCCTTACGCCAATTTTCCGCATCATAGGTATCACAGAAGGACGGGATGCGATCATGCCCGCCGACTTTGCAATACACCCTGTGAGGGGCATTCAAGTTCAGACGCAGGATTTGCCCACACAAGTGTTACCGAAAGTAAGTGTTGCCACTCCGAATGCTCAGTCGACCCAAAAGGAGAAGGTGTTGGTGCGAGAAACCACGCTGCATTGAACTGAGGGAAACACCAAATCAAGCTCCTACCTCGAATATGCGCGTTCCCCAGTTCGCCGCCGAAGCTCCGACAACCGGAATATATTCAGTTGCAACCCACCTGAAGCCGCCCAACGAGCCTGTATGGAAGCTAGGTGCGACTGGGGATTTGCTGCAATGACCAGCTATTGCCATCAGGATCACGAAAATACGCAAACGACCCCCAGGGCTGCACGTCGATCTCACTGATGGCAACGCCTCGTCTGACCAGTTCCTCGCGGACGGCTTTCACATCCAAGACCACCATGAGAAGCCCTTCGAGCGAGCCGGGCTGCATGGTGGTGATGCCCACCCCAATCACGATGGAGCAGACCAATCCCATCAAATATCACTCAACTAGACTAGCCGCTATTCTCCCTGAATTGGGCTCTCCCGCACTTTGCGTGAAGAGGGAAAAGGTGATAGAATAAAGAAGAACAGGCGTTCTCACCTCATTTCTTCTCAAGGATCAGTATCTCAGAACACATGACTTGCGCACTTCTGCTTGATCTTCCAAGCTTTTCCATTGAAC
>JAFAXQ010000194.1 GCA_019240835.1 Ktedonobacteraceae bacterium
TACGGGCTTCTTGATGGCGCTAGCCAAAGTGGACAGGAGCGCCCCCCGCATCCTGTCGCGTCAGGCCCACCAACGCGAGCAGCAGGCCCAGCAGGACGAGCAGGCACGCATCCAGCAGCAGGTGCAGGACCTGGCAGCTAGCTTCACCCAGCAGCTTGCACAGAGGGAAAGGAGCATGCAGCAGCAGCTTGCACAGAGCATGCACCTGCAACTTGCACATGAACGTGCAGCGATGCAAGAAACCGTGCAGCAGCTTGCAAAGAGTGTGCATATGCAACTTGCAACGGAACTTGCAGCAGTGCAAGCAAGCGTGCAAATGACACGCTCAGAGCTTGCAACGTTGCAAGCGGAAGGACAGGAGCAGAGCCAGGAGCATGGCGAGCCAGAGAAGCGGGTCGTCTTGCGCGCCGTGCCCAGGCGAGAGCAGCAGGGTGAACAAGACAAGGTTGATGCGCGTGCGTGTGTCTTTGCATGCTTGCAAGAGGACCCCACGGCAAAGCTTGCAGAGCTTGCAAACCGAGCGCTGACCATGTGCCATGTAGAGCTTTCACACTCCACGATGAGCCGGTATCGCAAGCAGTACTTTGCAAGGGGTGCCAGCGCTGATGAAGAGCTTTCACTGCCAGATGCAAGTGCTGATGCAAGCAGAGTGGCAAGCACCTAAGCAGCCAGGTTCGTCAAGGTGAAAGTGCAAACCCTAGTGACGAGGGAGGGGAAGAGCAGATGTTGATGAGTAAAAAGATCAGACTAGAAGTGAGTGAACAAGACGCTGCCACGTTGGAATTTATGCAAGGAAAATGCAGAGCGCTCTATAATTGGTGGGTGATGCGCCTACGCAATGGGGAGAAGTGGCCTGGATGGGAAGAGGCCAAGAAGACGCTGCAACAGAGTAAACAGTATGACCCCGAACTGAAGTGGGTGTATGGCAAGCTCTTACACGAGGTGTACTTCCGTCTGGATGGCGCGATGCAAGCCTTTTTTCGGCGGGTGAAAAACGGGGAAAAGCCTGGCTTTCCACGAGTGCGCCCACGGCATAACTTTTTCACGCTCATCTATCCAGCGATGTATCTGAAGGTGGAAGGAAAAAGCATCAGACTGCCAACGGGAGGCAGAGGCAAGAACAAGCGGTACCCTGATGTGGTAGCCGCCCTCACGGAAGAAGCCCCAAACGGCTACAGAGAGGTGGCCATCTCCAGAGATGGACAGGGACACTACTACGCGTCTTTTGTGCATGAGGTCAAGCAAGAGACAGGTGAGCGTGAGGGCGTGCTTGCGCTTGATTTGGGGATAAAGACGTTAGCGGTCGGGGTCAACGAACAAGGACGCGTCTACCATATTGGAGGGTTCAAGGGCAACGCGTGGTATAATAAACAACTCGATAAACTGCGCTCGAAACGAGCACGCTGCAAGAAGGGGTCACGCAGGTACCGCCACTTGAGCCAAGTCTACAAGCGGGTGTCACAAAAGAAGCGCAACAAACAGCAGGACTCGCTGCACAAAGCATCGCATCTCATCGGGCACAAAACGGTTGAGAGAACCATTGTGCTCGGTGATCTTTCCCAACGGCAGATGGTCATGCAGCAGCACAAAGAGCGCAACAAGCATCTGAATAGAGCGGTGTACAATGATTGGGGGCTGTATACCTTTATGCAGATGTTAGCGTACAAATGTGTGCTCTACGGGAAAGAGTTAGTGATCGTAGATGAAAGGGATACGTCGAAAACCTGTAGCGCATGTGGAAACAAGCAACACATGCCACTCTGGAAGAGAACGTATCGCTGCAAAGAATGCGGACTCATCATGGATCGTGATGAAAATAGCGCGGTCAACATCTTGATGAGGTTCCTTGCCCGGCGGGGGCCACACGTAGCCGATGCTACGCGGTGTGCGGAGGTTTTCACCGCAACGGATATGTAGTTGAATACGTTTGATTACATTTAAGAAAGCAGAAATGGAGAAGGGCCTTGAGTATCTGCATACAGCAGTCATTACTGCGCCAGAGCAAGATATTGCAACCAGGGGGAATGCTGTCCAATTGCTGGCACGGGGGTATTTGAAGGCTGGACAGCTCAAGCAGTTTGAGCGCTTTATGGCCCAGGCGGAGGAGTTAGCAGGCCAGTTGATGGGCGAAGGCATAATGCAGGGGCAATACGGACTTAAATCAGTGTATGAAGAATATGCGAAGAGCTATGCATTGAGAGGAGATATGCAGAAGGCTCTTGAATATATTTGGAAAGCGCAACGAGTGCCAGCGTATGATAAGCACTGGGAGATTGTGTTGAAGACGACAACAGCGATGGCCTTAGTGCGAGGGGGAGAAGTGCATGATGGAGTGGATCTGGCGGTAGAGTGTGTAGAGTTGTGCAGGCAATTCGGCACTATTCGCTTGTTAGAAAGAATATATAGTGTGCAGAGTCATCTTGAGCGACTGAGGAGGAACATCGGTCAGTCTAGCGGTACGCTACGCGAGGCGCTTGATGGGCCAAGTGAATATTAAAGAGAGTAGCGTAAAGCGAACGGAGCACTGCTGCTACTCATACTTTGATACTCTTCTCAAGCTTTGCCCCGCAGACGCCACAAAAATTCGCATATGGAGGCAGAATGGCATGGCAATTTGTGCAGGGTATTTTGCTCGTCAGGACACGGTTATTGAGAGGGGCTAGTTGTGTGACATCTATAGCAAGTGATGTGGGCTGTTGTGTGAGCGCGTGTGTTGTGCTAGCCTGCAATGGGCGCTTTGACCTGTTGACGCACCACTGGCCAAGCAGGTCACCTGCAAAGACGGCAGCGATGCCTCCAAGAATACTTGCAAGCAGGTATGCCAAAGCGGAAAGCCCGTGTCCCGCTGCAATGAGCAGCACATCGCCCAGCGCCAGACTGCTGAAAGTCGTGTAGGCTCCAAGCAGACCTACGCTGATGAAGAGACGGCGCGTTGGTCCAACAAGAAGAGTAGCATCGGCGATGGCGGTGACAAGGGCGAGCAGTAGCGCCCCTGTGATATTGATGAGCAGGATGTCAGAGGGCCATGCTTTGCCAAGCCAGCCTTGAATGAGGTGACTGAGCACGACACGAAGCAATGTTCCACAAAATCCTCCTGCTAGGACTGCAAGAATGCGCCGCCGTGCTGAAAGTGTCTGTGCCACTACAACCATCCTCCTAGCATCATGCCCAGCAAGGCCAGAGGAATGCCGAGGGCATAGGTCCCTGTCAGATAGAGCAGGCCATGTGCGACACTGCCTCCTCGGATGAGCTGTGTCCCTTCCCAGTGCATCGTGCTGAAGGTGGTATATCCTCCCAGGAACCCTGTTGCCAGAACCACTTGCACAGTTGGGCTGATGGCCTGATGCCCAACCAGACCAGCAATGAGTCCAATCAGGAAGGCTCCTGAAACATTGATCAGCCATGTTCCAAGAGGGATTTGTGAGTACACACGCTCGGCGATAAAACGACCGAGCAGATAACGAGCCAGGGCACCCGTAGCTCCAGCCAGGGCGACGAAGCCAAGTTGCAGCAGTGAGAGACCCATCATCGTTCTGCTCGCTCCTCTGCCAGGATAATTTCTACCGGGGAAACCGTAATCATTCCGCGTTGCATCAGTCGGTCGAGCACTGGCAGCAGCATCTCAATGCGCTCATCACTATCGACAATCTCAATAATGAGGGGTAAGTTCTCTGCGATATCAGGTAAACGCTCCGTGGAGAGGTGATGCTCTGGGCCAAAGCCTTCGATGCCACGCAGTACCGTGGCTCCCCTGATCCCATGCTGCCAAGCGTGTTCTACTAGAGCTTGATAGAGCGGTTTGCCTTGCCACTCTTCGGCTTCACCTACAAACAGACGAAGGCGTTTGCCGCCTTTTGATTGGTATGAGCGTGTGGTCATCGTCCTGCTTCACTTTCTCGTGCCTATGAAGTGCCCAGTAAGAGGTGTAACACGTCGAAGCGCCCTACGGTTCCAATAAGGCGATGCTCATGGTCTATGACGGGTAGAAATTTGCGATGTGTCGTCATCATGAGATCGACCACTTCCTGAATTGATGCCGTGGCAGCCACGGTCACAACCTGTGGGTTCATCACATCGGCAGCGACCCTAGCGCGGCCTGATGTGGTGCGAAGTGCTACTGACGGGACACGAGTAGGCTTACCTCGTGCCCAATCAGCCAGAGTGGCCAGCAGGTGTGGTCGTACTTCATCCTGCATATGAGAAAGCACGTCAACATCACTGATAATACCCTTGACGTGCCGCGCTGCATCGACGACAACGACGCGTTTCAACGGCGAGGTGAGCAAGACATCAATGGTCTCTGTTAATGGTGCATCTTGCTCAACTGTTGCCACATCGGTGTTCAGATACGCAGTGACTGGCTGTTGCTGGACGGGCAGACCCGCTAAGGGGTGGCTGTGCGGCAAGGGTTGTGTCGGTCCACTGGCCTCTGGACTCATCAACGGACTGGTGCGAATGGCTTGCAGCAGATCCGCACGTGTCAGCATGCCACGCAATGTGCCAGTTGCGTCAACCACCGGCAGATTGCGTAGCTGGGTGTCAATCAGTATCTGGGCTGCCTCCCTGATCGATTGGTCAAGGCCAATAGTGCGTACCTGCCGGTTCATAATGTCTTGTGCGGTGCGTGAACTGTGCTGCGCCGCTTGGAGCTTGGTGGCAATAGTCTCTGCGTTCTGCATGTCTAGCTCACAGGCTGTACGCAGCAACCCTCGACGCATCGGCAGCAGTCCTGTGTTAATCAAGTCACCAGTACTGACGATCCCGCACAGTCGGTTTTGTGCGTCGACGATTGGCAGGACGCGAAAAGGTGCTTGCAGCAGCAGTTCAACGATGCTGGCCACAGGGGTGTCCAGCCGAGCGGTGGTGACCGCTGTTTCCATTATCTGGCGCACGGGCAGTTTCGCCGAGATGCCTTGTCGTCGGGCATGGGTATACTTGAGCACATCAACCTCATGCAAGGTCATAAGCCCGCCCTGCATCATTGCTTGAAGCTGTGGGATCAGGCGGCGTAGGCGAGCCGGTTGGTCGACCACCTGCACAATGATTGGGGTAGCAGAGGACCACTGCCATGCTTTGTGTTCATGCAATACTGCTCCAGCGCCATAGCCTGCAATAGCTCGCGTCACCGTTGCTCCAGCGCAGCCCGCGTCACGTAGCACTTGAAGTATAGCAACATAGAGTTGCTGTCCTTGCCACTGATCGGACTCGCCAAGATAGATCGTGAGCATCTGGGCTTTGCCCTGGCGAAGTAAGCTCATCTTTGACCCTCCTGTTGTCAGGTGAAAGGTTCAGTGCTTTTCCTCACAGAATTGAGTAAGCGCTGCCTGGACAAAGGAGACAAACATACAAATGCTCCTGATTCCGTATCCGTACGTCATCAGGAGCCATTAGCGACAATGCAGTTTCGTCAAAGCACTAGCTCTGACGGGGGTGAGCTCCATCACCATTGCATATTAACTCATACATGGATTGTAGCATATATTTTGCGGAGGTGTCAAGTGGGATGCCAGCAATGAGCTAGAAAGTGTGTTTACCATGAGCGAAAAACAACGTATACTGTTCTTTTAACGCCTCGTGCCCGATTTCCTAGGGGAGTTGCTTGCCTGGTAATACCTAGCTAACTCCTGTCCCAACTCATCAATTAGTTCTAGCTTGTAGCCTGTCTTGAGCAAGCGAGCGTAGATATCTTGAATGAGCATGATATTGCTCCTACTACGAATTTCTCCGCATGCCTGCAGCGCCCTTTTCGCGCTGTGCGCCGCAGTGAAGTAGTCACCTTGGCCAAACGCTGCTTGCGCATGAATGATCAGGCTCCACCCGTTCAGCCGCGTCTGATTTTTTCGTATGCCCTTGTCGCCGCTCAAGTCCTCTAGCTCATCAATCGAATCAGCAGCCTCTTCAAAGTCTTCCAAGTTCTTCAACGTCACGGCTTGTACCAGACGGTATGTACCATTATTGAAGCCACCACTGAAACTTCCAGTCAGCAGGCAACGCAGGTAGTGGTCGTCGAGAGGGTCTTTTCCAATGAGAGTGGCTGCCAGATCAATATTGGCACGCGCCTTCGCCTCGTAGAGGTGCGGGTCTTCGTCTTTGATAAGACTCAGGGCACGCGCTTGTTCCAGCAGAAGTCTGCCTTTCAGTTGCGGATGAGGGCGACTAGTGACGGTGCTGTGGCCGTTGCCACTGCCAATGCGTCCAAGGGCCTTGTCAAAATCGATGATGGCCTCTCTAATCTTCTCTCGCGAGAGCACCAGCAGACCATGCTCATTGAGCTTCCACACTCTGCCCCACACGAGATTCCTATATCCACGTGCATACCAGCCTGCGGAAAGCAGTTCCTCATCCTGCATCCTTTCTGCGGCGGCAATGGCCTTCTCGGCGTACCTCACGGCATTGGCATAGCGCCCTCGGTCCGAGCCTGCATCTAGTGCTGCCAGTCGAGCATAACTATGCAACAACTCTTGCGTTTTCAATTGTGCTTTGTCACGTGTGCGCTGTTCAATGGTCTCTAGTTCTACAATGGCTTTCTCATCTAGCACATCTTGCACCGTACCAGTGTCGAAGATGTACCAGAGGTGTTGAACGTTGTGCTCATAGTGTTCTAGATCAAGGGAGGCATATTTCAGCACGGTTGGCACAGCAAAGGGTTTCTTCTGGCTTTCCGGCTTGAGGATGAACTCTTCGACGGGAACTACTCCAAGTAAGATGGGCGAGACTTGGAAGACGCGTGCCAGCGCTTCACGTCGCGTGATATCTTCAGGAACTTGTGTGTAGTCGCGTGTCATTCTATACATCCTACTCAGAGAAATGGGATGTTTACCCAGACGAACCATTTCTTGATTGTATCGCTCTAACACCTCTTTGATGCCCAGGTTGGCCCGTTGCATGCCGTCACGGAGCACTTCTGCTGCATTGGGCCTGCCACTGGCTTCTGCCGAAAACGGTCCCCATTGTGCTTGCTGACCCCAATAGAACTTTTGTGAAGGAAAGGCGTTGGTCGTTGCTGGCCTGCCGATTGTCATACCGTTCTCCTGATGAAAGTGTAGACATGCTACTGCTAAGTATACAGGAACGTATGAGGTTGTTGAGCAGGATGTGCTCACTTTCGTGCAAGACCAGCAAAGTCAACAGCAACGCCTTATGGGGGCGTCTCTCTGTGGTATTCTTTCTTTGCAAGAGGTAAGTGCAAAGAAGAACCCCTTGGCAGTAAGTATGTCATTACCCACCTCTGCTTGTCAAGCAGGCAGGAAAAGGGCACGAAGCGCAAGCACTCATGACGACTGAGGCCTAGGGCATGCAAGTCAAGGAGGACCCCAGTGGGTAAGCGTATTCTGGTGATTGAGCCATCACGGACGCTACGAGCCATCTTCGCATTGAACGTGCCACAGGGTGGGCACCAGGTGGTGCTCTTCAAAGACTATGAAGCCGCATTGGTCGCATTGCCCCGGTTTCACGAGCACCCACCCGACCTGGCCTTTGTGGCCCTCTATGCTGATCGGCCCGAGAGTGCGCAGGCAGTCATGCGGCTCAGGGCCTTCTGCCCACAGGCGACGCTCATCATAATGATTACACAGGAGGAGGGCAGCAAACTAGTGGTGCGGCGTATCGCAAAGGAACGAAATCCTCTTGTGCTACTTCTGTTTCTTCTCCTTCTGTTGTACATATTTCATCTCTTGCAGTTCCGCGAGAAAGTCTTGTACCGTCTGGACACCTCCATAGCCCTCTGCCTCAAGCGAGCCTAAGAGCTTTTCGACTTGGCTGATAGCATGTGGGGATTTCATCACTGTTACGCGGCGATAAAACTCGCGTGCCTCCTCAATGCACTGCTCAATCTCACCAAGCATCTGATGCGCTTTCGCCCAATCCAGAGGAATCCAGGCATGGAGTCGTGCATCCTGACCACGTTCAATCTGGCGCTCCATCTCTTCTCGCATAGCTAGTGTTTTCTTGGGTTCCCCAATTTCCAGATACCCCCAGCTTTGTTCTGCCAGAAGAGCGCTGATAGGACTCCAGGAATAGACAAAATCAGCGCTATCCTCATAGTTGCCGTTGAGTGAACTGGCAACAGTGAGTCCTGTATTAACAGCACGCTCGAAGCGGAGTGTATCTCCCGCACTGGCATACACACGTGCAAGATAGGAATGCACGAAGGCGATAACGAGCTTACTCGCTCCCAGTGAAACGTCGCGTGCCTCTTCCAGAAGGGATACCGCCTCCTGTTTCTTCCCCTTCCGTTCGAGTTCTTTGCCCAAGCTCTTTAGGGCAATAGCAGTAGCAGATGCATTGTCCACCTGTTTGACCGCTGCGCATATGTGGGTATAGATACCTATGGCATCGTGGTAGCGCTTTCTCTCAAGCGCTGTTGCCGCGTTGAGCCGTTGTACCTGGATATCGAGTAATTGGAAACGACGTTCAAGTCGTAATGGGGGCGGAAGATGTTTTTGAAAGTAGGCAAAGAGTTCATTAAGACGCTTGACGCCCTTCTCGGCATCACTAATACGGGCAGCACACCTCAAGCTCCATATCTGTCGGATGAGGCTCTCAACAGTATCAAGTGTTTCATCATACATAGACCTTCCCCGTCCAGGCAGAACGCTGGGATGAAACGGGTCATACTCCGAGAGGCCGAATTTCCACAGAGGGATATCGAGAATGTTGGCAAGTTTGCGCAGGACATGTGGATCCTCAATATGTTTGTGCCCATATTCCACATCTTGGACATAGCGGGTGTTGACTCCCTGCTCAGTGCCACCAGACTTGGGCCAGACTTCTGCAAGCTCAGCTTGCGTCATCCTGTGTAGCTCACGGTATTCTTTGATAGTTCTGCCATGATGGTATGTATATTTCATTCCTTCTCCCATGATCTCTCCTCTTTCGCCACGTAGACGCACGTACAGCTACGTGTCCATGACGGACGAGAACTGTACTCATGGATGTGCATAAACGACAGATACGGATCCATTTCTATGTTCAAAGCAGAGCGTTCAAGACGTGCAAGAAAAACTGTACTCTTCTAGTGAAGCGAGTTGTAGTCATCCGTATGGATTGTACCATAAGCATACTCGAAAGAGAAGAAGCTACAGTTGACAGAACGAAAAGAAGAGGAGAACCCTTCATGAGTAGAGATAGACATCCATCTAACGACGGCGAGCATCCAGCAACGAACACGACATGGCAGCCATACGACTGGGAAAGCAGAGAGGAGGTCAATCGCCTTCTGGAGCGCGAGCGAGTGCTCAACGAGGCCCTGCAAGGTCCCTTGCCCCCAGGACTGGACCTGCCTGCTGAGGCGCACGTGCTCCACATTGCTTGTGGCCCCGGCACGTGGCTATATTTGTTGTCTCTGCACGCTCCCTCGTTGCGCATGACTGGCATTGATAAAAGCCCGTATTACGTGCAATGCGCACGCCACTACTTGGCTGGGCTGGACACGGTGACCCTGCAGGTACACGACCTTGGCCATGAATGCGATTTCCTGCCCACGAGGCAGTTCGATCTGGTGCATCTGCGCTTCTTGGCCCCTGAGGTGCCGCACGCTGTATTGCCGGAAGCGGTGGAGGAACTACTCACCTCCTGCAAGCATGATGCTTGTGTGTACTGGACGGAATGTGAGTTCCCCACCACCAACAGTGAGGTGTGTGAGCAGCTTCTGTCCTCTCTGCTACAAGGACTCAAGGCGCAAGATCGCGGCTACGCACTTGGCGGCAACACGCTAGGCATCACTGCCTGTATGGGTCCCCTGCTGCGAGAGGCCAGATGCAGGCTGACACAGGACCGGGCGCACGTACTCGACATTTCGGCGGGTATGCCGGCCCATCACACCTTTGTGCAGCAGGCCCGCGTGCTCATCGAGCAGCTCAGGCCGCTGGTGGTCGAGGCTGGGGTGCTGGGCGGCCAGGTCTACGATGCGCTAGCGATGCAGGCTCTTGAGCAGATGCGCCAGGCACATTTTTGTGGGGCGCTGTTTCTACGGAGTGTCGTCGCTGTTGTGCCGTAGAGCAGAGCGGGAGGTTTCTTTTGCCATTCTTCTCTTGTAGGAAGCCCTTCTCTTGTCACGACGATTGATATTGATCCAGGGCTGGTCCAAGATGCGAGGAAGGTCCTCTGTGAGACAGGAGGCTGCGGTATGACGATTGTTGTGGGTGATGGTCTGCAAGGCTATGCTCCCAATGCTCCCTATCATCGTATCATTGCCACTGGCAGCGCTGCCTCCATACCATCGGCTTGGATTGAGCAATTAGCCCCTGGGGGCCTGCTGATTGTCAACCTTCAACGTCCTCTGCTCAATGTGATTCTCCTGATCAAGAAGCAGGACAAGACTATGAGCGGGCAAGTGACACGCTGTAGAGGAATGTTCATGAAACTGCATGATGGTGAGAGAGTTGAGCCAGCAAAGCGACCAAGGGGATTGATCAATCCAGTGATAGAGAGGTTGACAGCAGGCTCGTTTTGTCCTAAAAACCTCTTCAATACAGATTTTGCCTTCTTCTTGCAATGTCACCTGCCTGCTGCGATGGCCTATCGTATGACAAAGGGACAAGAACAGTTTAGCTATCTCTACGACCAGTCAACCGAGCGCGTGATCCGATTTGATACAGAGGTAGTGAGAGGGTCGCACGACCTGTGGCAACAACTGTGTTCGATTGCCTTGGCTTTTCAGCGACTCGGCCAGCCAGGACGTTTCGAGTATATTTTCCAGATCACCGACGATGGGCGACAGGTCTTTCGCCTGGGTGAGCATTGCTGGCAGATGCTCTGATGGCTGAGCGCTGAGTCCCTAGTCACTCTGTCTTATAAACGCCAACACCTCATCGCGCTTCTGCTCCATCAGCTCCTTCGTATCAGCCTCGACGTTCAGGCGAAGTAGCGGCTCCGTGTTAGATGGGCGCACGTTAAACCACCAGTTGCCATAGTCCAGTGTGAGGCCATCCAGGTGGTCAACCAATAGTGCTCCCTTACCGAAATGCTCTTGTAGCGCGTGCAATTTGTGCTGGGTATCGCTCACGGTGCTATTGATCTCTCCGCTGCGGAAGCCGTGGTCTAGAGGCTTGAGCAGCTCAGAGAGGGACTTGCCTTCGCTAGAGACGAGTTCGAGCATAATTAGGAAGGCGATCAGGCCCGAATCGGCGTACCAGTTGTCGCGGAAGTAGAAGTGGCCCGAGTGCTCACCGCCGAAGATGGCATTGTACTGGCGCATCTCCTCTTTGATGAAGGAGTGGCCAACACGCGTCCTGATCCCTTTGCCGCCTAGTTTGTTGATTAGCGTAGGGACACTCTTGGAGACGATCAGGTTGTATAAAATGGTTGAGCCTGGATATTTACGTAGCAGGCTATTGGAGACGATAGCGGTAACCATTGAGCCATCGACGATAGCGCCATGCTCGTCGACCGGGAACATGCGGTCGGCATCCCCGTCGAAGGCAACGCCTAGATCGGCACTCGTTTCACGTACCTTTTTTTGCAGATCGTGCATGTTTTCAGGCTCAAGGGGGCTGGCGGGGTGGTTGGGGAACCTGCCGTCAAGCTCGAAATACAGTGGTACCAGTTCACAGGGAAGATACTTGAAGACGCGGGGAAGGATCATACCGGCCATGCCGTTACCTGCATCGGCGACAACCTTGAGTGGCTTGATGGTGTTGACATCAATGAACGACAACACGTGTTTGACATAATCGTCGGTGACATCGCGTTTGAGTATCTCGCCTTTGTGTGCAGAGGTAGCGAAATTTCCGCTCATGGCCAGGTCGCGTAGATCGGCTAGGCCGCTATCCGAGCTGATGGGGAAAGCCTGTGCGCGGCAGCACTTCATGCCGTTGTACTTGCCAGGGTTATGCGATGCTGTAATCATCACGCCTGCAGGATAGTTGAACTTGCCGACTGCGAAATAAAGTTCGTCTGTGGTGGTCAAGCCCAGGTCAACAACGTTCACACCTTGGTCGGTAATACCATGCATAAGCGCTGCTGCCACGGGGGGCGATGAGAGACGCATGTCGCGGCCAATGGCAATTTCGCCAACGTTCAAATACTGTGCGAGAGCACGACCTATGCGATAGACGACCTCGTCATTGAGATTTTCACCGTAGATACCGCGTATATCGTACGCTTTAAAGATATTGGCATCAAAGTTTGTTGTAGTCACTGTATATTCCTTTTCCAAATTTCGAGAAGGACCCAGGGTTCTGCTGAGTTACGGGGATCGACGATCTGGCCGATCTCGGTGAAGCGGGCTTTGGCGAAGGCGCGGCGGGCTGGATGATTAGCTAGGGCTGTCTGAGCGTAGACGCGTGTGAGTCCAGGGAAGGTAAAAAGGTAGGGAACGAGTGTGCGGATAGCCTCTGAGCCGTAGCCCCGACCCCAGCGTGTCTTATCACCAATGCCAAGTCCAATCTCGACGTGGCCGAGTTGCCAGTCAATATTAAAATACGTGATAGTTCCTATAGCCACATGCTGCTCGTCTTCGATGATGAACCAGAACTGGCGGCCATTGCCACGCACATGGGTGCGTTCGAACTTCGGCAGAAACTCTTCCATCGTGTACGAGTAGGGACGCCAAGGGTCGTAGCGCCATACCTCGTCATCGCGCTCCCAGGCAAAGACCTTTGCTGCGTCTGCCATCGTTGGGCGACGCAAGCGGATGCGCACTCCATGCAAGGGTAGTCCTGCTGTTTGCGCTGTTTTCCTGCCACGTTGTGTCTCTGTCATCGGACCTCCGCATTTGATTATACAGAGTTAGGAGGAGGTGGTCAATGAGTGAGGACTCCTCCAACTTGACCACTTTCCCTTCACGAGGCCAGACTGCCCGTGCCAGCTTATACACCTGGCACGCCTCAGCATAGCGTTGCTCGTGTCCCAATTGCAGGCTATCTTTGCCAGCCGTCTCCAGAGAGAGCATACACCTGTCCACATCCCTGAGTCCTACCGCCGCCTCGGCAGAATAGGTGAGGAACTCAAGACGCCTCCCCGCTAGCAGCCCTGGCCTAGGTTGCAATGCACCCGCCTGGGCAAAGGTCTGCCGTGCCTCTTCGTACTGCCCAAGATGCTTATGCGTGATCCCATCCCATAAAAGAAGCTGGTGACAACCCATAGAGGGCAAGAAAGCGTAGGGATCCTCTTCGGAATGCTCAGGAAACGTCTCATGTGCCAAGGCCAAGTAGCGCTGCGCCTCTTGCCTCTCTGCGCAATTTGCCGACTTGCCAGCTAATCCCGCATAGAGACGACCACATACGAGCGGCGAAAGGCTATCATTGATGTGAGAAAGTGCTACCTGCTGTTTACTGTGATAGTAAGCTCTTTGGTAGACAATGTCAAGCTATGGGTGAGAAGCACATGAAAGTTCATGAAAAAGATGCTGCTCTTGTGGTACAATAGCGCTATCGCGCTGTCTATATTTGAGAGAGGCCCGTTCGTGAAACATAAGGTCATCCTCGACTGCGACCCGGGGCATGATGACGCTATAGCTATTTTGTTTGCCGCTCGTCATCCAGAGATTGATCTGCTGGCTATTACCACCGTTGCGGGCAACCAGACGGTGGAGAAGACGGCGCGCAATGCCCTCAAGGTGTGCTCACTGGCCAATATTCGCTCTGTGCCAATAGCGAAGGGCATGCACCGACCTCTCGTGCGACCAGCGCGTCATGCAGCCAACATACATGGGGAGTCGGGGTTAGATGGACCGACTCTACCTGAGCCTGACATTGAGCTTGCTCCACAGCACGGCGTTGATCTGCTGATTGAATTGCTGCTCAAATCAGATGGTGATATCACGCTCGTGGCCACGGGACCGCTCACGAATGTTGCGATGGCTATGCGGCGCGAACCTGCTATTATTCCCAAAATCAAGGCTATTTCGCTGATGGGCGGAGCGGCCAACCTGGGCAACGTCACTCCTGCTGCCGAATTCAATATCTGGGTAGACCCTGAAGCTGCTGCTATCGTCTTGGCGTGTGGCCGACCCATCACTATGTCTCCGCTAGAGGTGACGCACCAAGCACGCGCCACTGAAGAAGTGCTGACTCGCCTGCGCGCTGCTCAGCGCCCGATAGCGACCTTCGTCTGTGAACTACTAGCCTTCTACGGCAAAACCTATAGCGCAAACTTCGGCTTCTCTGCTCCCCCTGTCCACGATCCCTGTGCCGTGGCCGCCGTTATCGACCCGACGCTAGTGCTTACGCGCACGATACGCGTCGAGATTGAGACCACGGGTGAGTGGACGGCGGGGCGAACGGTGTGCGATGTGTATGGCAAGCTGGGCAAGGAGCCAAATGTGCATGTTGGGTATGCACTGGAAGTGGAGCGTTTTTGGGATATGCTGATCGCGACGCTTGTTTCGTATTGAGGCATTTCATGATGTTATATCTGATAATCCATCCACGGCTCCCTATCGTTCCACCCCTGCGTCAGCTCCTGGTGCTTCTCTAGAGGCTCTCCGCCCTTTACCAGCAGCTCTGTCGGTTTAGCGGCGACGACGGAGTAGGGAGGAACGGGTTCAAGCACGAGAGCCATTGCGCCGATAGTGCTGCCTCTGCCTATGGTGATGGGTCCCAGGATGGCGGCACCTACTCCGATAGTCACATCATCCTCGATGGTTGGGTGGCGCTTCTGCTTCTTACCGGGGCCATGCCGCCACCAGCCAGTTGCGCCCATCGTTACTTGGTGATAGAGCATGACGTTGTTGCCAATCAGCGTGGTTTCGCCGATGACTGTGCCTGCGCCGTGATCGATGAAGAAGCGCTTGCCGATCTGTGCGCCTGGGTGAATCTCAATGCCTCCGGTGATGAAACGGGCAAATTGCGAAATGAGGCGTGGCAGGAAGGGGATGTGTGCGCGGTAGAGTGCATGGGCAATGCGATGATAGAAGATGGCCCATAGCCCCTGGTAGAGCAGCGCCTCAAAGATGTTGCGACAGGCTGGGTCTTTCTCGAAGATCACGTCGATAGCATCGGGCCAGCGCGTCTTGCGGCGCGGTGTGGCGCTGGGGGCAGGAATAGAAATGCCCGGTGGTAACTCTGGTAAGCTTGAAAGGTCCTGCTCTTCTTTGGGTGAAAGTTGGTTGTTGCTCGTCTCTTCTGAAATATGTTGTGACATGCTGTGTAGTATCCTTTTCTTTTGCTTACCAGTGGAGTACGTTTTGTTCTCCATTGAGTCTAAATTACGTGCCGTGGGTTGTCAAGCTATTGACAGAGCGGGTCGGCTTCGTTATACTAAGGCCATCATGGTGACCGTAGCTCAACTCGGCAGAGCTCTGGATTGTGGCTCCAGCGGTTGTGGGTTCGAACCCCATCGGTCACCCCCTTCCTGATTATCGACAGGAATTTCCTGAACTCAAGAGAAAGCTGCCCACGTTGTGGACCAATTCCTATTTTGTTTCAACGGTAGGCGCAGCGCCGCTTTCAGTCATTAACCAGTACATCGAGAATCAGAAGCATGCCTAAAACACAGGAACAGACACAACCGAAGAATCCCAATCTTCGCAACAAAGCATACAAGTTTCGAGTCTATCCAACACACAAGCAGATCGGAACCTTGGAATGGACGCTACGAAGATGCAAGAAGCTTTACAATGCAGCTCTGGAAGAAAGGCGTGAAGCCTACCGCATGTCTGGCGTGCGTAAGGTCAAAGGGACCATCAAGACCTGTCCTGGCTGTGGATGTGAATTGGACAGAGATCACAACGCGGCTCGAAACGTCCTCTACCTCTACCACAAGCAAGAATCGGATGGGGCAGGAAGTGTCCCACAGCGCTCCCCTCGTGGGAGGACTGTCGAAGCCCCCGGCTTTTAGTCATGGGGTACTTCACGTTCAAGGTACGAAAATATGTGAGCAAACAACGGAAATATAGTCTAGCCGTCCCCGTACTACTACTACTGAGTAGCACTGTTGTTTTTGTTGTGGGATATCTCTGGGCGAGCATGGATGCAATGCAGACTACGCGGCGCTCTACTCCTACCCTGATACCTTCGCCCTCGCCAACCCCCCGACCGCTGTTTGTAGATACCTTCGTCGACAATAGTAAGGGATGGTATATCAATGATGGCTCAGGCTACACACGCATTTTAGGCACTGACGGTCTCACGTTGGCCGTTATCAATCATAAAGAACTTACCGAGAGTCTGCCTACAAACGCAACATTTGACGATTTTGTGCTCACGGCAACCTTCACGCTGCGACAGGCAGATGAGAACGATAGTGTGGGATTGTATGTGAGAGGCGATAGCAACTTGGATCACGACTACCGCGTGGAGGTGTTTGGTGATAACAGGTATGCCGTGAGCAAGCAATTCTTGGATAGCGACAACAATTTCGCAAGCACATTTCTTGCTCCTCCCACATACACAACTTTGCTTAAACCACTAGGACAGCCCAACACCCTTGCTGTGACGATGAAAGGTGCTTCCTTGCGCTTGTTTATCAACAACAGGGCTGTTTACGCAGTTACTGATACTGACTATACGCATGGTCAGATAGCTCTGTTCGTGGAGAATGGAACTACCTCGGATGGTGTGACTGCCACTTTTAGCCGTGTCACGGTCTATCCAGCCCTAAGCTAGCCATCGGGTGCTACGACGACTATTTCAAAGGGAGAGTTTTCTGTATTCAAAATCACTTGACAGACAATCCTCTTTAAGGGTAATCTGTCATTTACGCGGCCGGGAGTATTGGGTTATGGCTCTGCGAATGCGCCGCGCCATTGATGGCACGGGGATGTACGTTGCTTTATTGACTGCCTCCTGTTGTGCTTCATCCCAAAGCCTAGTGATCAATGAAGGTTGAGCATTGGTTATAGAAGAAGATTGAGCATTGGTTATAAATGTATTTGCGCTTTGGTCCATAGTATCGTGCAATCTTTCCGTTATCCATGTCCAAGCAGTCCTTACAACAGGTAGAGCAGTGCCGACACCTGCGAGCAGGGCAAATCCCCCGCTGATCGCTGCTACGATTGAGTTCAGCGTCTGATTGCGCGTAATATCCAAGGCTTTGGCAAAGAGCGGCCCGAAAGTGCCTACAAGGAACAAAATGAGCGTTATAATTCCTAGAGCTACTACGATGCCCAGCAGGATAAATGGCAAGCAGAAAACGAACACTTTCGTTGTATAATGCCACGAGGTAGTAGAAGGTTCTACGTAGGTGACGGGATCACGGCTTCCGGTTAACAGGTCGTGCCATATTGCGGCTTGATCTTGCAATTGAAGAGAGCTTTCTTCGTTCACCTTGTGGTGCAAAAAGGCATTGCCCCAACGTGTGACGCTATAGACCAGAGCTGTGGCTGCGAATTTAGGCAGAGACGATGTCATGAGCTGCACATAGTCGCGTAACCTATGCAGAGAAGTTCTGTTCACTAGTTCGTGCTGCAACTTCGCTCTATCCTGTACTGGCTCACCTGGTGCTAAATCCCAGGGAATGGTAGCGAAACCTCTGCCAACTAAGTAGGCGTTGAGGTAAGAGTAGCCAGAGTCCGTAGACATTACTTGTAGCTTTTCATAAATCAGTGTATCCCAGTAAAGGAGAAGTCCGTTAATCTGACCACGAAAATAGATAAAAGTACGCTTTGCTGGATCAAAATCGTCGTCACACAGCTTAATGACATTCTCCTCTAGAGCGTCTAGATAACACACCTTATCCGGCTCGTTTGGATCGCGTTTCAATTTAGCCAGCGCGTCTGGTGCTATTTGCAACCTATCCAGCACGACCGGTTCTATTTTCAATTTGTCCACGTTTAGCTCAGTTGCCAGAGAGCGAATGTGGAAGAGTACAGAATAGATGTTCTGGCGAGGGCTACGGATTGGGGGAAGTATATACATGCTGTCGCCTGCCCATGCTTGGTCGAGGGCCATCTTGTCTTCTGGTTGAAGCGGCTGTAGTAGGAAGCAGCGACTTAATAATTCGGTGAGCGCCCACCCGAGCGCAGCAGCTTTACGAACAAGCTGATGCTGGTCTATACTCGAAGTGTCAACTGCGGAGGTGTCTTGTGTAGTGGTCTGTGGTGAATCTGCTGCAGGTGTTTGGGTCATAGCAGTAGTTCCTCCTTGTCCAGTGAACTTTCTTTGTGTTCTATGTGAGGCCCACTCTGTTCATGCTTTCAAGGGAGTAGTGCCTCTAATAGATAGACGCTCCTCCAGGCACAAATTTGTGCCTGGAGGAGCGTCGTCACCAAGAAGGTACCTTAGAAGGAGAGAGAGGAGTTAGCCTTTTGGTTTCAATAGTGAGATGATACGTTCGAGCATTTCCCCGTGTTTGTTTAGGACAAATTTGATCTCTCTGATCTCTTGAGTATGTCCGCCCAGGGTAGCTTTGATCTCTTTAATGTCCTGGGTATGTTCGTCCAGGGTGGATTTGATCTCTTTAATGTCCTGAGTATGTCCGCCCAGGGTGGATTTGATCTCTCTGATATCGTAGGTATGTTCGCGCAGGGTGGATTTGACCTCTCTGATATCCCTTTCTTGTGCCTGAACAATGCCAAACGTCATAGTAGTATAGTGGCTCAGGCCCTCAACGCTTGATCTGACGTCTTGGTCAAAGTCTCTATATTTCCTCTGAAATGCTTCTTGCTCTCTTTGAAAAATCGCAAAGGCCCTTTCAAACTCTGCTAATCGATCCGGTGGCTGTGTTTGCATATCATTCCCCTTTTCGTCTACATAACCTCGGTGCAATTTCACCGTGGAGCAAATATACCACAAGGGATGAGCCATGTAAAGCGGTTTGGTGTAAAAAACTGATTAAAATTATGGTGTGTTTTGTGGTGCTCTTCAGCCTGTAAAAACACGCGGCAAATTCATTGTTTGCTTCTTTCGACAATGAGAAAAACCGGATGACGTGGTGCCTCACGCTCGAAAGCCTCAAGAGATGACCGGACGGTAACGTCAAAAAAAGGGCGTACCACAGGTATCCTCTTGAGGTAGTGTTGAAGGATTGGGGCTGCATCTGCGGCCCCCAGTTCGAGCAACTCGACTGTTTCGGTGTGCCGCCCACGTGAGAGCATTACGTGTTCAGCCGCTCGTGCGTTGTGTACCCAGTTGACCGCACCGTAGGGAGCAACGAGCCAGCGCCTACCCTCTTGTTCTACCAGAGTCACCGCTATGGTGTGCAACTGACCGGTCTTACGCCCTCGTACCATGAGCAAGCAGGTTGTGCCGATTTTCACTCCTGCGCGTAGGAGCAGGATGGCGAAGATGTTCACAAGGCGCAGAACAAAGGTTAAGCGGTAAGTTCTTGCCATCTCGTGTGTTCCCTTTCCGTTCGTTCTGCTACCATCCTATCACAATTTACAGGAGGTTTTTTGCTCCAGCAAAAAACCTCCTGTAAATTGTAATGCAAAAACGTCCCCTCGTAACGTCTTTTGAAGAGGAGAAGTGCCACTTTTTATTTATGAGGAAAGCAATGATTATGTAACGATGCTGGCCTGCCTGCAGCGACGCGTCAGACGGCGCAGTAGCAGATCATCTCTCTGGTTGCAACACAGAGCGGAGGGAACTTGATGACCGATGATCCCACTAGTGAATCGATTGCTTGGCTACTTCGCACCTACTATGGGCCTCTTAAGGGTTTTTTTATCAAACACTTTCCTTCTGAGGACCATGAAGACCTGACACAGGTGACTTGTTTGAAAGCCTCAGAGAAGTATACAACGTTGAAAGACAGACAACGATTTGTTGCTTGGCTCTACAAAATTGCTTGGCGTGTAGGTTTCGATGCTGGGCGCGAAAGAAAGAGAGAAATAAAAGCGTCGTCTCTCGACCTTGCCTTTAACGTAGCGGGTGAAGTCGAAGGCCCAGATGATGTGATTGCGCGAGCAAGGTTTGAACAGACGGTGAGAAGCATGTCAGACAGACAGCGACAATGCTTACAGGGCTTTATTCAGGGCAAAGGAGTAAAGGAAATCGCGCTGGACTTGGGCCTAGCGGAGGGAACCGTTATAAGCTATATCAGCCGGGGGAGGGAGAGGCTGCGAAAGGAGCTTTTTGGCCCGTGCGAGGATGATAACGACACTAGAGGAGAAACGCATCATGAATGAATCCATAAAGGATGGTGATATGTCTCGGCCATGTGATGAGTGGGCCGAAAAACTCGCTGTCATGCGAGAGGACATGTTCTCACCCGCTGAACGTGAAGGACTCTATGCGCATGTCCAAACGTGTTCGGCCTGCAAGGAGAAGCTCGTACAGTATCGTGTCGTCGATGAGGCTCTGTATCGTCTATTTGCTGCCGAACCGTTGACGGAAACGCCATCTGTGCTATCAGCTTCCCGGGGTTGTGCTGTGTCAAGAAGTCGGCGACGATTCCCTCATCTGCCGTCATCTGTCTCGTTTGCTACTATACAGCCCATTGATATTAGTCTTTCAGTGGGGCTTCTTACGTTTGTAATTGGTTGGTCCATTGCTCGTGTTTCGAACATAAACACTGCTTTTGTCACACCTTTAGCTACTGTTGTTACGGTAGTGATCTTTGCTCTCGTGATGGGGACACGGACCCAGTCGCTGCTAGCACTGATAGGCATCCCATCTCATGAGGAGGAACTGGGTAGTGCCGTTGGATGGAGTAACTCTCCTACAGCGGACGTATCTCTTGACAAGAGAGAGGATGCTCTTCCTCTAGCAGTGGAGCGACAAGAAGCCTCTTTGCCGATTGAAGATAGAGAGGCTGTCCGACTGTCGGAGCGAAGGCACTCACGTGAGAAAGGACAGAGAGATAAAAGAGTGCTGGTGGCCGTAATGCTTTCGCTGCTGGCTGTGAGTGCTGCTTCGTTCGGCGTGACGCTGCTCAACCCTGTGAAACCTTCTCAGGCTGAAATGACCTCATTAGCAGGGACACCTACTGGCATCAGCAGCGATGGGAGCCGTGTCTTTGATATCAATCGCCCCGATCGTACTTTGAAAAATCAGGCTGCCCGTGAGGTAGCTAAGGGCAATATGCAGGGTGCAGAGGTTCTTTGGAACCAAGCTCTGGCGGTAGATAGTACCGACGCAGAAGTGCTTATTTACCAGGAGAATCAACGCGTGTTGGCATCGCAGCGTCCCTACATTACGTTTGTGGTCGGCGTGACCCTGGCACCGGAGGACGTTGGAAGTGGGCGCGGTAGCTTACAAGGGGCTTATGTCGCTCAGAAAGAGTTCAATATGCATGCTCAAGTTTCTGGCGGGATGCAACTTCGTCTGCTGATTGCCGCATCTGGTTTTAATGACGCAGATTCTAGAGAGGTGGCACAACAGGTAGTCCAGGCCGCACAGAAGGATCGTACCATTGTCGGGGTTATGGGCTGGCCAGACAGTGCTAGTACTCTAGGTGCTATGAAGGTCTTTGCCGCTGCGCATCTGCCAATGGTCTCGCCATCGGCATCCAGTGTTGACTTGACAGGAATATCTCCCTACTTCTTCCGTATCGCCCCCCCCGATTCAGTGCAAGGGGCAGTCGCAGCACAGTATGCGAAACAGACCCTACATGCAAAGCGCGTCGTTCTGTTCTACGACCCACAGGATCCGTATAGCAGGAGTTTGGCAGATGCATTTAGCAGCAACTTCTTGTTAAACGCTGGAGGTACAGTGATGTCAGAGCTATACACGGTGGGAGACCAACAGACAATCTCAGAGATCATACAAAATGCACTTGCTCAGCATCCAGACCTTATCTATTTTGCTGGGTATGTGCATGACGCAAGCGTGGTCTTGCAGAACTTGCCAGCATGCGAACCGGTACCTGGAAACTGTTTATTGGTCATGGGAGGAGATGCTTTCTATACGGAGGAAGACTACTCGTCAGAGGCGTCTAAAAGCTACTCCCGTCTGCGCTTTACTGCGTTTGCCTTTCCAGATGAGTGGAGGATTCAGGGCCTGCAAGAGAGACCTCAATTTTTCAACGAGTATGCGCAAGATTTTGATCCTCACAAGCAGTATCAAACAGACAAGTATGGCTACGAGCCAGCCGATGGTAATGCGATCCTTGCCTACGATGCTATGCAGGCATTGCTGCATGCAAGTGCTATGCTGCTGGAAGGTGGAAAGGCAAGCTTCACTGCGGCTGATCTACAGCAGGCGTTGACACAAATCTTCGGTTCGCACGCGCTTACAGGGGTCAGTGGAACGATTGCGTTTGGGCCAGATGGCAACCCTATTAACAAGCAAGTGCTGGTGCTTGCAGGTGGAGCAAATGGTCAAACCTCTTTGGTTTCTATAGAAAACGCATCCCAGTAAGGTTCCCCAACGACTTGAATTATGGGGGGTACTCGTAGGCCCCGATGTCGCACGCAGAACCTTGCGGCCGTTTCACTCCTCGTTCGTCGGTAGTGATACCATCAACGTGACAGGCATCAAGGGGAATGCGGTCAATGGCCGGACTGCCCAAGAGCAGGGCAAGCGTTTGGGGCGACTTTCCAGCAAGTTGAGCAGCGATGCCCAGGTTGGCATGCGGCCCCACCAGCACGTCACTACTATGCTGTGTGTTTGCAGTGAAAGTAGCGCCAGAAACATCCTGCAAGAGGTTGTAGCCACCTGAGGTGAGCGCGCCGGCAATATCTGCGCTGGAGTGAGCGTGATTGCCTGCAACAATGCTATCGCGCACCTGTAGGTGACTAGCAATGGATTGCTTATTGACAACAGCATTGGTAATGGAGATACCACCGCCATTAGCCGCTGTGTTGCCGTAGATGGTGGAGAAGGTAATGTCTGCCTGGCTGCCGGCGTTGAAGATGCCACCCCCATCAGCAGCACTGCTATTGTTCACAATGGTGCTGTTGATGATGGTGAGCTTACTGGTATGGTTATAGATGCCCCCCCCATAGCCTGGGTATCTATCATGGGTAAAAGCCTTATTGCCTGTAATGGTGCTGTTGGTGACGATGAGCATGCCAAGGCCATTAGAGGAGATGCCTCCACCCTCTCCGGAGGAAGTGTTGTCTGAGACAGCGCAGTTTGTGAGGGAGAGAGTGCTCAAATTGGAGATACCTCCACCTGCATCAGTAGTGCTGTTGCCCGAGATCGTACTGTCCGAGAGAGAAAGCGTGCCTGAATTAGTGATGAGACTAGAGGGAACGTTCTTACTGTCCTTGAAGGCCAAGCCAGAAATGGAGACAGGGGTGCCGTAGCTCACCTGAATGATATGACCACTAGCACCAGTGCTGATAGCAAGGACCTTGGCCCCCGGACCCCGAATCTGTAAGGGTTTACCAATAGTGAGATCTCTACTTGTCAGCATGATAGTGCCATGTAGACGAGGATCAAACGTGATCCTGCTGTTTGCAGGGGCGTTCTCAACGGCCCAGCGAAACGATCCTAGTCCATCATCAGCAAGCGTCGTCACCCTGGTCGGATCGGGTGCTGGATGCAACAGAAACCAGCTTACTGCTCCCGTCGTGGAGAGCAGGAGCAGTGCTACCGCGAGCACAATCACCATAGACTGGACAGCACGGCGTGTGCTTGCCTGCAGAAAAGCGACCTCGTTCTGGCTCGGCACGTTGCGGCTGGCCCAAGCGTTGGCTTCTTTGAGCTGCGAGCCGTGATAGAGTCGGTCGTGTGGCTTGCCATGCTGCTGCCAGTGCGCTACGTCCTGGCTGATGGTGTGTTGCAGGTAGATATCTTCGCGTGCCTCATGCAGCCAGGTGGAGAGACGCGACCATTCGCGGATCAGCGCCTCGTGGCTAACTTCTACGGTCGTGATGCCAGCAAGATTGTTGGTTGTGAGCAAGCGAGCGACAACAAAAGCATCGATGACCTGTCGTAGCGTGGTCGTCTGTGTGCTATCGGGCAAGCAGAGTTCGGAGAGGACGGCACGGCGGCGCGTCGTGTCTTGCTCGCTGAGACCGGGATCGATCAGGCGCAAAAAGAGGGAGCGTGCCAGCCAACGATGTTCTTCTGAGGGCAGCGACTCGTAGGTTGATTCGGCATGCTTGGCCAGGGCACCTTTCACCCCGCCCATCTCCTGGTAGGACTGTACAGTCAAACGGTGGTCACTCCGTTGCTGGAACAATTGATCGAGCGTGAATTCCAGTAAAGCCAACCCTCCCACTTGGTTGTACGACTCAAAGAGCAGGTCACCGACCAGGTGTTCCTCAAAGGTGAGTTGTACGTCTGGTTGGGATGCTGGGCCTTCGATCACCGCTCGCAGGTCTCTGATGTTCATAGGCAGCACGAGTCGATGCTGTTGCTGAATGAGAGTAGCTAGCTCGGGATAGCGTGTGAGCTGGTCGTAGAAGTCCGCACGCAGACTCAGGAGTACCACTAGCGCACCGCGTGGCTCTGTCATGGCAGTTACCAGCAGCGTGATAAAGCGTTGCCGCTCCTCTTCATCGCTCGTTTGGGTAAAGAGCTCCTCAAACTGGTCAATGAAGAGCACCACTTTGTCGCCCTGCTGCTTGGTGAGCGCTTGAGCCAGCACGTGGAGGCTGCGGGATGAGTCGTCCTCCGTCTCGTCGCGAAGGGCATTCAAGTTCTTCTCAGGAAACAACTCTGCTAGTGCAAGCTCCAGGGATTCAAGCGGGTGCACTCCTGGGACGATAGACTTGAGGTAGATCCACGCTTCGCTTCCAGGGAGATTGCCGGCTTGCAGGCGCGGCAGTAGACCGGCCATGACGACACTCGATTTGCCCGAGCCACTTGGTCCAAGAACAGCTAGGAGCCGTGCGCTGGATGGTTGATCTGATGCGAGCACTGTCTCTAGTGCTGTAAGCAGCTCGTTGACGAGCGCATCACGCCCAAAGAAGTCTTGTGTATCATTACTACAGAAGGCATGGAGTCCCTTGTAGGGATTGCGTGGCTGGTGTGGTGCTTGCCGCGGCTGGGTCAGTCCAGAGGAAGACGCAGCAGGGGCAGGTGATCCCGGAGTTGACACGTGCAAGAGGGTACTGATCTGGTCGAGCATAGCAGGCTCCAGTCCCTGGCGGGCATCAATCCTGACGTCCAGCATAACCACGTTTTCGGGAGCACACTCCTGCCAGTGATCGCCATCAATCCACATGGTACAGATGGGGCGCTCATACATCTTGGCGACCTGAAGGGCCTCCTGCACGTGGCGAGAACTGCGTGCGTCAGGGGAAACAATGACCACCACTCCCTGTGCGGCACGAATCGCTTTGCGCTTGCGCTCTTTGCCTTGTCTATGCAGCATGCGGCTACTCAACACAGCGATGCCCCGGTCGCTGAGCATCGCCTTCAACTTCACCACCAATTTGTGATCTGCGTCAGCATGAGAAGAGGCAAGAACTAGGTACGGCGAAGCAGGCGGGATGAACGGCTCGTTGCGGTCTGGGGTCAGACCCAGTTCTTCAGCAGGCATAGCGAAAACATCACATAGTCTGCGGCGGAAGTCGGAGCGAGGTATCGTCTCACCACGCTCCCAGCGACTGACCGTTTCAAAGTCGGTCTCTAGCCTGGCTGCCAGTTCTTCTTGCGTCCACCTCTTACGTTCGCGAGCGGCTCGCAAGCGTTCATTGGGGATCAAATCTTTCCTGTTCATGCGATACTGTGCTCCTGTGAGAGGCTGGCGGAGGTTGAAGCCCTTACTATATGCGCAGCAACAGCACAGCGTGTATCGTAGGTGCGACCCTTGCGGTCGCCCTACCCGTTGCTATGCTCACTGACGAGGTGGAAGCTCGCAAAGCAACAAGGTGGGGCATCATGGTTGACCCTAATTACCCAATTGGTGTGCTGAACTGAAGTCGCCAGGGAACCCACACTTCGGATTGAGCATCGAGAACCGATTGGGTAACAGGATCAACATATGGTTATAGCTCAGTCTACTCTATTCCAAGTGCTCTTCTCAGCTCTTGGGGATCGCTGTCATGGCTGACACCGGGCCGTACCCAGGCAAGCAGATAGCCACTGCCTGCTACGGAGAGAAGGGCAAGATCTCGTTCAGGGTCTTGGTTATGCTTTTTCAGTTCGTCTAGGATTTGGTTGATGCGAGTGGTGGCCTCTGCTAACTCCTCATCGTGAAAGGAACTTATACGAGCTTTTAACAAGCTAGCAGTGCCGCAGGTGGGAGTAGCGGATGTAGAACAGCACACGTCTTGGGGTACATTTTTAGAGCTATACATAGAATAACCTCTAAATGCCGGTGTAGGGAATGCAGGCATAGTTGTTTCTCCTTTTTCTGATGAAAGCTAAAACTGATGGGAAATCCCTGGTGGCCCATTACCGACAAATGGCATGAGGACCTACAAGTAGAGACGTGGATAAGAGGGATTTTTTGTTGTTGGGTGTAAGGGTTACTGTACCTGGCGCTGAGTAT
>JAFAXQ010000226.1 GCA_019240835.1 Ktedonobacteraceae bacterium
CTACTCAGAAGAGTTTCTGATGCATACGCGCCCCACTACGCACACCGGACGCGCCAAAGTCTCTGCATCACGCGGGATTACTGTCAATGGTCTGCGCTACTGGAATCCTGCCTTTGCCCATCCAGATGTGACTGGGAGCCAGCCGGAAGTACGCTACGAGCCTTACGATATGGGGGTGGTGTATGTCTTTGTGAGAGGCCAATGGCTGGAATGTTTGGCGGACAATTATGCACAAGTGCATGGGCGCACTGAACGCGAATGGCACTTGCTGCTTGAAGAGTGGCGAGCGCATCAACGCCAACATGGGAAGATTCGGGTGAGCGTCAATGGGCTGCTTCAGGCCCACTTTTTGGAAGAACTGGAGAGCGATGAGCGCGTCTTCTTGCAACAGCAGCGCGATCATGAAGAGCGCTTTGCCCGTGAAGCGAGCCGAAGCCAGAGGAGAGACTCCCTTGCACCCATCGAGCCTGCACCGACCGACCGCTCCCACGAGATTCCACCTTTTGAACTGGACCTCTCGCTCATTCCACAATTTGAGGAGTATCGCTAATGGCAAAGCTGTCACCGGAAGCACGAGCACGTCTAGAAGCATTCAAAGCTATCAAAGTCAAGCATCTCCGTCTGGAAGACGTAGATCGTCAGGTGACGCAGGCGATTGAGGAACACGCAGGCTACACCCATTTGCTCGTCTATGGCCCCAGCGGAGTAGGGAAATCAACCGTGACCCGCCGAATCGCTGAACGCTTTGTGACTGAAGAGATCAACCGGGCCATTGTCCCGGTCGTGTGGGTCGAAGCACGTCCATCGGATACAGGCGTCTATGCGCGCCTGGACTACTACCGTCAGGTCTTGAGTTCGCTGCGTGAGCATGCGGCGGTGAAAGACCGCCTGATGCAGTTGGCTTTGGCTCCCAGAGCAGGGCGAAAACACATCGATGCGGTCGAGTGGCTGGATATGCGCGAAGCGGTCGAGTATGCGTTCGAGCGCTTACAGGTCAAAGCAGTAGTCATTGATGAAGCACAACATTTGATGCAAGTGCAGCTCCCTCTCAGGCCGGTTGACCAATTGGAATGGCTCAAAAGCATGACCAACCACACGCACGTCTTGCATGTTCTCGTCGGCCCTTATGATCTGTTCGACTTTCGCAATCTCAATGGACAAGCGGCACGACGTGGACGAGATATTCACTTTTCTCGTTATCACCTGGAAGCCCGCGAAGAATGCACTCAGTTCGTGGGAGCATTGCAGTATCTGCTCTCTCATGTGCCGCTCGACTGTGACGTTGCACACCTCGTGAAAGAGTGGCGTTGGTTTGTTGAATGGAGCGTCGGGTGTGTGGGCATCTTGAGGGATTGGCTGGTCGAGACCGTTGCAGCCCGGCTTGCCGAGGGAAGTACGACCTTAACACTAGAGGCGCTTCAAGCCCATGCGCTCAGTCCCGGCCAGCGGGTTCGTCTGGAGATGGAAGCGCGCTTAGGTGAGGAAAAAGTGGAAAGCGGAAACGAGAGCAGCCATCAGAAATTACAGCAGCTCCTTTCCCCGCCCCTGTCCACGAGAGAAAAGCATCCCACGTCCTCACGCATTGGGGATCGTGCGCCAAGCCGCGACCCGGTAGGCTTCGATCCGCGAGAGGTGCACGTGCTGAAATGTCCCGGATCAGGGTTAGTCCTCGATTTGGAGGTCGCTCGCTTCACACAATCGGCGATTGCTTCTGTTGAGTGTGAGAAGTGTGGATGTGTACGGAAAGTGACCCCCAAAAAGACTCGTTTGATCTATCCCACTCACGACAAACTCCGTACGAGGAGCTCGCACACAGGACCACGATGGATCAAGCGAGAAGGCGCATGGACGCCCTTTGTGCCTGCATGACCAGAGGCTGGAGATCGTTCGCCTCTCTGGCAGGATATCTGACAATCTCTTTCCAGAGGTCGAGCACTCACTTTACACGTTCCATGTGTGAAAAAAGCATCGCCAATTTATGTGGCCTAGCTTCCCTCGTTTCTCCCTTGCTATGAAGCCCACTGGCATGAGTTTTACGCCATTTTATCTGGCACAATCCCGCCATTTTATCTGCTCATTCACAATTGCCCTCTTTGCGATCAAGAGGCAGTTGTGCAAGATGTGACAAGCTGGGAGAAAACGCTTGAATACATGTATAAGTGTCAAAATAGGCATAGTTTCAATATCATGTATCACAAGCTCAAAGAGTATAAAAAGACCACAGGCCGCCGCACCAGGGCCAGGAAGGAGCAAAGCGCATGTTAACCGTTATCCACTACTACGAGCCAGACGCGGCTATGCACTGGTTAGCGTTTCCAGGCAAGCCCGACGCCGAAACGCGCGCCAGGTTGAAGGCGGCAGGATGGCGCTTTATTGGCCCGGTTGTCCAATGGCGTCATCAGGGGCTACTTACCCCCTTGCCGGAGCTACCCGGCTACCAGTACGAGGAAGGCGGAGAAGTGGACTACGCGCCGGACCGCACCGAGCACTACCAGGACCGCGCCGACAAGGCAGCCGGGCGAGCAGCAGCAGCCAGGCAGAAGGCCGACAGCATAGCGAATATGATCCCGTTCGGTCAGCCGATACTCGTCGGGCACCACTCCGAGCGCCGCCACCGCCGCGACCTCGACAAGATTACACGCAATATGCAGAAAACCATAGAGGAGGGCAAGAAGGCCCAGCGCCTACAAGACCGCGCAGAGGCCAGTCTAGAGCAGCAGGAGCGCAAGCACAACCCCGGCGCAATCGCCCGCAGGCTGGAAGAGTTGCGTAAGCAATACAAGCTTTACCAGGACGCGACCAGCGAGGAGGGCCAGCGATGCAAGGCTCTGAGTTAAGGAAGAGGCTCAGTAGCCGCAAAGTAGATAACTGCAGCACAGTTACATTATCGGCAGAGTTTTTGGGCCGTTAGGATCGTCAACTCTGCCCATAACGCGGCACTTCTGACCAAAACTCAACCGATAAGAAAAGTTTTCGGCTCAGTTATCAATATGGATCTAAGCAGGTCACTTTCTCTGTCACTCTCTTTTTGGATTATTGTGGAAATAATTCGTCTTCTTTCTTAGGGTAGAGTCTCTTAAATAAAGCGTTTAGAATGGAGTATCATTTGTGATTACCATTAATGAAGTTCGTGTTGATCAGTGGGTATTTGGCGGGCTGCTGGCTATCAGCCTAGTCATCCTACAAGCATTCATTTCATCAGGAACTTCTGATCTGACGAGCACAATTACTGTATTTGCTTTCGCTTTTGCTGTTCCACAGTTAGCAATTGCCACATTGATCTCTATAATTGATAAGGATAGAAAACTTGATAAATTTGAAGGACCCACTAAAATTTCAACATGGGTATATTTTATTCTTTTGATGCTCACTCTCCTTTCTGATTGTGTTGGTATTATTACGGCATTTTGGCATTATTCATGGATAGCTGGCATTGTAGCCTTGATGAGTGGATGTATCGGATTTATATATTTGGTATTTTGGGAATATCAGTTGTGATTCGATATGAGAAATATACAATCTCATAGAAACTATGCTGCACTTATCTACTTTGCGGCTGGAGGGCCTCTTCCTTAATTCAGAGCCTGCAAGGGCATCTTAGAGGCAGAAATAGCCCGCCTAGAGGCCGAGCTAGAGGAGGCCGGAGGACTCCCCGCCGATCAGATCCAGCTACAAAAGGGCGACCTGATATTGATACATGGTCATATTGTAGAGGTTATACGGGTGAACCGTAAGACCATCACCGGCTACCTCGCTTCACCTGTTCACAACCTTTTTTCTAAGGAGTCAGGATATACCAAACGTGATAAGCGCTGGAGCGGCCAGCACGACCGTACCCGTTTCGGACTGCGGATATACACGGCAAACCAACCGATATGAGTGGTTACATATATCTGTCCTATCCCTTGCGATAAAATCTTGTCCTCAAGCGAAAAACTGGGTAAGATAGACACAAGGCCATTCCATCGTTTCCCCCGCGCTCCCTGTCTGACTCTGGTTTTGCTTGGGAAAAACAGCCATGCCTACACGGCGATATGAGCAGCGCGAGCCGACCCATGA
>JAFAXQ010000281.1 GCA_019240835.1 Ktedonobacteraceae bacterium
GGGTGAGAGCACCCCTGCAGTTGCAGCAGTGACAAGCAGATAGAGGAGAAGTACGATTGCCAGTGTAAGAAGGATTGCCAGAGGAAGGGTTCGTTGCGGTTTCTCAACCTCCTCACCCGCCGCTGCCACCATGTCAAAACCTGACAGGGCCAGAAACACAAGCGGTGCAGCTTCTAAGACGCCGCTGAACCCATTTGGAAAAAAGGGAGAAAAGCGTGAGATACCAGCACCGTGCAAACCGATTGCAACGCCGTAGAGACTGACAATACTATAAATCACCAATGTACCCACGGCTAGCAGTACAATGACATTTTGCACACGACCGAAGAGATGTCCCCCTGTCAGATTGATGAGGGTAATGCCTATAATGAGTAAGACCGCGCCAACAATTGGCTGGGTGCCAAATAAGACATGAAAGTATCCACCAAATCCAAGGATGATGTAGCTACCGATAAAAAGCCAGGAACCTGTATACACCCATCCCATCAAAAAGCCCCAGTGTCGTCCCAACGCTGCTTGCACAAAGGCATAACCACCTCCTGCAAAAGGGTAGCGGCACGAAAGCTCTGCATAGGGCAACGCGATGATTACTGCTGCAAGAAAGGCCAGGACAAAAGAGAGGAGGGAGCCAAGTGATCCTGCCTGATGAATCACTGTGCCCACCAAAATAAAAATTGCCCCCCCAATAGTACCTCCGACACCCAAGGCAACTATTTCTCTCAGCCCCATCGTTTGATGTAATTTCATGCTCTCTCGCTCAAGAGCATGATCATTTTTCTGCTGTTCTGTTTGGTGCATTGCTAAAAGTATCCACTCTATTGCTAGGCGTAGTAAAAGTATATATATACTTTTCGGTCTCTTTTTGTTGTATTATGCCTGCAGTTGGTTCTTTGCCCTGCTCATTACGTGTATAAGCAGTAAGGTGATAGGTAAGTAATATAACTGTAAAGAGGATGTTTTTTGCGGAAAACAGGTAAAGATTTGGTTATGGTTGTGATTTTCTGCTGTGTTTTTCTCCCACATCAATGATACTAGCCATATGCTTTTATCCCTTGCATCTCTTACGCAGTACGTGTATCCTTTTCATAGTTTAGTAAAGGAGCAACGGAGAAAAAAGCATCTGTGAAACTCATCGTTCGTTGGCAACCATTGGCTCTGTGGGGCATAGCATTGCTAGGTTTTCTGTTGCGTATCTATGGCCTCGATTGGGATCAGGGGAACAGTTTTCACCCCGATGAGAGGCAGATTCTCTTTCATGTAACAGCGCTTTCCTGGCCTAAGAGCTTCGCACAATTCCTCGATCCTATCAGCTCGCCGCTGAACCCGCACTTCTTTGCCTACGGCTCTTTTCCACTGTATTTACTAGCTTGGTTAGGTAGCGTGCTGGTACATATTTCGCCTACGTTAGGGACTTTTGCCCATCTTACCCTTGTCGGTCGTGTCCTCTCTGCCATTTTTGATAGCGGCACAGTTTTGCTTACGGGCTGGTTAGGGCTGTTGCTTATGCGTGACGATGCGGCAGGAGACCGCTTCTGCTGGTACGTAGCATTGCTCGCAGCGGCTCTTGTTGCCTTCATCCCGTTTCAATTGCAGTTGTCACACTTCTACGCCGTTGATACTATGCTGCTGTTTTTCGTCACTTTGACCGTGCTTGGTTGCGTCGCGCTGGTCAATACGAATCGTCCTCTACGCTTTGCTCTGGTTATAGGTCTGGGCTATGGACTTGGTCTTGCTACAAAGTTTAGTGCAGCACCGCTTGCCGTGCCTCTACTTGTTGCTGCTCTCCTACGCTGGTATCGACGTGATTTCTTTTCTGCATTTGGCTCTCTAGTGCTTGCGGCGGCGGCGACAATTTTTGTGTTTCTTGTGGCTGAACCGTATGCACTGCTGGATCTGCCCAACTTTGTGCAACAGGTCTCTGAGCAGGGGAACTTGGCACGCGGCATGTTAGACTTGCCCTATGTGCGCCAATTTGCTGGCACAATTCCATATCTGTACGAGGCGCAGAATATGCTGCTGTGGGGCTTGGGAGTATTCTTAGCGCTTGCCGCGTGTGTCGGCTTGGTGTGGTTGCTCTGGCGGGCTTGGCGGCGCGAAGCTGGTCTATGGGCAGTGCTTCTCTGCTGGGTCGTCGTGTATGGAGCGATAACGGGTAGTTTCTATGTCAAGTTTATGCGCTACATGCTGCCAGTCTATCCCTTTTTGACGCTGATGGCAGCCTCGGGGTTGGTTGCTTTTGCACACTATTGCTGGGACGGAGCCACCAGGGCGACCGCAAGGGTCGCCCCTACGATATTTGTAAAAAACCCTGCATCATGGATCATTGCACTTGTGCTTGCGGGCACGATCTTTCAGGGCTTAGCCTTGCTGAATGTCTATAGTACACCAAATACACGTGTTCAAGCATCGCGCTGGATGTACAGTCATCTTGCGCGTGGAAGTGTGTTGACCTACGAGCAATGGGACGACCCGCTTCCTGTGGCTGTTGATGGTCATGACCCTAGTGAATTTATGCAAGCAACCTATTTTGATGCTAATAGGCAACCTGCAACAGGTCTGGATTTGTACGGGGACGATACCCTTGCCAAGGCACGTCAACTTGCCACTCTTTTGCCCACGCTAAATGCCATTACGATGGCATCAGATCGCCTTGATAAGTCTATTCCACGCTTGCCATTACGCTATCCTTTGACGATACGCTACTATCAGTTGCTCTTCGGCGGGCAACTCGGCTTTCACTTGGCGGCACACTTTGAGAATCATCCTCATCTGTTTGGTATCATGTTGGACGATAGCGGTGCCGACGAGAGCTATTCTGTCTTCGATCGCCCCACAGTACGCATTTTCGTACGCGAAGATCCCTATCCTTATACATCGGAGCAGTTGCTGCGCAAGTTGTTGCAGGGAGTGCAGTGAAGATATTTTGCCTACGAGTACCACAAAAAGGAACTACAAGAGCTAGCAATACGTTTGTAGTACTATGAAGAATCGTATGCTTGTAAAAATGTTGTATCTTAAACGTGCTTGTCAGTGATATTTATCTCCTCAGAGAGAGGCTATGTTTGAATTATTGCAGATGTGGGCCTTGGTCGAAGTACTGAGCTTACTGTGCTTACCGCTCACGGTAACAGTATTGCATAATTTAGCAGATAGAGGGTATGCACTCAGCAAAGCTGTTGGCGTGGCCTTACTTGCTTTTTGTGTGTGGCTTCCCCTGATGTATCTACACTTCTTGCTGTTCAGTCGCGTATTCATCCTGAGCGTGGCTTTGCTGGTACTTGCGCTCAACCTTGTCGGCTTCATACGTACCTGGCGCACCATTGTAAAGGTTATGCGCGTCAATATGCCTTATATCGTTATTACAGAGACAGTATTTCTAGGCATGGTCTTTTTGCTCGGGTACCTGCGTTCGTACCTGCCAGATATTCGCTCATTCGAAATGTTCATGGATGAGGGTTTTCTTGCGGCAATTATGCGTAGCCAGCACTTTCCTCCAAATGATATGTGGTTCTCCGGCTATGCGATTAACTATTATTACTATGCACATTTCACTATAGCCACATTAGCGAAGCTGCTAGGACAGTCTCCCTCTATCGCTTTTAACACGGGTATATGCCTGTTTTTTGGCTTGACGGCTGTGAATCTTTTCGGGGTGACGTGCAATATACTGGCCTGGGCACGTTACTTGCGCTCCTGTGTCAGGACACAGACTCATGTTGAGAGACCCGACAAGGTTCACCCATCGTTGGTACCTGTTGTACCATATGGCCTGGTTACCTTTGTGATGGCACTTATACTGGGCAACCTAGCAGCAACTCAACAATGGTGGAGAGTTCATGGCGACATAGCACAGTACGATTGGTTTGCGCCTTCGCGGGTGATCGACAAAACAATCAATGAGTTTCCGGCGTTCAGCTTTCTGCTCTCGTGTTTTCATGCTCATGTACTGGCCTTAGCATTTACCATTCTTGCTATAGGGCTGGCATTCAACTTATTTCTAGAGCCGGAAGGGAAGGGGTTCTTCGTCTATGGGCGTGGCTGGCGTCTTGTTTTGACGCTGGGAACTACTGCGCTGGTGCTTGGCAGTCTCTTTACCATGAACGGTTGGGATTTCCCAACCTATGCGGGTATCGCACTCGTGTGCATTGCTTTGCAACAATGGCTGGCATACGGTTCACACCTCTGTCTAGAGTTGGCGCTGGATATCTTCCTAGCGGGGGCAAGTTTAATAGCTCTGTCGTTTTTCCTATATATACCTTTCTATCTCAACTTCGTCTCGCCATCGCAGGGGCTGGGTATAGTGGGGGCGGCTGATCGTTCGCCGCTGCCCAACGAGATACTCATCTATGGACTCTTTGCCTTCGTTTTTATCTCGTTGTTGCTGGCAAGTGTATCGAAGCGCCCTTTATTTGCGCTGTCAAAGGTAGCGGCTAGTACACAACCTGCTCAATGGCCTACGCGTGTAGTTCTGTTAAGTATACTGTTCTTTGCTGTGTTGTGGCTTGCTGTCCTGCTGTTTGTACCCAATAGCGCAACACTGCTTGTGGCTTGCGGCATTGCGGTACTAGCTGTAGCAGTGTTGTTTTACACAATTGGGGACCGCTCACACGCATTTACGCTTTTGCTGGGCGCTGTCGCCTTTGCTCTTGTGGCAGGCTGTGAAGTATTCTTTCTGAAAGATGTATTTGCAGACAACTATCCACGCATGAATACCATTTTCAAGTTCTACTTTCAGGCGTGGGCGTTGCTCTCTATTAGCTCGGGTGCGGGTCTCTACTTCATCATAGAAAGCTTCCAGCCTCTAAGAACAGCAACTACGAAACAACGTCTGCTGCAACGAGGTGTAGAAGGGGTATGGGGTGCTGGTTTGCTCATATTGTTGCTAGCTGGTATGGTATATCCACTTGTAGCACCTTATACACGCTACGAGCGTTTGGACGTGCAGACACATCGTTATGAGTGGCAGCGCACGAACAGTCTTGATGGCATGACATATCTGCAGTCCACTCCCAGCAGTGCGGGCGACTATCAAGCTATTCGCTGGCTAAACGCTCACGTGGGCGGTGATCCCGTTATCGTAGAGGCAAATGGACCCGACTATAGCGATTATGGTCGTATCTCAGTATTCACTGGCTTACCTTCACCGATGAACTGGCTTGGCCATGAATATCAATGGCGTGTCAACTGGCTCAACATTGGTACACATGCCGATGAGTTCGGACGGCGCAAAAATGATATCGATACGATCTACACCAACGCTAACCCCACAGTGGTTTTATCTGTGATGGCACATTACCAGGCTCACTATCTCTACATTGGACCACTAGAGTATCAAACGTATCCTGCAGCGAACTTGCATCGTTTTAACACCTTTATGCATATTGTTTATAATGCTAATGGTGTAACTATTTATTCGGTCGGCTGAGGCCTGAGCAAGGAGACATTCTTTGAAGGGTTACGAAACGCGTGGAGATATAAGTTCAACATCTGCTGAGGGAAGAACAAATAGTACTGAAATAGCTGGAGAAGAAGTAGATGAGAAAGAGCCTTTCGCGGTTGACTTTGTGCCATATGAGGACGAAGTGGTGGTAGAGCCACAGCGATTTGGCTTCTCGCGTCCAACGCGAGAACAAGTGCTAAATTGGCTACCTTTCGGGATTGTATTTCTGCTGGGGACCGTGTTGCGTTTCTGGGGACTCGGTGATAAACCCTTACATCACGATGAGAGCCTTCACGCCTATTTTTCGCTGCAGCTCATGCACAATTTAGAGAACTGGGCTGGCTGTTTTAATCCAGGGGCGGTGTGTTACCACTACGACCCTTTGCTTCACGGGCCGTTCCAGTTCCATGCCATTGCGCTTGTCTACCAAATCAGTCAGTGGCTGGGTGTTTATGACAATGGCGTGAATACATTTACTGTACGTATCGTTGCTGCTACGCTCGGTACGGTGATCGTGGGCCTTCCGTTCTTCCTGCGCGACTACCTTGGCAAAGTTGGCGCTTGGCTCGCCTCTTTGCTGCTCGCTGTCTCACCCAGTATGGTCTACTTTTCGCGCTTTGCACGCGAGGATATCTATATGGCCTGCTTCACGCTGCTCATGATCGTAGCTGTTGCTCGTTATGTGCGTGACCGCAAGGCGCGTTGGATCATCATGGCGGCGGCTGCCTTCTCGCTCTCCTATGCCACCAAGGAGGCGACGTTCCTCAGTATCGCTGTCTTCGGGAGTTTCTTGGGTGCTTTGTTGGTATGGGAGATCGGTGTAAAATGGTTCGTCCGTTCGAGTGCGTACTCAGATACCTCTTTTGCAAGGCTGCTGCCACGGACAGGCGCACCGCTGCTCGTGCTGGCTTACTTTCTCATACTAGCGCTAATCGCTAAAGTAGTATTTGGCTGGATGAGGAATCTGTCAATCTACATAGCCGATCCCAAGAATACAGCGCTAGCCGATAACTACGTGCAGAATCTCAAAGGATATACAGTAGCTATCGTGCCGTGGGTTGGTATTATCCTTGGTGTGTATGTCTTGAGCATCTTGGCACGCGAAATGCTTGGCAAGATGCCACCAGCGGGTCGACATGGCGTTGCTAAATATATTGATCCGCACAAGCAACCATTACTCGATACTATCTTTACGATGCCTTGGGCGTACTGGTTCTTCGCCCTCCTTTGTGGTTGGACCATATTTCTGCTGCTATTTACGGTTGTCTTTACCAATATTCGTGGTGGTATCGGTGATGGTATTTGGCAGGGCATTTACTACTGGCTGCAGCAACAACAGGTGGCGCGCGGCGGGCAGCCCTGGTACTACTACCTGCTACTGATCCCCTTGTATGAGCAGGTCGGCGTGGTATTCGGCATCGTTGGTATCATTCACAGCATCGTCAGACCCACACGCTTCCGTCTCTTCCTCGTCTACTGGTTTATTGGCAACGTCGCCATCTATTCGTGGGCAGCAGAAAAGATGCCTTGGCTGATGATACACATGACCTTGCCTATGCTGCTGCTGGCTGCCGTTGGACTTGAACCTGTCGTCGTGTTGCTTATCAATGTGGTAAAAGATTGGTTCGCCCGCTCTAAGGTAGTGAATGATAATGCCAGTGCTGCAGCGCTGTTACCCTCTACAACACGACGCCGAGTAGGCGTGTTATCTGGAGGTTCGGCTGCTGTTGGCTTTGTACTGGCGATCCTGCTCCTGCTGCCGACAGTACATAATATGTACGAAGTCTCGTATGTCCATGCCGCTGATGGCCCCCACGAAATGATGGTGTACGTGCAAACGACGACGGATGTGGACACCGTCATGGCCAAGGTGGATGAGATCGACCAGAAGGTATACGGAGGAAAGCATCTCATGCCTATTGGGCTGATGAACGATGCTACCTGGCCTTTCGCCTGGTATTTGCGTGACTATACATACGTCTGTTTTGATTATCCTACCGGTTGCCCATCCACAGCGAAAAACGTTGCGGTGATTATCACTGGTCAGGACAATCTTTACCAGGCTGAAGCTCAGTACGCAACCCCGATGCGCAAAACTCCGGCAACTTATGCGTTCCACCAGTATCATATGCGCACATGGTGGGACGAGGGCTACAAGCCACCTATTTGTGTACCGAGTACGCAAAACACATGCGATGGACAGCAGACGTGGCCAGGTGTCGGTCCCCTGCTCTGGCTCAGCTATGGAGATAATCCACCCCCCCATGCCACCTTTGATCTAGGCCTGGCTGCACAGCACATCTGGCAGTGGTGGTGGCAGCGTAGAGCGATTGGCAGTACCGACGGAACGTACGATATGGGACTGTTTATTCGCAAAGACCTGGGCGTAACGCCGTAGTTGCTAAGTGAACGAGCAGATCATCTGTAAGAGATAGCTCTTGATGTACCTAAAGCACACCCTCGTAGATTGATGCAAGCGGGAGTTTCAGATTGAGTTGCTCAAGTTTGATGCTCTGACCCGCTGAGAAGCATTCTTGCTTCCAGTCTGTCGTACGCCGGTACGCCTCGATATGCTGCTCGTCTTGGCTAACTAGGATGTAGACCTCAAGCGTCGGACAACGCTGATAACGGTCGAATTTCTCTGCTCTATCGTATTTTTCGGTGCTCGGTGAGAGGACTTCAACAACAATAAGCGGTGATTGAATTTTAAAAGGCTTGAGTCGCTTGTTCTTGTCCCAATCTGCCCGATCACAGGTGACAACCACATCTGGGACGACGGGCGGTTTACCTGGAATTCTGACATACTGTTCTCGATGGGCGCGGCATGGGCCACGGTTACCCAGGTGCTCACGAAAAATGCCCTCAATGTTGGAAGCAATCGCACTGTGTTCTGGGCTTGAGCCAGTCATATCGTAGACCAAGCCATTGATCAGTTCATAGCGATAGGGGCTTTCAACGGCAATCAAGCTTTCAAATGCTTCTTGCGTCATGGGGATACCATGTGGGTAGACGGACTCGTCATCTTGTTGAAGTTGAGCGATCAAGATGCTCTACTCCTTTCAATAGGAAATTGAATTGTTCTATGAAATTACGTGAAGATCTCAGGGTAGCGTGCTATCATGAGGTCCATTCCGAGCTGCGCCACTTCAACGCTCCTGCCATAATTGGTATCTTTGAGGCTCTGATATAGGGCTTCGATACGCATAAATCCTACTACTAGTTTGTGCTCCTTGATGACCAGAAGTATCTTTCTAGCGAGCTTGGTTGCATCAGGATAGTAGCCTTCGTCCAACCATGCTTGCGCTTTGAGCAGTTCCCCATTGATATCGAGGCATTCTCGCTCGGCAGAAGTGTGTTTGCGCACCCAGCGCAGATGCTCCAAGCGGCTATCAGGTTGGCGTAATTGTTTGAGGGGTGACCCCATAAGAGCCGCTGCATAGTGCAGATGATACCTGACGGCATCAAACTTCAGAAAATACTCCTCTTCTTCCACCTCGCCTGCTTCTATCACTTGCTCTGCTTGGCCTGTCCAATTACGTGCCTGGGTCACCTCCTGGCTCGATTGTGCTGTGTGGGCGTGTCCATGACCGACGCTAAGCAAGATAGCTCCTTTGAGAGCTGAGGACAATGCAGCTTGCAGCGAGAGGGCTGTGTCAAAATCAGGGATGGGAGCCGCAAAAGCCCAGTTCTCAAAAGAGAGGTAGGCGCGGCGGCGTAGCACAATGGCCTGTAATTCTTTTTGCCTGAGCAGCTTCGCCAATTTGTACGCCTTGTTCATGTGCTCCATCGCCGTGCGAAACGCTCCACAATCTGAGGCAATCCGAGCCAGCAGTTGTTGATAATAACAGAGCAGGCGCATCATCTCTTGTTGTTGTTTTCCATCCACGTAGAGCACGTTGCTGTGTAGATAGTTCATCCAATTGACGATTTCGCTGCGGAAAGCATACGCGCTGATGGCCTGCTGCTGCTGCCAATAGAACTTCAGCGCTCTGCGACACTCCACGAGATCGACATTGCCCTGTGTGGACATCCAGACTGAAGCTGTCGCTCCTGTCTGGCTTGCCTGGCGTGATTGGGCAAAACTTTCAAGTGTCATCAGGCCAAAGTAGGCCACAGGAATATCAAGCAAGGTGGCTAAGATATAGCGCCGCCTTGGGCTTTTGGGGATTTCGTTGGTCCGTTCCATGCGCTCTATCGTTCGTGGACTCATCGGTTTGACTCGCAAGTAATACCCATAGAGTTTCCCCTGTTGTTCCAGTGTCCATCTCTTGGCTTCTCGCATGGTCCGTAACAGTCCCCCAAGGTTTATTTTTCCCTGGAGAAATAGGTCAAGAATGGCGTCTCGCTCTTTTTGCCACTCGGAGACCACAGCAATACTCTCAAGCATTGTTTCCTCCCGATTTACTGCTGAAAAAAGGATTTTCAGCTCCGGATGATTTTTCAGTTCTCAATCCTCTATTGTTCTATTGGGATAACAGAGAGGAGGGCAACAAAGCTTATACTCAAGTATGCCATGACATCGGTGCGTCTGTCAATAAGGCAAGCTATGCAGCTATTAGCCATAATGGATAGGAGAGCATGACATGCGGCCTTTTCCCTTTACCTAGCTGAAAACAGAGATGTTGTTTTGATTCTGATGAGAGCTAATTCTGTACCAGCAACGC
>JAFAXQ010000189.1 GCA_019240835.1 Ktedonobacteraceae bacterium
CCCACCACTCCAACCGCCTCCTCCCCCTCTGGAACCCGATCCAGCACCAACCCCATCGGGTCGCAATTCGCCCCCAACCTGGTAGGGGCCCAATTCATTGTGCCCCCGTCCAACACCCTCCAAATCGGTCGTACCCATCAGAGCAAGCTGGTAGGCCGCGCAGATGAACTCAACCTGCTCTACGGTATGCTCAGCGAAACCGAACGCAGCGCCAAATTCAAACTCCCTGGCCAGAAACGCCTGGCAGCTCAACCCTTCGACGTGCAGCGTCGCCCGCAAGCCCTACTGCTGATGGGCGACGTGGGCATCGGCAAGACTCGCCTGGCAGAGGAGATGGGGCGCGAGGCTAAACGGCGCGGCTGGGCCGTGGCCTGGAGCCGCGTCTACGCGCAAGAAGGCAGCATTCCCTATCGCCTGTGGGTCGAAATACTACGCAAGGCGATGTCGCAGGGGCGTGGTGTTGGTGCCGCGACCTATCCGCCTGGCACACCCATGTACGTGCCGCCGCAGATGATGCAGCGCCCCTTGATCTTCCAGCCGCTTGCAGCACTACTGCCCGAACTACAGAGCATACTGCCCGAAGTCTCCTTCCAGAATGCACAACCGCCAGAGCACGAACAACTGCGCTTATGGGAAGCCGCTCGCGAACTGCTCACCACCATCAGCGAGGGCACACCTCTGCTCATCGTGCTCGACGACTTGCAGTGGTCAGACAGCAGCAGTTGCGAGCTGCTGGCCTACCTTGCTCGCCGTACACAAGGTTACCCCATCCTCATCATCGGCACCTGCCGCGACCGTGAGCTGCCTACCGACCACCCGCTACGTCCCCTCCTCACTGACCTGCAGCGTGAGCACGCCATGACCACCATGCAAGTCGAACTGCTCAGCGACGAGCACATCGCCGCCCTCATCGCCGCCATGCCGCACCTACCCGCGCCCCTCGTCCCACATATCCGCGCCCGCGCCGCCGGCAACCCCTTCTTCGCCGAAGAACTCGCCCGCGTCATCGACCCGGTACGTGCCCAAAATGATCTCGATTCGGTACAGGCCCAATTCATTGTGCCCTCTGCCAATGCGAACACATCTCATAATAACAGTTCGCAAACTGACCTCGACCCGGGGGCCCAATTCATTGTGCCCCCCGCCACCCTCGACGACGTCATCCCGCACCTACCCGAAACCATTACCGCCGTACTCGACCTGCGCCTGGCACGCCTCTCACCCGCCTGCCACCGCCTACTCAGCAAAGCAGCAGTGCTCGGAGGCTCCTTCCCCTTCCCCATCATCTACGCCATGGAGCACAGCACCTTGGGCGCAGGCGCACAGAACCTCGACGAAGACACCGTACTGGACCTCATCGAAGAGGCCCTCCAATCCGGCATGCTCACCGAAGAAGGCACCGGCACACGCATCACCTACCACTTCTGGCATCCCCTACTCGTCAGCCACCTCTACGAAGGACTCTCCGCCGCCCGTCGTGCCAGCCTCCACCGCCGTGCCGCTGACGTCCTGCGCCATGCCCACGCCACACACCAAGAAGAAGCCGCCGCCAGCATCACCCACCACCACCTCCTCGGCGGTGCCAACGACCAAGACATCGCCCACTACGCCGAAATGGCAGGGGATTGGGCTTACGGGCTGCCGGCTTATCCTGACGCGGAGAAGTATTACAAGATCACGGTAGAACACATTGGCACGGTGAAGGAAAGGGATGAGTTGTTGCGTCTATCATATGTTTTGGAGCGATTAGCGGAAAGTGTGACAATTCAGGGGAAAGACGAGGATGCCCGCCGCTTCTACGAGCAGATTCTAGAGGTACGTAGCCAATTACCTCCTCCTGCCTCAACCGATGAGCACCTCCAGGAAGCACAAATCAACGCTTTACTATGGGGTGAAATTGGCAAAACTTGGTATGATGTTGGTAATACCGCAAAGGCCAGAGAGTATTATCAACGCAGTGAGCAAATCTTGCAGGGAGCTGGTGTTGTAGCGGGCTTTGTTTGGGCAAGATTGCGGCTCCATGAGAGTCATACCTATTGGCGGGAAGGCAACTACGGGGAAGCATATCGTAAGGCTCAAGAAGCACGCACATTATTTGAGCAGGCGTTTGGACAGCAGAACCAAAACCCAAAACTGCTTTCTCTTTCAACTCCTGTAAGGCGCATTCTTAGAGGAGATCCGATTGATCTTGGTCGCACGTATGCTCTGCTTGGACTCATCGCTGACGAAGCAGGCCGATGCACAGAAGCATTAACTCATCTGAATGCGGCATTAACGTCTTATGAACAGCATGATCGTCAGAGAGAGATTGCTATTGTTTGTTGTAACCTCGGTGATGTTTACTTAAGAAGAGCTGAACATATATTGGCTCAGTCTGCCCTTCGTCGCTCTCTTAGCCTTGCTGAGAAGATTGGTGAAATTCCACTTATATCTGTAATATTTGGTAATCTGGGTGTGCTATCAATGCGCAATGGAAATTTGATAGAGGCTGAAGACTGGTTTAGGCAGAGCCTTATGCTAGCAGAGCGCATGAACAATCCTGTGTATATGAGCTTGTGGAATGCCGCCTTAGCTACTGTCTTACAAAACCGAAGTAAGTTCTCTGAAGCAACGAAACATTTGGCACAAGGATTATCAGTTGGGCGAAGTATGCGCATCTCTCCCCGTATTGGTTTTGCCCTAGTATCTTTGGGTGACATGCGAATTACGCAAGCATTGACGATTTCTGATAAGCAAGATAAGACGCGCACACATTTACTCAAGCGAGCTAGAAGTACTTTACAGCGTGCGCTTGGATTACAAGAATTAGAAGCGGAAACTAGAACCAAGGGACAACTGTTACTCGCGCAAGTTGAGCAGCTTATGGACAATGCCGAGCTTGCACAACAACAAGCTATGCATACATTGGAGCAGGCACAAGGGTTTGAGCTGGCAGCGTTAGCAGCACGAGCACAGCGCCTATTGGGAATTATTTATGCAGTGCGTGGGAATCAGGGAGAAGCTAAGCAGCAGTTTGAGCAGGCACTACAGATGTTCCGCAAGAGTGGTATGCGTCTAGACCATGCTCGTACTCTGCAGCAATATGGTATGTTCTTAATACGACAAGATGGTGTAGAAGGAAAGGAGTATCAACGAGGATTGGGATATTTGCAGGAAGCACGCCAGATGTTCAAAGAATGTAACGCATCACTTGATCTGCAACTGGTTGAGCGTGAGCTGTCTAATTACGCACGAACCGTGACAAAGCAAAAATAACCTGAGAGCACGAAAAAGAGGCACGCTTCCGTGCCTCTTTTTCGTGCTCTCAGGTTGTTGCCTCTATAACATCATAACATCCACAAAATTTGGGATGTGCATCTCGGCCTGGTATGGCCAATAAATTGTGAGATGTCTGTCCCTTCCTTTTAGGACCGCTGTTCTCGCCTATGACGTGTAGCGTGCAAGCTTCACTTGGAGCATACAGGGGAAAGCATGTAAATTTTGTCATACATGCGCGTCTCCTCATGTATATTTTACTCACAGACTAAGTAGGGCATGGTAGCCGCCGGGGCTGTCAGCGTTCCGTCCCAGAGCTAGGCACTGGCAAGGCTTACCCTTGCCATGCCACAGTAACCGTTTTGATGTTGTGTCTCTTGATAGGTGTCCGGCGTACAATCCAATTAATTGTCAATTGGCTTTGCTACCGGAAGCAGTGCCCACCGCACGAAAGGAAGTACTACACATGGGTCTCGCTCTCAGCAAACAGCAAATGGTTCTCCTCCTAGTGCTTGCTCTTTTGACTGTTCTGGTTATCAGCGCTGTTATCTTCTCTACCGTTACACACTTTAATACGTTGCATTGGGCAACAAGCTGGCTCTCGCCTGACTTTACGTATGGCGGTTATTAAAATGACACGTATACATCATGTCATCAAGACGTAAACTAGAGCGGACGTCCATATGAACATGACCCTGTGCTCGAATTGTGTGCTGATTTGTGTAGTGTGAACTGGAAAGGATAGTGTGAGATGTCGCATTATGATTAGAGGTTATGAATGAGGGCCTCTACAAGGCACGATAATGCATGCTGAAAATTAGTTGCGTGTTTTTCTGGTAGAGGGCACGATTTACCACGCCCAAGAGATGGGCACGATAAATCGGGCCCCTACCGAGTTTGGTGCAAATGGAGGTGTTATCGGCGAAGTCTCGTCAAGAGAATGTTTATCCTGTTGAGATCGAGCGCCGCTTCACGTGCGAACTACAAACCCAACACTTTAAATGCAAGATGGCGACCTTTTTTCTGTCCAATCGCCAGGGTGAACCAGAGAGACGCAATAGAATCCAGCAGCCCCATTTGCTCATTCCCACCCAGGTACACCGGGCGCAAACCAACATCGGAGATCAGTTGCTCGACTTTTGTCCGCGCCTCTCCATCAGGTCCACAGTAAAAGAGATCAGCTCGGATGCCATCGAAATCTGGTTCCGCGTAGTTTTCCCAGCCCAGCGAATTAAAGGCCCGGTACAACTGAGCCTGTGGGGCATGCTGCTGAAAATGGGCCAGATTGTGCATCGAATCCTCACCCATGCGATTTGCCGCGTCGATAATAATGCGCCCATTGAGTTGGGCGGCATATTCTTGAGCTGTTTGCTCGATGGCCCCTCCTGGAAGCGAGACCAGCACAACATCGGGATTGTCCTGCAAGGCATCCCTGGTCGTGCCAATCACTGCCCGATTGCCAAGCTCAGCACGTATTGACTGTGCATTCTTCCCGCTTGGATCATTGACGCCGAAACGCACCTGATGCCCCGCCGTACTCCACTTTTTGCCCAACGTTCCACCAATATTGCCTGCGCCGAGAACGGCAACAGTCAATGTTTCTCCTGCCATTTCACCCTCCTTCTTTAAGACCGTTTGAACCCAAACTTTTATTCCAACGCGTTTTATCATACTATACACTATGAAAAATGTCCATGACGATTTGAGGGGTCATGCAAGAGCCAGAAGAAGCCGATTATCGTGCCCTTACCGAAGTCTCGTCAAGAGAACGTTTATCCTGTTGAGATCGAGCGCCGCTTCACATGCAAGAAAGATCCCGCGAGCCTCGTGGAGGTGCATCATTCCTTGTTGATAGATGCTGTGCTCTTGGTCTTCTCCGGCATGCCGTTGCAGCAACATATGCCCATAATACTGCAATGTACGCGCATACTCTAAGCGCATATTGCTTGTACGAAACATGGCGAGGGCCAGTTCAAAAGACGCGCTTGCCTGCTCTTGTTGATCCAGGACTGCCAGAATACGCCCCATCAACTGGTGGGTGCGGGCAATGAGCCAGTTCAACTGGTAGCGTTGTGCCTCTGCTAGTGTGTGCGACGCCTGTTGTTGGGCCATCTCTGCTTCACCAAGCAGTAACATGATCTGAGCAAGCATGAGATGTCCCTCGGTGCGTGTCTCTGCCTCTAGTCCTTCTAGGAGAAGCAGCCGCTCTACTGTCTTCCTGGCACGCTTGAGAAGGTACCTTTTCTTTTCGTGCGTATCTGTCATATTCGCCTCATCAGTTACCATCGCTTGCGTGACGCGCAAGCTGCCCAGGGCGAGCAGGGCAAAACCAATGTGAGGAACGACACGCATCGCACGGCTCGTTGTTAAGGCTTGGTGGATACGTAGAGCCGCCTCGGCAAGTCTGCCTTGCTCTTGTAGAACGTGCGCTGACCAAGTATACAATAAGCTCATATAAATGGGATTATTCATATGCTCCGCCAATGCCAGTCCGCGTTTGAGCCACTCTTGAGCCTGCGGTAAGTTGCCAGTGCGCGTTGCTGACACCCCAAGGTTTGTTAACGTCACAGCTACGAGCGGCATCTCCCCAGTCTTTTCAGCGATGTGTAAGGCGTGGTGAAGGGCGTCCTGGGCCAGAACGTATTCTGCTGTTCTTAGATACAGGTCGCCGATGTTACAGTAGACAATGGCCATCTCACGCTGGCGGTCGTATTGCTCGTATGTTGTTAATGCGGCAGTCAGATGGGCTAACGCCTTCGTACATCGACCCGCAGCACTAGCAGTAAGCCCAAGCAACATGTAGGTGCGCCCAAGGTCAACGGGATCGCCTAGCAGGACGCGCCTGGTCGCTGTTGTAGGGGAAGGCCAATCCGGTTTCTGCTTCTGCTGCTCATTTGCCTGCTCAAAGAAAGCTCGTGCTTCTTGCGCTTTCGCATATGCATCTTCATAGTTGCCCTCACGCCAATAGGTGTAACTCTGCTGGAAGCGCAACCTCGCCCAAGCGAAACCTGATGCTAGTCCAGCTTTCTGCAAGACATGCTCACCGCGCTGATAATACTCTCTGGCTTTTACTGTGTTACCAACATCATACCAGGTTTTGCCAATTTCACCCCACAGTAAAGCGTTGATTTGCGCTTCCTGGAGGTGTTCATCGGTTGAGACAGAAAGTGGTAACTGGCTACGTACCTCTAGAACCTGCTCGTAGCAGTGTCGTGCGTCCTCGTTTTTCCCCTGTATCGTCACGCTTTCTGCCAGTCGCTCTAAAGCATACGATAGGTGTAACAGTTCATCCCGTCCCCTTACCATCCCTATATGCTCCACTGCAATCTTATAATACTTCTCTGCGTCGGGATAGGCCGCCAGGCGATAGGCCCTGTCTGCGGCCAGTTCGGCGCAGTGGGCAATGTCTTGCTCGTTGGCTCCGCCTTTGACAAGGTGGTTGGTGATGATGGCTGCTTGCTCTTCCTGGCGGTCAGCGGAGACCTGTCGCAAGACTTCTGCCACGTGGCGGTGTATCTTGGCACGGCGGGCAGCGGAGAGACTCTCGTAGAGATGGCTGACCATGAGTGGGTGCCAGAAGGAGTAGCTGGCTCGTGTGCCAAGCCCCGCTTCGATGAGTATGCCTGATTGCAGCGCCTCTTCTAACAGTTCGAGCACGGTCTCGTTGGTGGTGCTGTAGTGGCCCTCACCAGAGCGCGAATTGCTCGATGTGCTCGTTTCCAGTGCATAGATCACTGACAGCTCGAAGGAGCCTCCTAGTACGGCAGCCTTGCTCAGTAGGCGCTGGCAGGCAGGAGAGAGGCGTGCCAAACGCACTTGGAGCACGGCAGCGATGGTTGTGGGCAATGCAGAAGTGGAGAGCGCTGTCGTGCTGTGAGCCAACTCTTCGGCAAAGAAGGGATTGCCCGCAGCTTGCGTCTGGATGCGCTGCACTAGTAACTCTGAGGGGCGGTGGGGAAGACGAGAGACAAGCAGACCAATCTGTTCATCGGTGAGTGAGTGCAGATGTACGATGTGTACTAGGTGTTCGCGTTGCAAATGGTCAAGCAAGGGGTGGAAAGGATATGTTCTAAGCTCGTGTTGACGGTAAGTTCCTACCACTAGCACACGCGAGCCTGCAAGTCGGCGCAGAAGATAGCCGAGCAGTTCACAACTCTTCTCATCAGCCCAATGCACGTCATCGAAGACAAGCAGCAGGGGTCCAGGCATGCTGATCGCTCTGAGCAAGGCAAGCACAGCTTCCCAGAGCCGCAGTGGCTCCTGTGCCGGAGGCGCACAGGAGGAAATGCCATTAGCAGACAACAGGTCGGCCAATTCGGGCAACAGTGTTGTGAGCGGTTGGAGGAGCTGCACCGCTACGTGCGTATAGCGGGGACAACCTTTGCCGTCGTCCTGCTGAATGAGGCTGCGCAGGACTTCGATCCAGAGCCGATAGGGGATGCTCTGTTCTTGCTGGTAGGCCCGACTCCAGGTGACTACCCACCCCCCTTGTTGGGCCACATGGCTCAGTTCTTCAGCAAGCCGTGTTTTCCCGATGCCTGCCTCTCCGTCTAGGAAAATCCCATGTGGACAGTTTGGCTCATCGTCAGACCCAGGAGCCTGAAGTAACGGTGACTCTTGACACGACATCTCTTCAATGATCTTAAGCACCTGGCGAAGCGTTCTTAGCTCATCTTCTCGTCCCACCAGCGGTCCGCGATGGCGTCTGCCCATCTGGTTGTACATCTCCTATGCCTCTTCTTTCGTTGTAGAAATACAGCAGAGGAGTGTACAGTCTGTTTTCTCTTTCATCAACTTACACGGCCCAGTTTTTCGAGAATGTATTTTGTCAAGGAGAGAGAGATTGGTAGGGGTCCAATTCTATTGTGCCCCGCTGGCCAATCCAGGGCACAATAGAATTGGACCCCTACCATCGACGGGAAATGTGACGAGACCCTCTTTCGGAACACTTATTGCACAATCACTGTCAGATTCATGTTCTGGTGAACGCTGCAGTAGAGATGGTAGGTGCCAGCCGTGTTGAACGGGGCAATAGGGTGACTCTCGCCAGTGGCAGTAAATTGCAAATTATTTACCATTGGCGCGCCAGGTTCTACGGCTGGCCTGGCGCTTCCGTTCACCCAAGAGCCGTTGCTGATGATATGTGTGACCGCGGCATCATTGATCAGGTTAATACTGCTCCCCTTGCTAATAGTGACAGATGACTCGGTGAAGTTGGTACTGTTCATGTGGACAGCAGTACCGCTGTTGCTACTGCTGCCAGCCCCTCCACTACTACCGCATGCCACAGTTAGGACTGTGACCAGGCTCAGCATTGCCAGGACTATGAGAAGTTTTTTCATGCTAATTGCTCTCCTTTGAGATAAAAATAGAAAAAAGATAGGGTATATGTTAGCTACTACTACACTAGTATAACCGATGAGGCAAGTGCGAGAGGTACCTTATGAGAATATGTCAACCTTCTCCCCTTGACAAATTTTGCTTGATTGTGTACCTTCCGTATACAATAAGCTAAAGCAAATCCGTTTAAAAGCTAATGATTAACAAAAGGAGTTTTTTAACTTGAATGCTATTAGTATGCAATCTCAGCGCAATACACTGCGACTGCTTGTGCTTGCTGCACTGCTGCTAGGTTTCCTTGCCGCTCTTGGAGTGAAAAGCCAGCACATGTCTTTTGCTTCCGTTCGCCCTCTTGCTACCAAAGGTGCGTTGGTATCGCCAGGGGTGATTCCTCCTACAGATGCTCAGTGTCGTGCTAGTGCCACTCAACGCCCCTGCTACAGCCCCCAGGAGATACGTAACGCGTATGGGGTTACCTCTCTCATCGACAGAGGTTTCACTGGTAAGGGGCAAACTATCGTGATTATTGACTCGTTCGGTAGTCCCACACTTGCCAATGATTTGAAGGTGTTTGACAAAGGTTATGGCTTACCCGATCCTCCCCGGCTCACAGTCCTTTCCCCATTGGGCACAGTCCCCTTTGATCCCAACAACTCCGATCAACAGGGTTGGGCGGCAGAGACCACACTTGATGTTGAGTGGGCACATGCCCTTGCACCTGATGCAAATGTGCTGGTCATGACTAGCCCAGTCTCAGAGACAGAGGGAGTACAAGGGCTACCCGAGTTCCTGTTCCTGGAGAAGTACGTGGTCAACCAGCACCTCGGTCAGATCATCTCCCAAAGCTGGACCGCTACCGAAAACACCCTTTTCGATAACGCGGGTAAATACACCATCGGGCAGTTTGAGAACTTCTACAGAGAGGCGGTTAAGGCACATATCACCATTTTTGGTTCATCCGGTGATTCTGGTTCAGCTAATCCTGGTGTAAACGGCAAAATCTATCCTTTCCCTACCGTTGGCTATCCAGCATCTTCGCCCTATGTGACAGCGGTTGGTGGCACTAGTCTCTTTGCTGATACCAAGGGCAGCTACCAGTCAGAGGTCGTGTGGGATCAACCTGAGAAAATTGAGGGTTCCGGTGGCGGTATCAGCCAGTACTTCGGTGAGCCAGACTACCAAAAGCAGACCTTACCTGAAGCTGACCAGCAGTTGCTCAAAGGGCATCGCGGTGTACCTGACATCTCCTATAACGCCGATCCAAGGACATCTATTTTGATTTATCTGAGTGCTCCTGGCAATATGGCTGGCTACTACCGCATTGGAGGGACCAGCGAGGGTTCACCCCAGTGGGCCGCTATCATTGCTGACGCGAACCAGTATGCACATCATGCACTGGGTTTCCTCAACCCTGCGCTCTACAAACTTGGGAGCGATAAAGAAGAAGCTGCAGTAGTGTATCATGACATAACAGTTGGCGATAACGGCGTAACTGGTGTGGCTGGCTACAAGGCTACCCTGGGTTGGGATGCAGCTACCGGCTGGGGCACTCCCCATGTGGCACAACTTGTCAAGGAACTGACTAGCATGACCTAGGCAGTAGTTACGGAGAAAGGGGTTCCAAGAGTGCTCAGAAGTTCCTTGGAACCCCTTTCTTCTCGTCTATAAATGACAAAGTTGGTCAAGTTTATCAAGAACATCTTGACAAAGAACTTATATGCGTTTATGCTTGAAGGGAAGGCAGCAGAAAGTGCAATCAAAAAGCGAATGATGAACGGTTAGAGAAAACTCATAAGGAGGAGATGCATGTCAGCCATTACGTGTGACCCAGTGAGAGACGAAGATAGTGAGCAGTGCATTTGTCCTCAACATCCTGATGCGAGGCCCCTACGGCGCGAACGGTCCAGCGGTAAAGTTTTTCTTATCGGTGCAGACACCCATGATAGTGAATTGAGCACCTTCACAGGTCAACGCTGCCTTTGCGCGGCTGATGTTGTGATCTATGATCGTCTCATTAGTCGGGAACTACTTAGAGAAGCATCACCGAGAGCAGTACTCATGTATGTGGGTAAGGAGTCTGGGCAGCACACTGCCCAACAGGAACAGATTAATGCTCTGGTCGTCGAGTATGCACGGCAAGGATATCTTGTCGTGCGTCTGAAAGATGGCGACCCTTTCGTCTTTGGGCGTGGTGGGGAAGAGGCATTGGCTCTGGCTAAGGCTGGTATCGCATTTGAGATTGTAGCGAGAGCAGGTTCTGCTTAGGGTATTTCACCATTGTCTCGGTGAGAGTGAAGAAAAACGAGAAGAGATAATTTAGCAGCTTATCTGTGCGGCGGACAGGCAAGCTACTGAATTATCTCTTCTTCGTTGGAGTATATATTTAACATTCGCTTAACACAAAACATGTGCTAATATTATATGCTATAGTTGCAAGGTGATAGCGTCGTGCGTGAAAGAAATGAATTATGAAACAGTCTGGAGATTGGGTCACGTGCCCTTACTGTAAAGCTGTCAATAGTGCGAGCAATCCATTCTGCTCCAGTTGTGGCTATGCTCTTATGAACGTAGATTTGACGCAAATAGTTGCTGGCCCGCCCTCTTACATGTCCAGCACATCTACTATTACTCCCCCCACTCAGCGTATGACAGGCGCGTTATCCCCGCAAGCGCTAGTTGGAGGACGCTATCGCGTCGTGCGCCTGCTAGGCGCAGGAGGCTTCGGCGCTGTCTACGAGGCAACTGATGAGCACTTTCAGGCGCGGCGCGTTGTTGCCATCAAAGAGATGAGTGATACCCATCTCAGTTCACTGGAGCGTGTGCAAGCTCTTCAAGATTTTCAGCACGAGGCTGATCTGCTTGTGCCGCTGAATCATCCAAATCTGCCGCATGTGAGCGACTTTTTTGAAGAGGCCAATAAGGCATATCTGGTGATGGAGTACATTGAAGGCAAGACTCTGGACAAGGTGCAACGTGCGGTCGGTGGGCCGCTGGATGAGAAGCGCGTGATGGGTTGGGCCCTGCAGCTCTGTGAGGTCTTGAACTACTTGCACTCGCGGCGACCACCTATCATCTTCCGCGATTTGAAACCATCGAATGTGATGCTGACTGAGGATGAGCAGATCAAGCTCATCGACTTTGGTATTGCGCGTGTCTTCAAGTCGACTGCCCACAATGATACTACCTCGCTTGGCTCGCAGGGCTATGCGCCGCTGGAGCAGTATGGCCGTGGCCAGAGCGACCCGCGCTCAGACATCTATGGGCTGGGAGCAACGCTCTATGCTCTGCTGACAGGCGTGAGGCCACAAGATGCTCGCACACGTCGTATGAACCCATCACAGTTTGAGTTGCCACGTCAGTTCAATCCGCGCATCTCACAAATAAGCGAAACTATCGTGCTCAAAGCGATGCGCGAGGACCCCAATCAGCGCTATCAATCGGCTCTCGAGATGTATGAAGCCATTATCGGCAGTGGCATGGTCAAGTCGATCACCACATCGCACTCGCTCGTTGCCTTTCCTGCCGTTACGCCACCACCACCTCAGACCCTTCCTGATGAGCAAGCCGACCAGGAAAAGACTCTACAATCTGAATCTGTAGTCTCATCTGCGCCAGAGGCAGAGCCGGTTGCCAGTGGCGGCTCCGGCGGCGCTCTAGAAACAGGCTCACAAGTTCAAATACCAGACAAGGGGGGTCAACCGCCACCTTCGGTCTCGCGTCGCAAAGTCATCATCGGTGGTACCCTGGCGGCGGCGGCAGCGCTTGCAGGTTTTAGCTACTTCGTCTGGCGCAGTAGCGGTGCAGGTTCGGCTCCTGTGGGCACGATCAACATTAGCTTCTTTTTCACCACTGAAAAACAGATGTGGCTGCAGGACGCGATCACGACCTTTAACCAGAGTGGGGCCACATACCAGGGCAAGACGATTCAGGTTACCAGCAGTAATAGTGGCTCGATTGACCTGGCGAATAAGATTGTGAGTGGGGAGATAAAGCCAACCGCGTGGAGTCCGGCCAGTGACCTTGAGCTGAATCATCTCTCCCTCATGTGGCGCAAGGCACACCCCGGCCCCGATATTATCATCAGTAGCGGTGAGATGGCTACCACCTCGCTCGTCTCCAGCCCGCTTGTGCTGGCCTGCTGGCAGGAACGCGCCAATGCTCTGTTGCGACACTATCCCAGTATCGACTGGCCTAGCCTGAACAAGGCATTCGGCCTCAGTGGGTGGTCCGACCTGCACGAGAACTTCCCCGGTCCCATCAAATTCGGTCATACCGCTCCTGACAAATCCAATAGTGGGCTACTCACCATCACCTTACTGGCATACGCGGCACTCCGCAAAGTAAAGGACTTGACCGTTGATGATGTGAACAACTCTGGGTATGTCAATTTTCTCAGAGTATTCGAGAATGCCGTCAATGAGTTCGGGCGCAGTAGCGGAACATATCTAAATAAGATTGTTTTAAGCCAAGGGCCAGCCCTGGCCGATGTCATCGCCACCTACGAGAATCTTGTGCTCTCTCCAACATTGCAGCAGGAGGCCCAGCAACGTTACAATCAGCCATTGCTGCTGTTCTATCCTAATCTCAACATTCTGAGTAATCACCCATTCGCCATTTTTCAGGCAGACTGGATCACACCCGAACAGCAGGCAGCGGCTCTACAGTTCCGCAATTTCCTGCTGGACGTATCCCAGCAACGACGTGCGGTGCAGAACGGCTTCAGACCCAGCAATCCAAATGTGCAGACCAGCGATAAAACACTAGCTAATAATCCTTTTACGCAGTTGCCCAAGCTGTCCCCCAAACACACCTTTGATGCGCAAGTCGATCAACTGGCTTTCTTTCCAGATGGTAATGTTGTCGATGCGCTCATTAAAGTATGGGAGACAATTTATCCAAGCCCGCAGTTGGCTAATGGATAGTTCCTACGATATCCGTGTATCGTAGGGGCGACCCTTGCGGTCGCCCTGGCCTTGCCAAATATTTTGAAACGAGACAATCAATGCTTAGATTTTTGCCGAGAATGCGTTATGCATGTTTTACTCTGCTCCTTGTATCCCTCTTGGCTGCCTGCGCTGGCCCATCGAACCCCTCCTCTGCGAGCGCGCCGACCAACTCTACGCAAGCAGTCGTTATCCCCTGCTCAGCACATTCCTCGCAGCCTGTCACTCTGACAATGTACTACGGTAGTGAGAAGCAGAAGTGGATCAATGATGTAGTGGCTGATTTCAATAGTCGGGGCATTACCGCCTGCGATGGACCGATCACGGTCAAGGCAACGCCCATCGGCTCGGGCGATTCGATGCGTCAGATTATCGAGGGCAAGATTCAGCCCGATGTCTGGAGTCCCGCTGGCAGCGTCTGGCTCTCGCTTCTGAACGGCGCGTGGCAGCAGAAGCATGGTAGCCCCATCATCGCTACTGGAGCGACCGATACACCGTCGCTGGTGACAAGCCCGGTTGTGATTGCGATGTGGAAGGCGGAGGCGCAGGCCCTGGGCTGGCCCAATAAGCCAATTGGCTGGAGCGATATCGCCGCGCTGAGCACTAACCCCCGAGGCTGGGCAGCATACGGACATCCCGAGTTTGGCGATTTCAAGTTTGGACATACACATCCCGATTACTCCAACTCGGGGCTTGATGCGATTATTGCCGAGAACTATGCTGCAATTAGCAAAGTGCGCGGACTGAACTCCAATGATGTGAACAGCAGCAAAACGAAGGACTTTGTCGCCAATGTCGAAAGCTCGATCATTCACTATGGTGACAGCACGGGCTTCTTTGCTAGTAAAATGTTTTCTGCTGGTCCCGATTATCTGAGCGCTGCTGTCATGTATGAGAGCCTAGTCGTAGAGGCCAATGAGCCAAGTGTCTATCCACAAACTCCTTTGCCTGTGGTGGCCATCTACCCCAAGGAGGGCACCTTCTACAGTGACCATCCCTTTGCCATCCTGCAAGCAAGCTGGGTGACAACGGCCAAAAGGACATCGGCGCTCGCATTGCGCAACT
>JAFAXQ010000190.1 GCA_019240835.1 Ktedonobacteraceae bacterium
GGCGGTCATGCCCGTGGAGCAAGTCGAAGAAAACAAGCTCTATCGTGTGACTGCCGCCGGTGTGCCAGTAGTTTTGTTGCGTCGTGGGGTACAGTTTTATGCCCTTTCAGCGACCTGTCCCCACGCGGGAGGCCCACTGGATGAAGGTGAACTGCAGCCTGGTGACGTTGTACAATGTCCGTGGCATGGTTCACGCTTCCGTATGTGTGATGGTCATGTGCTTACAGGTCCGGCCACGGCCAAAGCTCCCCGCTATGATGTCCATGTGCGTAATGGGTTAGTTGAGGTCAAGCGCATAATGAGTGGTCAGTGAAAGAGGATGCCCAGGTAACTACCTGGGTCTGGAATCCGATCCTGCGGCAGTATCTTGTCAATGCGCCCCATCGCATGAGTCGGCGCGAAGGAAGTTCTCTCTGTCCTTTTTGTGCCGATATAAGCGAGGGGCGCGTGACTGCCGATATGCAGGCATGGCTGCATCCTAATGACTTTCCTCCACTACTAGCGCCTATGGGTGAAGCCTACATAGTTGTATACAGCCGCGATCATGAACGGATATTTAGCCAACTCACCGTTGGTGAGGTCACCTTGATAACAAAGCTGTGGCGTGACCTCTATTGTGACCTATCTAGCCGCTATCCCGCTGTAATGATCTTTGAGAACAGTGGAGAAGCTATCGGACAGACCCAGTGTCATCCTCACGGCCAAGCATATGGTGTCTCGGTCATTCCGTCGACACTGGAACGTGAGTTAGACACGGTCGTGCAAGAGTATATTGCAGGGCGTGGCTGTCTCTTCTGTCGTGTGCGCTTAGAGATAGAGGCGGAGTATCAGGTTGCCGCCAACAAGACATGGCAAGCTTTTCTACCACCTTACGCTCGTTATCCCTACGAGACTCATCTCTACCCAAGACGCCACGTAGCAGATCTAGCCGCGATGGGTGACGAAGAACTGCGCGATCTCGCTGCGCTACTGCTGCACGTAGTACATGGCTACAATATGCTATTTGGTGGTACGATGGAACCGATGCCCTACATGTTAGGGCTTCATCAAATTGCTGATGAACGCTTTCATTTTCACATTGAGATACTAGCAGTAGGACGTGCTCCAGGCAAACTCAAGTATGCAGCCTCATCTGAGTCACTGTGGGGGTTATGGACAAACGACTCTTCGCCCCTACAGAAGGCACAAGAACTACGTCAAGCCATTGCCGAGAGCGAGGAAGAGTGAATGCTACAACGATACCGCGCCCTGTACTGGCAGCGGCAGAAGAATTTCCTATAGCCTTCCATGATGATGTGGCATATCAGGGACCACTAGGAGCAGCGTGGGCTCCCGGTCGCGTTAACGTTATTGGAGAGCACACAGACTACAATGCTGGTTTCGTTTTACCTATTGCTGTGGAGCGTGTGGCGGCATTTGCAGGTCACAAGCGCAACGATGAGATAGTGCGCCTGTGGTCCTTGCACTTCGAGCAGTACGCCGAGTTTTCTCTGCTAGGTCTGCCGCAAACCTTTGAGCAGCAATGTCAAAATCTGCCACTTTGGGCACGCTATATTTTGGGCGTCATCACTGAATTAGCTCGCCTCGGCACGCCACTAAGTGGATTTGATGCTGTTGTCGGTGGAGATGTGCCACTGGGTGGAGGAATGAGTTCTTCGGCGTCGTTGGAGGTAGCGACGGCTCAGATATGTGACCTATTTTCTGGGGGTAGACTTACTATCGGTGAATATGGAGCACTGATTACACCAATGCAGTTGGCTGCTCTCTGTCAACGTGCGGAACACCTGGCTTCAGGACTGTGTAGCGGCGTTCTTGATCAAGCAGCGTCGTGTCTAGGTCAGCCAGGGAAGGCGGTGTTTATTGACTGCCGTTCTTACGAGTATCGTTATGTCCCATTTGAAGCACCTAGTGTAGCGTTGGTGGTTATTGATAGCAGTGTTCGTCGCGAACTTGCCTCTTCTGCCTATAACGAGAGACGCAGCCAGTGCGAAGAGGCCGTAAACGTACTACGGGCGGTGATGGTGCAGCACGAGCCGGGCAATGGCCAAGCCGAGGAAATAACAGCGCTACGCGAGATCTCGCAAGAGCAGTTTGAGCGCTACAAGTATTACCTTCCACAGATTTTACGCAGACGTGTGGCATATGTCATTGCTGAAAATGCTCGTGTCTTGCGGGTCGTGAAGCTGCTAGAGCGGGGAAATATGCCAGCAGTAGGTTCAATTCTCTGGCAGAGTCACGCGGGTTTGAAGAACGAGTATGAAGTGAGCTGTATGGAATTAGATGCCCTGGTAGAGATTGCTCGGTGCGTCCCTGGGGTCCTGGGAGCACGCATGATGGGTGGAGGCTTTGGCGGCTGCACTGTTAATCTAGTGCAAAATGACGCAATTGCACTTCTATGTCGAGTAGTTGAGCGCAAGTATATGCAACGTACAGGCCGGCAAGCAGGTATCGATATATGCAGAGCGGTTGGTGGGCCAGGAAAGCAAGTAATCCGCTGAATAGGCTAGAACGTATTACATGATGGTATCAGGTCTAGGGGGGGATGGCGTAGAGTTGGTGCAGATGCGATTTTCATTCCAGATCGTATACATCTCTACGACCCTAGTAACCTTGGGATGGATACCATTTCATTTCTGCAAATTCTTAACAGCTATCATATGGGTAAATACCATTCTCCTTCCTTCTCTGGTCCTAGGAGGGGTTGTTAGCGAAACGGTGCCATGTGTTTTGCTAACAACTCCTCTTTTTTTTTGGCAGATTTCCTCAAAATTTACAAAGGGGTCATTGCTGCTGCCTGGTTTACCACGCTGAAAGCGACGCATAAGTAGCCTTTTTTAGCTACTCATTTTGCAATAGAGCTACCTTGCTCAACATCGTCAGCTATACTTAAAAGGCATCTTTGCCGATATGTATAGTGAGGGTATTGTGTTGCTATCTGCTGTCATTACGACATTATTGCTGATGATAATGTTGCTCATCATTGCTAGTTTCCTCGTAGGTGCTTGGTCAGAGCAGCGTCGTCAGAGGCGTTCACACATGTTACGACTGTCTACATCCGCTCCAAACGCAGCCCTATTACAGTTGCAGGGTAAGTTTGCTATTACGCTTCCTTCCTCATGGTATGCTCGCCGTCGAACTTTCGTCTCACTCGGTTTGCTACTCATGGTATTGCTTACTTTTCTCATACAGGATGGGCTAGCCGGAGAAACACTACACAGTTTGGGCAAAGGTATCGAATTGAGCTTTCTCCATTATTCTCACCCTTCTAGCCTGCAACTGGCTGCACGCTCGGCACCCTTGAATGCGAGTGTGCGTTTAGTACGTGTTGACTCAGGCTCACCCTTGCAGTACTACAATAGCTATCAACTTCATGTCTGGGCTTACTCCTCCTGCTCTGGCATTGCAATGGAGGAGGTGATGAATGCCTATGGGCGTCATCTTATCGCTGCCGATGTGTTGCAGGAAGAGTTGAAACTAGGTGTGTGGAATGTGCAACTCGGCTTGCTAGGCGATGATGGCATTGCTATGACTGCTTCGTACTTTGGATTCGACACTAGTGCAAGTCATACACGTCCCCTACAGGACATCATCGACATCGCTAACAAAGGTGCTCCTGTGATAGTCAGTGTGCGCGATAGTTACTACTTCCCTGGTGGGCATCTCTTTGTTGTGCGTGGCGGTGATAGTCAGTATGTCTCTATTGCTGACTCTTCTCCGGCAGACTTCCAACGCATGTCTCGTGCTATGTTTGTTGGTATGTGGCAAGGATTTAGCGCCGTGTTATCTCCCAGCGGTAATTAGCACCATAGGTTTGCAGTGGAAACCTATGGTAAAATGCACACTAACCTAGCTGAGAAGCTGAATAGGGAAGGAGTGCTATGAACCGACGTGCCCCCACTTTACATGCAGGACTGATGACCGACATGTATCATCCCGACTCCGCATATGTCTCATGGCGTACTGGTCGCAACGGTCTGACTACATTTGATCTCTATACACGTAAAGCTCCCTTTGGCGGAGCATATCTTCTTGTGTCAGGGTTGGAGTCTGCTCTAGAGTTTGTGCGATCTTTCCGCTACACCGAGCGGGAGTTGGAGTTTCTGGCACGTATCCGCGACTACGACACGAGGTTTCTTGATGAGTTGGCCAATTTACGTTTCAGCGGTGAAATTCTGGCTCTTGCCGAAGGCTCAATAGCCTTCCCTAATGAGCCTCTTATGCGCGTCACTGCACCGTTCCGCGAAGCGATACTGTTGGAGGCGGGGCTACTGCAGGCTGTGGGATTGGCTACACTGATTGCGACGAAAGCTTCGCGCATCGTTTATGCTGCTGAGCAGGGAGGACGGGGCCGCCGTGTTGCCGAGTTTGCTTTCCGCCGCGCACAAGAACCATTAACTGTAGCCCGTGCCTCATATATTGGTGGTTGTGCCAGCACGTCGCTACTCAATGCCGCTTATGAGTTTCGCCTTCCTGCAACTGGCACAGTCCCACACGCCCTCATAGAGATGTTCCCTACCGAAGAAGAGGCGTTTGAGGCGATTGGAAATGCTTACAATCGCTATACGTTGCTCCTTGATACTTACGACCCACGCCATGCTATTCATACGGCTGTACAGGTCGCACTGCGCGCTCAGGAAACGCTGGGCCATACCCTGGCAGCGGTGCGCTTGGATAGCGGGGATCTAGTTGCTGATAGTATATATGTGCGAGAGCAACTCGACAAAGCAGGTCTGACCACTGTACGGATCCTTGCCAGTGGCGACCTCGATGAGTGGAAGATTATGGAGATGTTGGAAGCAGGAGCGGCTGTTGATGCTTTTGGTATAGGCACTACGTTAGGCAGTGGTGCAGGCTCAGCGGAGCGTGGCATCTCAGGCGGAGCACTAGGGACGGTGTATAAGGAGGTGTGGTATGTCGATGAGTCAGGTACGGAATATCCAAAGGTGAAGATCGCAGGGCCTAAGACGACCTGGCCAGGCAAGAAAGAGGTGTATCGCCATCCACAGTGGGAGGAGGATGTCATTCAGCTCGCGCTTGAACCACGCCCGGCCAACTATCAACGCCTCTTAAAGCCTGTAATGCGCAACGGTGAGATGATGCCTGGAAGTCTTCCCCCATTGTCAGAAATTCGCGAACTGGCTCAACAAAATCTTCAAGCGCTGCCACCACAGTACCGAGCACTCACAGTAGAGCATCCCTACCCAGTGCGTTTTAGCGACAATCTGCAGGCGTTGCGCGTACAGGCGGCACAGTTGGTAGGCCAGACCATCTAGAGCAAAATAAGTAAGTAAAGGAAGTCTTGCCCCATGTCAGATAGTATCACTCAATCAGAAACGAAAGAACAGGTCACGGCAGCGCCAAAAGTAGAAGAAACGCAGAATACCCGACATGCGCAAGAGCCATCTACTGTTATTGTCATCTGGACGCCACGCTTTCTCGTTATTTTTGCCCTGGTACTCGTCATTGGCTTAAGCAGCGCCAGTCTACTCACAAGGGGTTGGGCCAATAACTTCTATCGTGGAGAGTGGGTTCTGCTGGCTCAGACCGCGGTGGTCTTTTGCTGTTGGAGCGTTGTGGTCGTGTTGGCTCGTTCACCGTGGGTACGTATAGGCAGCATATTTGGTTGCATCTGGGCTATCTTCACAGGAATGGGTTTCGTCATCAGCCTGCTCTCGGTTGCTCCCCAGTCAGCCGTAGTAGCTCATTTGAACGCGGCCACGAACAGCGCTCTTCTTTGCAGCTATATTTGCCTCTCCATCGCTCGCATCCCCTTCCAGCGCTGGGACACTTGGTTCTTTAGAATTGGGCCTACCGTCGGCATAGTCGCAATTGTAGTCACACGTATATGCTTGCATCCCACTATTCATCGCCTGCAAGCACTTGAAGGTAGCATAGCTGCGGTGGCACTTTGCTTCTGCGTTTTCGTGTGGTGGCTACGTCCCTCCTGTTGGAGAAGTCAGCCAGGCCCAACACTGCTCTTCGGACTGGCACCGTTGCTCTTGCTACTACTAGCACTTTTCAACAATGCAGACCCAGAGGCTAATTTCTTCTTTTCACAAGTTTTACTTCTTTGTATTCTGCTGGCTGTTCTACGTATTTTACAAAGAGAACTGCGTAGTGCTTGAGATGAGAAGTCTCAGGAACGCGCTATTCCCAACATCGTCAACACGATGAGAAGCGCACTGACACCATTATTAAGCAAGTGAAGTAGAATGCCCGGCCAGAGCGACCGCGTGCGCCAGCGCAAGAGTGCTAGGGCTAGCCCGATGAAGAAAAGGACAGCGAATGAACCAGGGTCGGCGTGTGCCACGGCGAAGAGCAGTGCGCTGAGAATAATGGCCCAGACAAGAGGCATGCTACGCAGAAGACCTGCAAAAACGAAGCCACGGAAAAATATTTCTTCGCAGATTGGCGCTATAAACACTGCAGCGAATAGAGTGGCATAGGTTGTTAGGGGAGCGCGCTTACTCTCTTGAAGAATTATTTGGTCATTGGTCTGTAGATGCAGATGCAATGTGTTAATAACCTCCTGATAGAGCACATTAAGCACAAGGAAGGCCAGGAAGAGTAGCACAACCCAGGACAAGCTGCTCGCTGGCCGAAAGCTTCTGAACCCCAGCGTACGCAATACCTGGCCCCCACGGTGAGCGACGAAGCGCAATGCGCGGTTAGCAAAGTAGAATGGAGCAATCAGGAATGCTCCTTCGACGAGTACTGAGAGAATGAAAGTAATAACAGCATTTGTCATATCCACCTTCGTAGGCAGAGGAGTAGTAGGTAGAGCCATTCCACGAGAACTCGTCAATAGTATTGACAATGTAACCCAGGGAAGGAGTGTGAGAAAGATGCCGAGAAATGTTTGTTGAGTAGTCCAGGGTGCTTCATCAACCTTCTGTTCACGCAATGCATTCACCATGCTTTCTGCTATCGTTAGTCATGTTCTCAGTATTATACCTCAGTAGCGATCCCACAACACCTATTTCTTCTTTCCTTAGAATAACATAAGAAGTAGATTAAATTAAAATTAGTAATCACATTTTTATCTTTCTTAGGAATTGAGGACATACTCTTTAATATACTTTAAACTACGCTTAGAGTAGTTTATGTATGGGATTATAGCTCTAAAAATCCTTGAATTCTCTCCTGGCGGAAGGTATACTCTGAGGGAAGAAAGAAAAGGAGCTTGTAAACAATGCAGGTACGAGAAAGAACGAAAATGCCGGCTTCTCTGGAAATTGCTGATGGTATGTTAGTAAAGCAAGCACTCACTGGTGATGAGGGTGCCTTTGAAGTACTAGTACGTCGTTATAGTGTCCCCCTCTTTAATTTCATTTGCCATAGCCTGAGTGATTATGATCAAGCCTGTGATGTTTTACAACACGTATTTTTGCAATTATATATTTGCATGCCCAAGCTGCATACAAATGCGCCATTGAAGGCATGGCTCTTCCAGGTGGCGCGTAACCGTTGTTTGGATGAACTACGTAGAAAGCGTGCTATTCACTTTTCAGAATTAGAGTCTACTAGTGATGAGGATGAACTGTCTCCTCTAGCCATTATGCCTGATACACGTCCATTGCCCGAGGAGATAGCGGAGCAATGCGACCTACAGCGATCTTTGCACAAGGCGATTCAAAGTCTGCCACCGAAGTTCCGCTCCGTAGTGCTTCTGCGTTATGCAGGGCAGTTGAGCTTCTCAGAGATTGGGCGCACACTCAATATGCCGGAGGCCACAGCCAAGACATACTTTCAGCGTGCTCGTCCTCTGCTGCGCACAGCTCTTAATGCACAGTTACAGACGGCTGATGCTTCGTAGCACTAGCCATTGGCCTGTCTCTTAACAATTAATCCGTGGGAGTGAAACTTCCTCCTTCCATTGTTCGTACTACCTGAAAGTAGAGAGTAGGAACAAAAAAGAAGGAGCATATATGCAGTACTTACGGAATCAAATTCTCTCAGACGATGAAGTGGATGCTCTCTTTGATCAATTACAGCCTATGGAACCACCCGAGTGGCTTGTGCAGTCTATCCTTGCCGCTGTGTCGCAACTGCCTCGTCCATCCCTAGTAGAAGGTGACTATACTGGTCTAGTGGTGCGTAACAATGGTGCTGGCCCTTCGTAGTCTTAATCCTTCTCCCCACCGGGAGCACCTTACGCTTTTGTGGAGTGACTCTATGAGAGATATGCGGCTTATCCCGTGACGTGTACCCTAGTGGCGGCCCTTGTAGTCGCCATGCTGTTTGCTAGTCACTCTGCTCCCTTGTTACGCGAGCTGATCAGTGAGCCTACCTGTGCTGACGAGCCAACGTACAAACTCAAGACGGCGGTGGTTAGCCATCTCCTGCATTTTCTCTTTCTCTGTGTATTGCTTACGAAGCTGACTCAGCCTTTTCATCTCGACTTCTGCAAAGCCGCCTCTACGCAAAATCTCGTGATCGTCTTTACGTTCCATGCAAGTCTCCTTCTTGCTTGATAACCAGTGCTAGAGTCTGTCGTTAATGGACGCGTTGCGCACTTGAGAAGTGTTTATACAGAATAGGGCTTCGCTGGCTGATCTCGTGAACTGATCTCTCCATGCTTGCGTACATGCTCAGAAACGGTCACTATCGCACTTGTGTAAAAAGTACTGAATTGTTGTAACTATACTCTGATAGAATTTCTACTGCTGGGGTGGCAGGTGTGGGGTCGTCTTTGACCACTAGAATACGTGGCGGTGAGTGTTGCTTCTCTTCCCATATCATAGCTAATGGGTAGTGAAGACTATGTGAATATTGACCCTATGTTATGAAAATTGTGTGAATATTGCCTTTTTTGCGATTTTTCGAAAAGGGGTACGATTTGCCATGGAGTTTCTCTATATCTCATCTACATCTGATGCAGGTACGAAGTAGCCTACTCCCAATTCATTCAGCAAGAACCGTGGCTGCGCTGGGAGTGGTTCAAGCTTACGGCGCAGATGGCGTATGAAGGTACGCAAGGAGCTATGGTCTGCGTTGTTGTCCGGTCCCCAGACGCGCTGAAGCAATTCTCGATGAGTCAGCACCTTGCCTGCATTATGCGTAAGCTCACAGAGCAGGTCGTACTCTGTGGGAGTAAGATGAACGATCTGACCACCTGATCGTACGACGCGATGAGCAAAATCAACAATAAGGCCATTTTCCCCTCCGCAGCGATAACTGGAGGGCTGCATGTCATTGCCTGCAGCATTGCGTAAACGAGTCGTTTCATAGGCATGGCGCAAGGCTACGCCCACGCGAGCAAGCAGTTCGTTAAGGCTAAATGGCTTGGTTACATAGTCATCTGCGCCTAGATCAAACGCTTTAATCTTGATCGGTTCCTCATCATGCTCCGAGAGAACGATGACGGGTATGCTACTCCATTCGCGCAGTTGGCGCAAAAACGTTAAACCATCTAGGTCAGGTAGCGTGAGGTCAAGCAGGACTAAGTGAGGTTGAAAGAGCACTGTCTGATCGATAGCCTGGTCTCTATCAAGGACGGCCTGAGCCTGGAACCCCCTCGCCTTCAACTGTGCTAGTAAGAACGCACGCATTTGAGCATCATCCTCGATGCACAAAATTTTATTTCTTTTGTCTGAGGTAGACATAGTTGCACTCTCATATTTCAGGTCTCATATTGTTGCGTATGGGCTAGCATTGTCAGTCACTATCGAATAGTAGTAGGTACATTATATCGTTTTTCGGCGTCGCTGTCCTCTTTTAGCTTTTTCCCAGGGCTTCTCATTGCCGAACCACACCGCACGCCGATGTTTAGGTGGAAGTGGTGGTGCTGTTTGCCTCACTACATACAAGACGTTGTTTGCGTTGATCAAGGCTTTCCCTTCATCTCTAATTCTGCTATTATTGGCGAAATCTTATTTGGCTGGAGTAAGGGGATATGAACTTACGAGGTAAGCGTGTACTGGTAATGGGCTTAGGGTTGCAAGGCTCGGGGATAGCAGCAGCGCGCTATGCTGCACAGCAAGGCGCGATGGTGCGTGTGACCGATATGAAGTCACCAGAGGTACTGGCACCGAGCATGCAGGCACTCTCTGGCTTAGCAATAGAGTTTGTCTTGGGGCAGCACCGTGAGGAAGACTTTCTGTGGGCAGAGATTGTGATCCGCAATCCAGGCGTTGCTCGCTCCTCGCCTCTCTTGCGCCTAGCAGAGCAGCACGGAGCGCACGTAGAAATGGAGATAGCGCTCTTCTTGCTGGCTTGTCCTGGTCGCGTCGTAGGAGTTACTGGCACGCGTGGCAAAACAACCACCGCCAGCCTCATTTACGAGATTCTGCGCGACAGTGGCACTCCCGTCGTACTGGGAGGTAACGTTGCCGGTGTTGAGACGCTCTCCCTCTTGCCGCACATCACAGCAGACACGTTCGTAGTGTTGGAGTTATCAAGTTGGCAACTCGAAGGATTGGCACCACATGCACTCAGTCCATCCGTTGCCGTCATGACAAATATCTATCCCGACCACCTTGATACCTACAACGATATGCAAGAGTATGCGACAGCGAAAGCTAGTATCTTCCGCTATCAAACACCCTGCAACCTTGCTGTCTTCAACTATGACAATCCCTGGACACGCCAATTTGGGCAAGAGGCTGCTGCAAGGACATGGTTTACAAGTCTGCAACGGGGGGGAAGCTTTGCCCGTGACTGCGCGCATATCACGCCCTTCATCTTCACCGATACTCCTCTGGTTGGCCGACATAATCTTGAAAATATCCTACTTGCAACAACGACTGCGCGTCTGTTAGCAGTCCCTGATGAGGCCATCGCCGCCACTGTTCGGCGATTTCGTGCTCTTGCCCATCGTCTAGAAGAAGTGCGTATAGTGCGTGGCGTGCGTTTTATCAACGATAGCACCAGCACCACACCGGTTGCGGGCAGAGCAGGCATTGAAGCGTTTGAGGGACCGCTTGTACTGCTTGCTGGCGGCAACACAAAACACCTGCCGCTGGAGCAGTGGCCGACAACCATCATCAAACGTTGCCGCGATGTTATCTTGCTTGCAGGCAGTGGTACCGATGAGCTACTAACGGCTTTGCGCGAAGAAGCACATGCACAGCATATGCCCAATCCCGTACGTGGTGTCTTTGAAACGTTTACGCAGGCCTTAGACACTGCCATTGCACTGGCACAACCCGGTGATATCGTACTCTTCTCACCGGGTTTTACCAGCTTCGGCATGTTTCGCAACGAGTTTGATCGCGGTGAGCAATTTGTTGCGTATGTGAACAGTAGAGAGTGAACTGACTCCTATACAAGGATTGAATAGGCTACAAATGGTTTTTTGGTTGAGAGGGGTCAAGGCGCGGCAGCTCCTTGGAAGGTGTCCCGCCTAGTTTTTCCAATCTGTAGCTATTTGGTTTCCTAGGTGAGTGAATGGCTTGAAGAGTCTGTGCGCCTGAGAGTGGCAATAGTGAGCCAGAAGGGATGCTGCTGAGCTCCAAAATGAGAGCATCAAGGGCAGTTCCACTGCGCCAAAACGGCATAGGACGTTGTAGCTCTCTGGCGATGCGCACCAATTCCACAAGGCGTGCTGTCTCGGTCCTCATGTGCTGCAATTCAGCCTCTGCCTTGCTAGAGCTTTGAAGGCGTGCCAGCAGGTTATTAAGCGAGTAAGCGATGCGCCAAAGGATATTGTCCTGAGTAAGGGGAGCGCGCGCTGTAAAGTTTCCGTTTGACACTTGCACGTGCGTCTCTAAAATCTGCTGAATGCCTGTATCCAATTGGTGCTTCAGTTCCAACTCACGTTGTTGTCGTTCAATCTCGCGTCGTTCTAACGCAAGGATTACCTCAGCGCGGTCTGCTCGCAGGAGTGCCTGTCTAGCGCCACGCACCCACAGGAAAGCCACGATTGACACAATCCCCTGCCCGAGGAGTATCGGGGTGACAATACCAGGAAAAGCGACTTTGAGTACCTCGTGTAACTCTCCTGAGCTAGGCATAAATTTCAAGACATACAGCGTAAAGAGGCAATTTGCTGCTCCTACCACAAAGACCCACCAGGGTGGAAGAAATGAAACAGCACACATCAAAGGGAGCACTAAGAGGCCGAAGATAGGCAGGGCGCTCGTGTTCACACCGCCAGGAGTCGTTAAAATATTAACGGTGGGACTCGCGACAAAAATTAGCACAACCATAATTCCTGCTGTGTTGACTCTTCGCAAGCGATTGAGCATTGTTGCTAACGATAGTATAAACAGGTCGATGGTAAGGATCGCGATAAGCAAAGAGTTAGACCCAGCAAATGCGGCCGGGTAGGAAATGAAAAGCAGAATGAAGAGGAAAATGATAATTTGACTGCCTGTTCGTCCACGGCGAAACAGTTCCCTTTCCTCGAAAGGTGCCGAATCATCTGGCTGGGGGGGAGAGGCAATCCGATACCACAATTGGAGAATCCGAGCCTCTCCCTCTTGGGGTTTGTCCCTCTGACGCTGCTGAGAGAGGTATGAGGGTACTTGTGAATCTCCTTGTGGAGTGTTTCCTCCAGGCAATGGAGAGAGATTATTCATAACTGGACCTCTTTGTTTAAACTCATTCTTCACTCCTGTCACTGTTTTCAATCAGTCAGGAACGTCCAAGGAGAGTGTATTCCATTTCTCAACTGTTTGTGCTCGTTCCCGAAAAGAAACAAAATGCGCGTGCCTCTAGGCAAAACCTGTTGACATGTCAAAAAACTGTACAAATAACAGGATGCTGACAAGCAACGGTACTTCTGTTACTTATTTTAGCTGATAAGCTGAAGAATAGCAATAGAGGAGGTACATATGTATATATATCGGTGTTTAAGCTAATTTCTTGTCAGACAGTTTATAGACTAGCTTCACGCTTTTTCCTTGGGATATAGTACGTGCAGCTTCTCACCTTAGAATGCAGCTCTAGAATCTGCCCCCAACGTGGGAGGGGTTTTTTCTCGGATGAATCACTCGGATTTGCTTACGAGAAGACAGGCATGCATGCCTCCTAGCCCGCCAGAAAGGACGAGTGCATGTTTTATGGGGACGTTGGCGCATTCACTGGTACTATTGAGATCAGCACGCACTAGTGCATGCTGAGTTGGAGGGATCACCTGGCGATCAAGCGCCAATGCCGCGATTGCTACATCTGTTGCTGCCGCCGCTCCTTGCAAGTGTCCCAGAACAGCCTTAAGAGCGACGATGGGAGCAGCCTGATCAAATATACTCGTTATAGCTGCTGCTTCTGCTACATCCTCTTCTGGAAGAGCGGGGCCGCTAGGAAGTATTACGTCGACAGCACTCGGCTCAATGTCTGCTTGCGCTAAACTCCTGTGAATAGCCTGCGCTAGCCCTCTTCCCGGCTGTTTTCTTGATCCTTCTAAAGAATATGGATCTGTAACTCTCCCCCACCCGTGAACCTCGGCCAGGATAGGAACATCTCGACGCCTCGCGTGCTCGCGCTCTTCGAGGACAAGAAACGTGCTGCCTTCGCCAATAAGCATGCCTGTGTGTTGGCCAACAAAAGGTCGAGATGCGGGCACCGCGTCCCCGAGCTGAGATGTTGGTTGGAGCATGCTAGACGCGTGGTAGGCTGCCCACACGAGAGGAGTGAGAGGAGCTTCTGTTCCACCAGCAATGACAATCTCTGCATCCGAGCGCTGGATGGCCTTGACCCCTTCAATGAGCGCATGAGCACCGCTTGCTCGCTCGGAGATAAAGGTTCGAGTGCGCCCTTCTATGCCAAATAGAATGCTTATGTGCCCCTGGGGGCCAGCGGGGAAACCTGCTGTGAGACCATAGCGGTCCATTGCATCCACTCCCTTCGTCCAGAGGTTATGCATCTCGCGCTCAACATAGGTCCACCCGGCTCCAATGGTGGCGACCGTCAGTGACACACGTTCTGGTGCAACTGGTGAGTCCTCGGAGCGGAAATCCATTGGCAATCTTGCTACTTCGAGAGCATCAAGAACGGCGATTAAGGCCAGTTGGGAGCAGCGGTCTGTTTGTGCCATCATCGATTCTGTCAATATGCGTGGCTCACTGAAGGAAGGCACTTGACCAGCTACCTGGCAGGCGTACTTGGAAGGATCGAAATACTTTTGAGGATCGATTGGGCCAAGGCATGTGCGACCAGAGGTGATGCACGTCCATAGCGCTTCTGTTCCTCTTCCTGCTGGCGTAAGAGTCCCGATTCCAGTGATGGCAACCACTCGTTTGGTCATACTTAACTGCCTGCTTTTTGTAATACTAAGGTGGCATGCGTGCCTGAAAATCCGCTTGCGATCACAAGAGCATGGGTTCCAGTGAATTGACGGGCTTGATGAGGTACATAATCGAGATCGCAGAGGGGATCAGGCTCTTCGTAGTTGATCGTAGGGTGGATCATGCCTTCAGTAAGGCTTAGCGTTGCTGCCATCGCGCCAAAGAAACCGGCAGTAGCGAGAGAATGGCCTATTTC
>JAFAXQ010000065.1 GCA_019240835.1 Ktedonobacteraceae bacterium
GCTTGTACAAGCCATTGAGGCGATGGAGTCCCGTTACCAGCGAGGACCGATCCTGACGCGTCATGTCTGGCGCTTTCAGATTATCCTACGCAGATCGAAAACGCTCACCGAGCAGGAGAAACAAATCGTGGAAGACAAAATGCAATCTTATGATAGCTTGCTCGACAGCGATCCTGAAATTCAGGCTCGTGAGGCTAAAGTTGCTGCTCAAGCAGCAGCTCAAACAACAGTTCGAGTAAAACAGGAAGCGATACTACTTATCGTAAAAACGCGCTTTCCCGACCTTGTAGAGCTTGCCAAACAACGCACGGTTCATTTGACACCAGATCAGTTGGATATCATTACCCAACAGATTGTGATAGCTCCTAACGAGGATACGGCTCGCTCCGCTCTGGGAGACGTGGCAGCCTAGTAAAGGATAGATTGTGGAGGACGAATGGGAATCTTACGATAGCTTGCTAGACAGCGACCCTGAATTTCAGGCTCGTAAGGCTAAAGTAGAGGCGCAAACAACAGTTCGGGTAAAACAGGAAGGGATACTACTTATTCTGAATGATGTCGTGCGGGACATGTTGGAGAAACGCCAGATGAGTGCAGAAGAATTTGGCAAGCGGTTCGGACAACTGGCCCGCAAGACCAAGCAGCCATACACCAAGAGCAGGATCTACCAGATGTTACGCGACAACTCTTTTCCTGATGATAACACCCGACGATGGGTAGTAGCCAAGCTGCTTGAGATACCACCCGTCTTGATGGGAGTACAGTCCCTTGATGACTTCCTCGCTTTCCAGGAGCCAGTAAAAAGAGAACAGGCGGCCAGTAGTGCTTTTGTACGGTTTGATAGCACCGAGTCCCGTCTCACGCTTGCCGCTTACTGGAAACGCTTCCGCTTTTTCTCCCATGTGGATCTGGAAGCTGATGTTGCCACGCGCATAGCCGTCTTGGGACAGCAATCCCTGTACGGCCCCCAGCAAGCGCAGCGCAGTGTGGCAACGTTGCTCTGCGGCTATCATATGCTTTCTTCTCAGATTGCTACCGACCAATGTGATTTTGATAGTGCCATTGAGCACTTGAATAAGGCTTATAGGGTTGCCAAAGAGCGCGAGCTGCTCAAGCTCAAGGGAGCGTGTTTGCTTTGGCGTGGACTCACATTAAAAGAGCGCGGTGAAGTGAAGGTGATGCAGCATGACGTTGATGCAGCGCTCCTAGACTTTGCCCATGCGACCAATGATTTCACGTTGGCACTCAAGGAAGCGAAGCAGTTGCCTGCTGCGGTGCATGGACCGCTCTTGTTAATTTTAGGACAGGTAAGCGCAAACACCGCGAAAGATCCCCAAGAGCTTCACTTTGCCATTAAAAAGCTGGAAGAAGCAGAAGCATTTATTGGAAGGGTTGACGAAGAAGAGATTCACGTTTTCCAACTGGATGAAGAGCGGTATTACTTAAACAGAGCAGCCGCTTATGTCGCCTCTTGCAATCCCCTTGCCTGTTATCCCAGAGATGCGAGGAGAGAACTGCGAAATGCGCTTGCTGCCACCCCTACACCGGTTCAAAAGCGCAAATATGCCTATAACATGGTATTGCAAGCTACTTCCTATGTCATCGAAGGCCAAGCCTACCTGGCGAAAAAACGGCTGGCCTACGCTGATGATTGCTTTTGCCAGGCAACGCAGCAAGCCACAGAGGCGCTTGTCCTGGTGAAGGATATCCATTCACAGGTCAATATTGCTCGCATTGAGAAGCTCTGCGCAGATCTGCGAGCGACGCCGTTTGGCAAAGAGAATGTGGATTTGGCCAGTTTGGAAGTGGAGATTATAGCGGCGAAGTTTCTGCACTTATTCCAATAACATGGCCTTGTGTCTCTCATTTTCATTGTCAAGGCAGTGACAATAAACAGATAAGATGTCGGGAAAACCGTGCTTGACTCACCCACTTGTCCATTGCCCTGGGCAGAAGCCCGTTCAGGTTGACAGCCGACAAAGCTATAGTGTATAGTCGTATCAGGCATTATCCCTCTATTTCTACTATAATCGGCCGCAAGGCTTCACAAAGCCTTTTGGCCGGGGAATGTTTAAGCATTGAGTGAACGTATTTTTGCTTCACCCTCTGAGCTTGCTACGCTCATTGATCTTCTCCGTTGGCGTGCGACTCTGACCCCTGATCGGCGCATTTACACGTTTTTGACAGATGGCGAGGTAGAGAAGGATCATCTGACCTTCTCAGAGCTTGATAGTCAGGCCAGGGCTATCGGGGCTAGGTTGCAAGAGTTCACGGGACGCGGAGAGCGTGCTCTGCTTGTCTATCCTGCGGGGCTAGAGTTCATACTTGCTTTCTTTGGTTGTCTCTATGCTGGCGTCATTGCCATCCCTGTCTATCCCCCCACGTCGTTGCGCTCGGGCCGAGCGCTTGCCAAGTTCCGCGCTATTGCCGACAATGCGCAACCGGCGGTGATCCTCACCTCCACAGTGCTTCTCGCTAAAGTAGAGAGCCTGCTCGCGCAAGCTCCTGAGTTGCAAGCGACGCGTCTCCTTACGACTGATACCATCGACAGCACTATTGAGCAGCAGTGGCACGACCCGGGCATCGACAGCGATAGCCTGGCTTTTTTCCAGTACACGTCGGGTTCCACAGACACACCCAAAGGGGTAATGGTCACCCACGGCAATCTGCTGTCGAATTTGTCCCTGGTTGCTCGCTATTGCCAACACCCGCCCAAGGCTCATGGTGTGACGTGGCTGCCACTCTACCACGACCTAGGGCTAATTGGCGGCGTCATACAGCCACTCTACAGCGGATTTGAGTCAACGGTCTTCTCATCGGCAGCCTTCTTGCAGCGTCCAATTCGCTGGTTGCAAGCTATTTCGCGCACGCAGGCTACTATTAGCGGCGGGCCAAATTTCGCTTATGATCTCTGTATACGTAAGATTACGCCTGAGCAGAAGGCTGCCCTTGATTTAAGTCACTGGGAAATAGCTGCCAATGGTGCCGAACCAGTACGAGCAGAGACACTAGAACGCTTTGCAGAGGCATTTGCCTGCTGTGGCTTCCGCCCTGAGGCTTTTTATCCCTGTTATGGCCTGGCAGAGGCCACCCTCGTTGTTTCCGCTGGGCAAAAGGGAAGCTTCCCAACGGTGCGAACATTTCAAGGGACGGCACTTGAAAATAATCAAGTGGTCGAGGCCACCGCTGAGGACAAGAAGACGATAACGCTCGTAAGTATCGGTCAGAGCTTCTCGAACCAAAAAGTTGTTATTGTTAGCCCGGACACGTTGATGACCTGTGGACCCGCACGTGTAGGGGAGATCTGGGTGTCTGGCTCCAGCATTGCGCAAGGCTACTGGCGTCGGCCTGAAGAGACGGAGCAGACTTTTCGGGCATACCTAGCCGACACGGGGGAGGGGCCTTTCCTGCGTACTGGGGATATGGGCTTTTTGCTCGATGGCGAACTGTTCATCGCTGGTCGCCTCAAGGATCTCATCATCATCCGTGGCAGCAATCACTATCCACAGGATATCGAGCAGACGGTGGAGCAGAGTCATGGCGCGCTACGTCCGAATTGTTGTGCCGCTTTCTCCGTCGATATGGATGGTGAGGAGCGCCTGGTAGTTGTCCAGGAGCTAGAGCGTCAATCCCTTTTGCATCTGAATCTGGACGAAGTGATTGCAGTTGTCCGCCGTGCCGTTGCTGAACAGCATGAGCTGCAGGCATATGCAGTGGTGCTCATCAAAACTGGCACCATTGCCAAAACCTCCAGCGGCAAGATTCAACGTCACGCCTGCAAAGCAAACTTCCTAGCTGGCAATCTGGACGTGGTGGGTGAGTGGAGGCAACGTCATGCCGACGACGAGGAGCCTGCTTTGTCGAGTTATTCCGGCACGCCAACAGCCATGCCACAGCAGTCTCAGGTTGTGCAAACGCAGACAGCAGAGGCTATACGAGAATGGCTCGTGGCTAAGGTTGCTGAGTTGCTGCGTGTCAAGCGCTCCGAGATAGAGGTACGAGAGCCATTGGCCCTCTATGGCATGGACTCCGTCCAGGCAGTAACGATTGCCGCAGATTTAGAGGAATGGTTAGGGCGCGAGATTCCGGTGACGCTGGCCTATGACTATCCCTCTATAGAGGCAATTGCCAGGTATCTAGCAAGAGAAGAGCCTGCCGTCGTTGCCTTAAGAGAGGATGCAGAGCGAGAAACTGCGACAGATGCTATCGCCATCATCGGTCTGGGCTGCCGCTTTCCTGGAGCCGACAATCCAGAACGGTTCTGGCAACTCTTGCGTGATGGTGTCGATGCCATCACGGAGGTGCCACCCCAACGCTGGAATCAGTATGTCTTCTATAGCCCAGATCAAGCCATCCCTGGGAAAATGAACACCCGCTGGGGTGGCTTTTTGCCGCACGTGGATCGCTTCGACGCGGGTTTCTTCAGGATATCGCCTCGCGAAGCTGCTCACATGGACCCTCAGCAGCGGCTTTTGCTCGAAGTTGCATGGGAAGCGCTAGAAAACGCAGGACAGGCACCCGATAAACTGGCTGGTAGCCAGACAGGCGTGTTTGTTGGCATCAGCGGCGATGACTATGCGCGGCTGCAGTTTAGTGATCTCTCTCTAATCGACGCCTACGCCGGTACGGGCAACGCACATAGTATCGCAGCCAATCGCCTCTCGTATGTACTTGATTTACGTGGACCGAGTGTGGCCGTAGATACCGCCTGCTCGTCGTCGCTGGTCACCGTGCATCTGGCCTGTCAGAGCCTGCGCAATGGCGAGTGTGATCTTGCAGTGGCGGGAGGAGTGAATCTGATTCTGACGCCAGAATTAACTATCACCTTCTCCCAGGCGCGAATGATGTCGTCTGCTGGCCGCTGCAAAACCTTTGATGAAGACGCCGACGGCTACGTACGTTCGGAGGGCTGCGGTATTGTGATCCTGAAACCCCTCTCGGCAGCGTTGCGGGACGGGGATACTATCCTGGCGCTTATCAGAGGCTCGGCTGTCAACCAGGACGGTCGTAGCAACGGCATGACAGCGCCCAATGGTTTGGCCCAGGAAGCAGTTATTCGTCAGGCCCTGCTCAATGCAGAGGTCGCCCCACAAGAGATCAGCTATGTTGAAACGCACGGCTCAAGCACTCCCCTGGGAGACCCTATTGAGGTAGCCTCGCTCAAAGCAGTGCTAATGCAGCAGCGCTCACAGGATCAACTGTGTGTGCTCAGTTCTGTGAAAACCAATATTGGTCATCTAGAATCCGCTGCAGGTATTGCAGGTCTGATCAAGGTAGTGCTCTGTCTGCAGCATGCTGAGATACCGCCGCATTTGCACCTGAAAAAGCTGAACTCGCATATTGCTCTTGATGGCACGACGTTCTTGATCCCGACGAAGCTCCACAAGTGGTCGCCCCAAGGTCTGCGTCGGGCGGGAGTGAGTGCCTTTGGCTTTGGTGGCACCAATGCGCACGTGATACTAGAGGAAGCGCCCACAGCCAGTCGCATCCGTAGTCAGGTGGAGCGTCCACTGCATGTCCTCACGCTATCGGCACAGAGTACGCAAGCATTACAAGAACTGGCGTGCGGCTACGGGGTTTTGCTGGCGCGTCATGCAGAAACTTCCGTTGCTGATATTTGTTTCACTGCCAATAGCGGGCGCTGCCACTTCGCCCATCGTTTTGTGGCCATGACCGCCTCTGTTGGGCAGTTGCGCAGGCAAGTGAAAACCCTGGCATCTGCAAGCGAAGCAGCCGGCACACGCAGTGGGCAGGTGCTAGGCAACGAGCCGCGCAAGATCGCATTCCTATTTACGGGCCAGGGGTCTCAATATACAGGCATGGGGCGGCAACTGTATGAGACACAACCGATCTTTCGCCAAGCTCTTGATAAGTGCGATCAGATCCTGCGTTCCTATCTCGCACAACCATTACTCTCGGCGATGTATCCTGAGCCAGGCGAGACCTCACCGCTGCACGAGACGGCATATACTCAGCCGACGCTATTCGCCTTAGAGTACGCGCTGGCCGAGCTGTGGCGCTCGTGGGGAGTGGAGCCATCAGTGGTCATGGGCCACAGCGTGGGAGAATATGTAGCGGCTTGTATTGCCGGTGTGTTTAGCCTCGAAGATGGTCTGAAGCTGATTGCGCAGCGCGGTCGTCTCATGCAGGAATTGCCGCAACGAGGGACAATGGCAGTCGTCTTTGCTGAACAAAGTCAGGTGGCAGCGGCACTTGCACCCGTTCAACGGCAGGTTGCAATCGCCGCTGTTAACGGTCCCAAGAACACGGTGCTATCTGGCGAGAGCGAGGCGGTGCAGGCTGTATGTCAACACCTGCAGTCAGAGGGAGTGGCATTCCGTCCGTTGCAGGTCTCTCACGCCTTCCACTCTCCATTGATGGAGCCTATGCTTGACGCATTCGAACGTATAGCACAAGAAGTGCAATTTGCAGCGCCGCGTATACCCTTCATTTCAAACTTGACGGGGCAAATGTTCAAGCTAGGGGAGGTTCCAGATGCGCACTACTGGCGGCGTCATGTTCGCGAGAGTGTACAATTCGAGGCGAGCATATGTGCTCTTGCAACGCAAGGATATGAAGTATTCGTAGAGTCAGGTCCAACTCCTACCTTACTAAGCATGGGCAAGTACTGTGTACCCAAGGGATTCGGTACCTGGTTACCCTCTTTAGTCAAAGGGCAGGATAATTGGCAAACGCTCTTAGACACCCTGGGTGCTCTGTATGTCAAAGGTGTAGACCCTGATTGGATAGGATTTGACCGTGAATACGTGCGTCGCCGTGTAGCCCTGCCAACCTATCCTTTCCAGCGAGAAGCGTATTGGTTTGAGTCCGTGGATGCTCAATTGCCCTCGGTTGGGACACGATTTATCGTGCCCCGATTGACCGCGCCCTCCCCAAAACATCCTCTGCTGGGTCCGCATCTGGAAGTAGCACATCCATCACCACTTCATGTCTGGGAAACAACGCTGGATAAGCGTGCTCTCCCTTATTTAAATGATCATCAGGTGCAAGGTATCACGGCTGTGCCCGTCTCCGCCTATATAGAGATGGCTCAAGCAGCGGCAACGGATGCCCTTGGAGAGGGAAAGCACATTCTAGCCGACATAGAGCTAAAGAAACTCCTGCTCTTGCCTGGCGAGGAGCCGCCAAGGATCCAGGTGGTTCTTTCTAACGAGACACACGAACAGATTGCTTTCCACGTGTATAGTCGTTCGCACAATGCGTGGACGCTGCATGCAACTGGGAAGATAGGTCGAGTTGAAAGAGTAATCTAGTGGGGGAAGAAGATTGTGTCAGATACAACAGCACTAAAGAATAATCAGGCCATGCAGTTTGGCCTGATATTCTTCTCTAGCAGTGAAGCTCCCTTAGGTAGTGACAAATACCGTTTGGTCATCGAGAGTACACGCTTTGCTGATGCACACGGCTTTTCATCGGTGTGGATTCCAGAGAGGCACTTCACCAAAGATGGATGGCTCTATCCCAATCCTGCTCTACTGCAGGCTGCCCTCGCTAGGGAGACGAAACGCATAGCTTTACGGGCCGGGAGTGTAGTCATGCCACTGCACAATCCTCTTCGCGTCGCCGAAGAGTGGGCGATGGTCGATAATCTATCAGGAGGGAGAGTTGGCATTTCCTTTGCCTCCGGCTGGCACCCCAATGATTTCGCCTTCTTCCCAGACAACTATAGCAGGCGCAGCGAAGAGATGTATCGTGGCATTCAGATAGTACAGAAGCTATGGCGTGGTGAGTCGATCCAGGTAAAAGGGGGAGATGGCAAGCTGGTTGAGGTAAGAACCTATCCCACGCCAGTACAGACTGAATTACCTATCTGGATCACCGCCGCTGGTAACCCGAAGACCTTTATGGGCGCAGGAGAAATCGGCGCTCATCTGCTAACTCACACCTATAACCATAGCATTAAAGAGTTGGGCGAGAAAATACAGCTCTATCGTCAATCGCTGGCAAAGCACGGCTATGACCCTCGGTCGCGCCAGGTCTCGGTTATGTTACATACCTTCGTGGGAGATGATGCAGCCATCCAAGGGCAGGCAAGAGAGGCTTTCTGCAACTATCTCAAGTCGGCTTCCTACTTGGTAAATGCCGTTGCTTATAGTCGCGGTCAGACCATTGATTTCGCTACGCTCTCCGAACAGGATGTCAACGAGTATCTGCGATTTGTCTTTGATCGGCTCGTCTCCAATCAGCGAGTTCTATTTGGAACACCAGAGATGTGCCTGGAGTTGGTGAGAAAGCTCAGTGCAGTTGGTGTTGACGAGATTGCCTGTCAAATGGATTTTGGTATAGACATTGACCTTGTCCTGCAGAGCTTGCCCCAGTTGAACCGCTTAAAAGAACTCTGTCAAGAGGTACCAGAAGTGCAGTCCTCTACCGATTGGATGCCGCTGTACGAAAGTGAGGTGGCGATAGATAATCGTGCCAATGGCAAAGCTTTTCGGCAGCATTCTCCCCTGCTTGAGCCGCGCATCACGTTGCAGCAGAAAACGCTGCTCCAACAAGTCCAGGCACGTTGTGTGCAAGAGGTTTCTGTGGCAACGTTCTATAAAAAGCTATACGAGCACGGTATTCAACTTGGCGCGAGCTTTCAGGGGATAGAACGTCTGTGGCGGCACGAGAGAGAAGCTCTCGGGCTGATTACGTTGCCTGCAGCTCTAGAGCAAGAAGCCGATCTTTACCAAGTGCATCCAGCCTTTCTGGACATCTGCTTTCAAGTACTGGTAGCTGCTCTTCCAATCACGACTGAGTCGAGCCGTGAAGATGCGTTCTACTTGCCAGTGGGACTGCGTAGGTTTCAAATTCACAAGCGACCAGGTCGGCAGGCATGGAGTTATGCGCGTCTCACATCCCTAGCGGACAAGACGGAAGATATGCTTGAAGGCGATGTGTCCATTCTCGGTGATGATGGCCGGGTAATGGTAGAGGCGCTCGGCCTGCGCTTACAGCGCACCGATGTTAGCGCTAAGCGTAGCGACACCGAGAATCTGGGTGATTGGCTCTACGAACTGCGCTGGGAGCCGCAGCAGACGCAGCTTCCACTGGCACTAAAGCAGCCAGGGCGCTGGCTGATATTTATGGACAGTAGCGGTGTGGGGCAAAGGATAGCAGAACTGTTAACGGGGCGCGGGGCAGCTTGCATTGCAGTCTTCCCTGCTACTGCCTATCACCTATCACCACAAGGCAACTACCACATCAATCCTGCCGACCCAGATGATATGCAGCGCCTCATCAAGAGCATTGTAGCGCCAGGCAAACCTCTTAGCGCTGTGCTGCATTTCTGGAGTCTAGACGCAACTCCAGAGGCGGAGATGGACGTTGCTTCACTAGAAAAAGATCAGATGTTGAGCGTTGGCAGTGCGTTGAACCTGATGCAAGCTCTGATTGCTGCAGCAAATACTGAGCCTACTAAGCTGTGGTTTGTGACGAGAGGCGCTCAGGCAGTGGGTTCCAACGTAGCTTCCCTGGCAGTAGCCCAGGCCCCTTTGTGGGGGTTAGGCCGAACCTGTGCAATAGAACATCCTGAGTTTTGGGGTGGATTAGTAGACACAGATCCTCAAGACACAGCACAGCAGGCGGCAGAGCACCTGCTGCATGTGCTTGCCGCTCAAAGTAAGGAAGATCAGATCGCTTTTCGTCAGGGACAGGGCTATGTCGCTCGTCTGCTTCGTAGTCGCGATTGGAAGCGGCCTGACCTGCAGTTGCAGTCCGAGGCCAGCTATCTCATCACAGGCGGGTTGTGGGGTCTCGGCTTTGAGGTTGCACGCTGGATGGCGACGAAAGGTGCTAGGCATCTGGTGTTGCTAGGACGGACGAAGTTGCCCCCGCGTGCAGAGTGGCAGCAAGTAGCGGCAGATACGCGCCTAGCTCGTCAGCTTGCCGGCATTAACGAACTTGAAGGGCTAGGGGTGCATGTCTACTATGCCTCGGTTGATGTCTCCGATGAGGAGCACATGCGTGCTTTCCTGGAGCATTTCCGTCAGCAGGATCATCCGCCGATCAGAGGCGTTATCCATGCTGCATCAGTATGGCAGGATCAGCAAGGCCAATCGTTGGTGCGCTCCCTGGCTCATCTCAGTATAGACGCGCTGCAAGAGGTGTCTCGTCCCAAAGTGATCGGCAGTTGGCTGCTGCATACACTGTTAAAAGACGGGCCGCTGGACTTTTTCGTCAGTTTCTCTTCTGGTGCCTCGTTGTTTGGTTCGGCAGGCCAGGGGAACTATGCGGCGGCGGGAGCGTTTCTCGATGCCCTTGCACAGTATCAGCGTGCAAAGGGTCAGAGCGGGTTAAGCATCAACTGGGGCGCTGTGTCTGAGACAGGCTTTGGAGCCACTGCTGAAGGTCTAAAGGTACATCAGTACTGGGAGGCTCATGGTATTCAGAGGATTACACCGAAGCAAGTTTTAGCGGCGCTGGAACAGTTTATACCACAAAATGTCGCGCAGATTGGGGTTATGAAGCTTGATTGGCAGTTGTTGCAACAATTTTATCCCCAGTTGGCGCAATTGCCCTGGGCAACCTATCTGGTGCAGGAGAGAGGAGCCGCTGCTAAGGCTGCCGATGCTGATTCGCAAGAGAGAAACGCTTTTGTGCAAACGCTACTGGCTGCCAAACAAGAAGAGCGCCAGCAGCAATTGGAAGTGTATTTGAGCGAGCGGGTTGCCAAAGTGCTTAGGTTGCCCGTCTCTAAAATAGATGTCTTACAGCCTTTGACCGCGCTGGGACTCGATTCCTTGATGGCTATTGAGTTAAAGAATCAGCTCGAATTTGAATTGGCAATACGTATTTCTATTGTGATGTTCCTGCAAGGGCCAAGTATCGCGCAATTTGCCACCCAGTTACTCGATCAACTGGCCGCTGCAATCCCTATGCCTGCGGTCTCCACGAATACCCCTAGCCAGGAGCAGCAGGAGGACGGTCACATGAAGAACATCTCTCAACAAGAGGCGGCACAGTTGTTAGACAAACTTGACCTGCTTTCTGACAACGAAGTAGATGCGTTGCTCAGTGGTATGTTGCAGAAAGAAGAGCATAATCGATGACGGATGCCTTCAAGAACATTGCTAATCTTTCGCCCGAGGAAAAGAGGGCGTTGCTCGCACAGTTGCTACGTAAAAAAGCAGATGAGGGCAAAAACTGGTCTCCGCTTTCTCATGGTCAACGCGCTCTGTGGTTTCTCTACTGCTTAGCGCCCGAGAGTGCTGCCTACAACCTGCTCTATGCCGCTTACGTTCGTCCAGCCTTAGATGTGGCGACTTTACAGCATGCAGTTCAGGCGCTGCTTGAGCGTTATCCCATCTTGACTGCCACATATAGCATGGAGAAGGGTGAGCCTATCCAGCGCTTTCATGAAAATCCGGCTATCCCTGTTGAAGAGATAGACAGCTCTGCATGGAATAAGACCTACCTGGAAGAGCAACTGCTTAAGGAAGGTAACCATCCCTTCGACCTGCAACAAGGCCCGCTACTACGCGTAAAATTGTTCAGACGCACAGCACAGGAGAGTGTACTCTCGTTAACCGTCCATCACATCGCTATAGACCTGTGGGCGCTTGATCTGCTCGTCGATGAACTCTGCACGCTCTATGCGGCAGGAAGAGTTGGCGTACAAGCACCGCTGCCGCCAGTGGGTCCACAGTTTGCAGACTACGTGCAGTGGCAGTCTAGCATGCTCGCCAGTCCCGAAGGTGAGCGACACTGGTCTTACTGGCAACGTGCATTAGCCGGTGAACTGTCTCTGCTGAACTTGCCCACGGACAGACCTCGACCAACCATCCAGACCTACAAAGGGGCCTGGCATTCCTTTGCGCTGAGTGAGGAGCTGACCCAACAGCTCAAAACGCTGGCATATACCCATAAGACAACGCTGTATACCACGCTGCTCGCAGCATTTCAGGTATTGCTGTTTCGCTACACTGCTCAAGAAGACATTCTTATCGGTACCCCTATGCTAGGCAGAAGCCGCGCCGAGCTGGAACGGGTCGTAGGCTATCTGGTCAATCCCGTCGTTTTACGCGCCCATTTTTGGCACAACCTCACCTTCAAAGAGTTCCTATATCAGGTGCGTACTACTGTAGCCGAGGCATTGGAACACCAGGATTATCCGTTTCCTCTGCTAGTAGAGCGGCTACAGCCCAAGCGCGACCCTAGCTACTCGCCCATCTTCCAAACCTTATTTATCTGGGACAAGCCGCGTGCCTATGCAGACCAAGAAACAGTGCCCCCTGAGCAAGACGAACTAGCCAGGCAAATCTCCAACCAGAAGCCGCGCTTGGAAGCATTGCTAGCCGGGCAGCAGGGAGCGCATTTCGATCTGATCCTTACTGTGTTTGAAGTGGATGGAGCGCTCTCTGCAGAGCTCCGTTACAACGTGGACCTGTTCGATGCCTCTACCATCGCACGCGTGGAGAAGCATTTCCTGACCTTGCTCGCAGGTATCGTGGCCCACCCCGAACAACGGCTACTGAACTTACCCTTGTTAACCAAAGCGGAACTACAGCAGATGTTGGTTGTATGGAACAACACGGCAGCCCCATTTCCCCAAGAGATGTGCATGCACCAGTTGATAGAGTTGCAGGTGCAGCGGACGCCGGATGCTGTGGCTGTGATCTTTGAGGGCAAACATCTGACATATCGCCAGCTCAATGCCCGTGCTAATCAGCTTGCCCACACTCTTCAGGAACTAGGAGTGGAGCCTGATACGCTGGTTGGTGTTTGTATGGAACGCTCCTTTGAGATGGTGATAGCTCTGCTGGCTATCCTCAAAGCTGGCGGGGCATACGTTCCTTTAGATCCTGAGTATCCGCAAGAACGGCTGGCTTACATGATAGAGGATGCCAGCTTGCCTGTTCTGCTGACGCAAAAGCACATCCTGCAGCGCTTGCCACACAGCAGCATGCTGGTCCTCTGCGTGGACGACGAACGAAACACGTCGGACACGCACAGCCAGCAGAACCCTGTCTGCGCGGTGCAACCGCACAACCTCGTGTACATGATCTACACCTCTGGCTCAACAGGCAGGCCCAAGGGCGTTATGAATATCCATAAGGCCGTCTGTAACCGCTTACACTGGATGCAGCAGACCTACCAGTTGACAGCCGCCGATAGCGTCATGCAAAAGACGCCTTTCAGCTTCGATGTCTCGGTCTGGGAATTTTTCTGGCCGTTGATGACGGGGGCTAGGCTCGTGATGGCGCGCCCTGGGGGTCACCAAGACACGGCCTATCTCGTCTCTCTGATCGTCAACCAGGGCATCACGACACTGCACTTTGTGCCTTCCATGCTGCAGATGTTCTTGCTGGAGCAAGGACTTGAGCGATGCACAAGCTTGAAGCGGGTGATCTGTAGCGGTGAGGCCCTCTCCTATGAACTCCAAGAGCGCTTCTTCTCGCGCATCAACGCTGAGTTACATAATCTCTATGGACCAACAGAAGCTGCCATTGATGTGACCTATTGGCAGTGTCAGCGTGAGAGCAACCTGCGCGTCGTGCCCATTGGTCGCCCGGTTGCCAACACGCACATCTATATCTTAGACCAGGAGATGCAGCCAGTGCCGGTGGGTGTAGCGGGTGAACTGTATATTGGTGGCGTTGGTCTGGCGCGTGGCTACTTCAATCGTCCTGAACTGACAGCAGAGAAGTTTGTACATGATCCCTTTGCCAAAGAAGCAGATGCTAGACTCTTTAAGACGGGAGACCTTGCGCGCTATAGAGCTGACGGGGCCATCGAATTTCTTGGTCGTCTCGACCATCAAGTAAAGATTCGCGGCTTCCGTATCGAACTAGGCGAGGTTGAGGCCGTGCTGGCCCAGCATCCAGCCGTCAATGAAGTCGTCGTGCTGGCCCGCGAAGATACGCCTGGCAATCAACGGCTCGTAGCGTATGTGGTGCCGTTTCACTGGGCACTGCGGCAGCCACAAGCAGGGGAAGAGGAGCATACCCTCCTGCTCACCTCACAGGAGGTCGACCTCTCCGTCGAGGCGTTGCGCGGCTTCTTGCGCGAAAAGCTCCCCTACTATATGCTGCCTTCTGTCTTCTTGTTCCTGCGTGCTTTGCCACTCACGCCAAACGGCAAAGTGGACCGACGAGCACTTCCTGCTCCCGACATGACACGTCCTGAACTAGCAGAGGCGTATGCCGCACCTCGCACTCCCACCGAGGAGCTACTATGCACGATTTGGGCGCAGGTACTTGGACTGGATGGAGTCGGCATTCATGATAACTTCTTCGATTTAGGCGGAGCCTCTATTCAAAGTCTTGAGATTATTGCCAGGGCGCGAGAAATGGGTTTGCATCTCTCCATTGAAATGCTCTTTGAGCACCAAACAGTAGCGGAATTGGCAGCGGTGGTCGGTCATGTGCAAACCGATGTTGGGCAGGGACAGCAAGCAACACCTGTGCTAGCGGCAGTACACCATCTGCCGCCAGTTGCACAAGCTGATCAGAGCAACACGCTCATCGAAAGCCTCGGCGTTTACCTACCGCCCAAAGTGGTCTCCACTACGGAACTGCTAGAGCGCTGCAAACAACCTATTCGTTTCCCTCTGGCCCAACTCACTGGCATCAATACCAGACGCATGGCTGGTGAGAGCGAGTTCGCGCTTGACCTAGCGAAGAAAGCTGTCGCGGCCTGCCTCGCCAACTCCAGGTACAGACCGGAGGACATAGACTTACTCATCAGTGGCAGCATTTCAAGGTGTAATGGGCCGCTACAATTTGCATTTGAACCGAACATCTCTGTACAATTGCGTCACTACTTTGGCTTTACAAACGCTCTCGCCTTCGATGTCTCCAATGCCTGTACTGGCCTGTTTACCGCTATCTACATTGCCGACGCTTTCCTCAAAGCTGGACTCATCCGCCGAGCGATGGTGGTGAGCGGCGAATATGTTACGCATCTCTCGCTGACAGCGCAAAAGGAGATCGAGAGCTATATGGACTCGCGGCTTGCCTGTCTCACTGTGGGTGACGCGGGGGCAGCACTCATCCTGGAGAGGTCGCCGAGCAAAGAGATTGGCTTCCACGAATTCGAGATGTATACGCTGGGGCGCTACTGTGACTATTGCATTGCCAAAGCCACCGAGCACGAGCACGGCGGAGCCATCATGTACACGGATGCGGTCAAAGTCTCTGCGGTTAATATGCAGCAAGCGGTCTCACACGCGGCACATATCATAGAGCGTTCTGGCTGGCCGCACGACGCCTTTCAGCATCTTCTCATCCACCAGACTTCCAAGACAACCATTCAGGATGCTCCACGCGAGATCAGTAGATATCTTGGCAAACAGCTCTACCGGCCGGAAACTGTCATTAACAACATTGCTGAACGTGGCAATACCGCTACCACAACCCAGATGGTGACCCTGATGGATCACATTCGCTTGAACACCATCAAGTCGGGTGAAAACGTCATCTTCGGCATTACAGGCTCCGGGGCGACCATCGGCACAGCACTCTACACCTTTGACGACTTGCCAGATCGTCTGCGTCGCATAGAGTCGGGCACGTATACGCCCGAAAAAGTAGCAGCAGAGCAGAGCAGAGGTGTGCCACTGCTCTCGTCTACACAACGGGTGCGCGTAGAAAGCATAGGTACGCCTCCTGCAGAGGTGCAGAGGAAGACGATGGAACTAGTAAGAGCTGCTGCCGAGCATTGCCTGGCACAATCGTCATACGAACGACGTGCTATTGACCTGCTCATCTATGCCGGTATATACCGAGATGAGTTTCTATGCGAACCCTCACTTGCCTCAATGGTGGCAGGCATGCTGAACATCAACGACACTATCGAGTCGCAGCACGATAAAAAGACCTTCGCTCTTGACTTGTTTAATGGGGCCATCGGCTTCCTCAACGCCTGCTATACCTCTATAAGTATGATCAAGGTGGGCAAGGTGAAGAATGCCATGATCGTCGCCTCCGAGATAGAAAACAATCGTGTCACGACGCTACCAACAGAACTACGTCACATTGAAGAAGACGGCTCATGCGTTATTCTCGATGAAAGTCCCGATGGCAAGACAGGCTTTGGCAACTTCGTCTTTAAGTACTTTACCGACTACGTCGAGTCATTCGGCGCATACACAGTGCTGCACAAAGGCAGGATGTGCATGCACTTTGAGCAAGACCCGAACCTAGAAACCTACTACCTGCGTTGCATTCAGCAGACAGTTGACGAACTGCTGCGTATCGAGCCATTGGATATTGCTCGGGTCAAGGTCGTCCTGCCTCCGCAAATCTCGTCGACCTTCATTTCCAGGCTAGGTACCACCCTGAATCTTCCTATAGACAAGTTTGTAGATATGCATAGGGGGAAGGATCTCTTCACATCATCATTGCCCTATGCGCTACAATACGTACGTGAGCAACGTCTGGTACAGTCTGGAGATATCGGTCTGCTCATCAGCGTTGCCACGGGAATACAAGTAGGTTGTGCCACATATTATTTCTAGTTTAAGGAATCGCTTTGATGGGTGAAGTACCGAGCAAACCCTGGGTTGTTTTTGCAAAAGTTCAACCGCGCTTGCGCCTTTTCTGCTTTCCGTACGCGGGAGGGGGAAGCTCTCTCTTTCGCCTGTGGTCTAATGGGTTACCGCCAGAAGTTGAGGTATGCCCTGTCTATCTGCCTGGACGGGAGATCAGGCTGAACGAGGCTGCATTTACGCACATCTCGCCTCTTGTACAGACCATGGCGCAGGTGCTACGCCCGCACCTGAATACGCCGTTTGCCTTTTTCGGCCATAGTATGGGAGCGCTTATCAGCTTTGAACTGGCACGTTACCTGCGCAGAAATTACCGTCAGCTCCCAACGCATCTCTTCGTCTCATCGCATCGTGCTCCACAACTACCTCGTCTGGATCCCGACACCTACAACCTACCCGAACCCGCCTTCATAGACGCTGTGTATCGTCTTGGTGGCACGCCGCAAGAGGTGCTGCAGCACGAGGAACTGCTGCAAATCCTGCTGCCAACACTGCGTGCGGATTTCACCCTCTGTGAGACATATCTTTATGCAAAGGAAGAGCCACTGGCTTGCCCTATCACCGCCTTTGGCGGAGAGCAGGATCACACGGTGAGCGTTCAGCAGTTGTCAGCTTGGCGCGAGCAGACGCGGGGTGTATTCACCTTGCATATGCTGCCGGGGGGGCATTTCTTTTTGCATAAGTATCAGGGGCTTCTGTTACAAGCTTTGTCTGGGCAACTGGGCGAGTTAGAACATTGATTCACTACGCTATCTTCTCGAGGAACTGTCAGATCGAGATAGGAGAGCGCTCTCTCTTGTGGCTTATTCTACCCAACCAGAAACGGCACAAAGGTGCGATCCATTCCTATGATTTCTGTGCAGGCGCAATTATTTTATTATCATTTCTTTTGCACCTCTATCTGATTACCATTCCCTGGCCCCAAACCAACAGCGATGAGGCAACCATGGGTCTGATGGCACGCGATATCCTCTATCACGGCAAGTTTGTAGTAATGTACTATGGACAGGACTACATGGGCACACTCCAGGCTTATCTCGGCGCTCTCTTCTTCAATGTCTTTGGACCGACTGTTTTTGCACTGCGCTTCGGTGTTGTGCTGGAACTAACCTGTTTCCTGGTGGTAATGTACATCTTATCATGCCTGCTCTATACGCGCCTGGTGGGTATTCTCTCGCTGGCGCTTCTCTCACTAGGCTCGTCGGAGATGCTCCATAACCATGTCTTCGCTGGTGGGGGATCCAATGAAGTGCTGCTCTTCGGAGCACTTCTCTCGTTGCTGGCCGCGCACTTGGCGCTGAACGCGTCGCATACGCGCCCAACGCCCACACGCCGTCGTTATGCCAGCTTCGCGTGCTGGGGTCTGCTGGCCGGTCTGGCTATATGGAGCGATCCTCTTGTCCTACCTTTTGTGGTGATGCCAGGTGTGCTCATCCTCAGATATTGCTGGCATGAACGTAAAAGCCTGGCCCCGTTCCTAGTCACACTCGGTTTTCTCATCGGCTTCTCACCCTACCTGATTTTTTTCGCGACGGTGCCACGTGAACAGGTAACAAACCGCCTACTGCCCTTCTCTGCCCAGTTACAACTGGTCCACACACCTGAAAAAACGCCTGTCGTCCCGCTTCCTATACCAGAGCACACCCAACAGGCCACACAGCCAGCCTCGCCAATCCTGCCAGGCGATCAGCAGGCGTTGCCGTTTGCTCCACTCGCACTGCGCCTGCTGGGCCTAGTCATGGTCTCACTACCCGCACTCAGCGGAGGCATGGCGCTCTGCCCCATCAAGCCAGATGATGCGTGGCCGCTCTCCTGGCACTCTTCTCCGCAACTCCTACAATGTAGCGCCATCCACGGTCTATGGGGTCTGGGACTGATCTTGCTTTGGGGATGCGCCGTCTGGCTCACTATCCGCTGGTTACGTACGTACCGACGGCAAACACGTCAACAAGCTCCCCCAGACGAGACCATGCAGCGCCAAGCAAGCATACGCTCGGCACGTTTGACGATCCTGGTAGCTGCTGGCCTAACAACTCTGATCTATGGTGTCTCCAGTGTCTCCACATCCCCGCTGTTGCACCCCTGGAACAACGCCCGTTATCTTATCGCGCTCGATATCGCGACTCCTAGTCTACTCATTGTACTCTGGGAAATGCTGGATATTCTGAAAGGTAGCCCGCGCTTCCTACGGCACTTTGTGGCTGGCGTTAACGTCGTCACGCTGCTAGGGGTGCTTGTCGTGCTGGCACAGGGCACGCTCACTACGCTAAGCCTGCGAGCGACGGTGCAACGGGCAAACGTGCAACAGTCACAACTAGTAGCCGGGTTAGAGAACCAAGGTATCCGGCGTTTCTATACAGATTATTGGACCTGCAATCGTCTGGTTTTCGTAAGCCAAGAGTCTCTGACTTGCGCAGTGCTCGATGACCGGTTGCAGCCTAGTCTGGACCGCATCTGGTCCTACCGCACCCTGGTGTACAGCGATCCACGGGCAGCTTTTGTCTTCCCCAACAATTCATCTATGCTCAAAGCCTTTATACAGCGTATTGCTGGTCATGAACAGGCTTTTACACACAGTGTAATTGGCAGCTATGTCGTCTATTGGCCTGTATAATAGTGATAGATTACTACTCAAGTTCTGTCTCGGCAACTGAGCTAGTCGGGATATTGGTCAATTATATAAATCTAACTCTGTTTGTTGAGCCTCTGTTTGTTGAACCTTTTGTGCTTGTTTAAAAGTGCCATATTGTAGAGGCATTTTGATTTTTGCTCCTCTCAGTAACTCGACAATAGTGAGAATCTGGATGCGAGGATAGTCCTCATTCCAGCCGGGCGAGTGATAATAGCCTGCACTGACTGCCTCTTTCATCATATCGCGTGTAGCTGTCTCCAGGGTAATAAAGACGCCAATAGCGGCATTCTCTCGCTGTACTGTACCAACGAGGTCACGGATGTCTCCTGATTTGACGTGACCTGATTTTACTTGTACGAGTACGCGCTTGGGCTTGCTATATGGATCATCTATAAAGGTGATAGCACCATCAATCCCTTTGTCG
>JAFAXQ010000147.1 GCA_019240835.1 Ktedonobacteraceae bacterium
CTTAGCAGCGGTCTCCACTTTATCGAGGGCATTAAGCAAGCCTTGTTTCAGGGCTTCCGTCTTGCGCTCGGCCTTGTCCAGGTCGCCACTGCCCAGGTAGAGGGTACATTTGACGATGACGAAGTTGTGTTCAAGGTCGAGGTGGACAAGCTCACTACGAAAGTTACTATTGGGGTAGCGCAAGTTCAGTTCGTAGAGTCGCCAGGCGGCGGGGTAATAGTCGACGTCGCCAGTACGGGTTTTCAATTTGACCAAATGGTCACGGGGGTTGTAGGCTTTGGGTTGCTCACTCATGGGTGGATCATCCTTTCATGGAGTGCCATTGCCAAGGGCAGCAGGACTATGCGATAATCCAGTGCCAGCAATGACGCTAGTTCCGTCGTTGGTGGGAAGCTACCAGAGAAGGGACGAGCTTCCCTGGTAGCGCTACAATGGTGAGGTACTACAAGCACATAATCTAAGTCCATAGACTTAGTACTAAGTCTATAGCACAATACTATCTAATAAATGTCAATAGTCTACTCATTAAGTCCCAAAATTTGACAAAAATTCGTACCATGTACAAGATCTATAAAGTAAATAGGCAAATACAATCTAAGGAACAAACATGATGAGCAGCGACTTCTATACAGCAGAAGAGGCAATGAAGGTACTCGGTAAGCCCAGATCAACATTTTTTAAGGAGGTTGGAAACGGCAAAATCCCATCAATACTAGAGCCTGGAAAAAAAAGAGGTCGCCGCTTCCCCAAAGAGGCCATTGACCTACACGCCAAGTTGGAGAAGAAACACAAAGCCCCAAAGACAAAATTCAGCTTCACACAGGCCACTAACTCGGACCTATGGATTGCTGTCGAGAACGCACGCAAAACCTACGGAGACGACGACTACATCCCTTACAGCAGGTGGCTAGAGTGGAGAGACATCAACGATCAAATGACAATGACCATGAAAGAGAACGACATAAACATGGGATACTCCACCATCATACCAATAGGCGATAAAACAGTCATCAACGACCTGCTCCATGACCACATACGGGAAAAGAATATTCCCATTGAAACCATTAAAAAATGGACGGATCGACACCTGTTGGCATACATCGCAGGCACAACAATAGTCTCATCAGGAGACAAGGAAAAGGACACAAAGCGGGGACAATATCTTCTAGCCCATACCATAAAATGGGCCATTAAGCTGTACCACCAGTACGACATTAAAAGTTTCTATGCAGTAGGAGCAACCGAAGAAGGCAGGAGGATACTAGAGCATCTAGGCTTCACAGAGATTATAAGTCTACACAACGGTGAACGAAAGGGCTACGTTCTCGATAGCATCAAGAAGACTACGAAGCTCACTCAGATGTTCATAGCAGAAGCCGAAAGAGAATAAAGCGAACCACCACAAGCAGTCTTGCCATGACAAGTCGCAACAAGGAGGTTCTCTGACGCTTTTTGCGTGCTCAGAGAACCTCCTCAGTATGGTTGAGACGAGAGGACTACAGCTTGCACTGTGCTGGTACAACAAGTTCCGCATTTGTCAACGGACCACACGCGGGTAGAGACGCGCACCCAGGAGCACGAGCACTATGGTAGCCACCAGCACGACGCTGAAATCGGTCACGATGCCCGTCGTGCTTGTCCCACCAGCAAGCATCAAAGCCCGTAGCGCATCTACCTCGTAGCTCAAAGGATTGCTACGGGCAATTACCTGCAACCAGCTCGGCATGATCGCGACAGGATAAATTGCGTTACTGGCGAAGAACAGCGGCATGGTGAGTACTTGCCCGATGCCCATGAAGCGCTCTCGGGTTTTGACCAGACAGGCGATGACCAGCGAAAATGAGGAAAAGCAGGCTGCTCCTAAGATCACCATGATTACTACCCCGAGCAATGCTAGGGGATTCCAATTCATGTGAACATCCAATATCAGCGCCAATATGTAGATAATGACAGCCTGCGCCAGCCCACGCACGGCTGCTGCGAGGGCTTTGCCCAGTACCAGGGCAGCACGCGGGGTGGGACTAGCCAGGAACTTATGGATGATTCCCAAGTCACGCTCCCAGATGATGGCCATACCGGAGAAGATGGCGACAAAGAGCACACTCTGCGCCAGGATGCCAGGGGTCATAAAATCCAGGTAGCCCTCACCTCCTGTAGGAATAGCACGAATATGTGTGAAGACTTCACCAAAGATCAGCAGCCAGAGTGCTGGTTGAATGGCCCGCATGAGCAGATCGCTTGGATCATGTCGTATCTTGCGTGCCTCCAGCCCAACGATGGTGAAGGTCTTCTCAATGAAACTAACAATCGCCGCCAACAACTGTGCTCCGCGTCGAAATGTCTGCCTGCCAGCTTGAGTCGTGCTAGCCAAGTCGCCGTGCGGTGCGACGGGTGCGTGCAGTTTCACGGTAGCTTCCTCCAGATTCCAAGGTATTGCCAGTATAATGAGTAAACACAGCATCCAGTGTCACATCAGGCCCGCCAATGCTTGCCTTCAGTTCGGCAGGTGTTCCCTGCGCTACCATCTTGCCCAGATGCATGATTGCGATGCGGTCGCAGAGGCCATCCGCCTCTTCCATATAGTGTGTGGTCAAGAAAATCGTCATGCCCGTCTGAGTACGCAAGTCCGTCAGATGTTCCCAAACGGCTTTGCGTGCTACGGGATCCAGCCCCACGGTAGGCTCGTCTAGGAATAGCACCTGTGGCTGGTGCAGCATCGCCTGCGCAACCTCCAAGCGGCGGATCATTCCGCCGGAATACGTGCGCACAAGCTTATCGGCTACTTCCTGCAAGCCCGTGAAGGCAAGCGCCCTGCGCACTTTTTCCGCACGCTCTGCACGCGGCAGATCGTATAACCTTGCAAAGACCAGCAAGTTCTCGTAGCCCGTGAGGTTCCCATCCGCCGAGAGGGCCTGCGGCACATAACCAATGCGACGGCGTACCTCCATTTGCTGCTGGGCCACATCGAAACCGACTACTGATGCGCTGCCAGACGTAGGTGGCAGCAACGTCGTCAGCATCTTGATAATCGTACTCTTGCCAGCTCCATTAGGACCCAACAAGCCAAAGACTTCATGCTCGCGTACTACAAAGCTCACATGGTCAACCGCAGCATGGTCGCCGAAGCATTTCACCAAGTCAGCAACCTCTATGATTGTAGCTCTACTCTCTTGCATAGTTATACCTTACCGTGTAATTCCTACTTCCTGAGAAGCATCTGCTGTCTCTAAAACGCGTTCAAGGAGCTGGTGCAACGCATCCTGTTCGTGCTGCCCTAATGGGGCAAGCAGATGCGCCAGCAACTCGCGCCGCTGCTGCTGCCATGACTCTACGCGTGCGTTCCCTTCATCGGTGAGCGCAACCCGCACCATGCGCTCGTCATCACATTGCCGCTCGCGTGTCACCAACCCAGCCTTTTCCAGGCGCTTACAGGCTATGGTAACAGAGCTACCTGTCACCCCAAGCACCTCGGCCAGTTCACCAATGCTCAATGCTCCTCTTCGACACAGCAGCCGCAGCAACCAGTATTGCTCTGGCGTCATCTCGCCACGGTGGATTGGATGCGAGGTGCGACGGATAAGATGATAGAGAGCTAGCATATCGTCGACGAGGCGGTCTGTGGTCATAGGCAACTCTCCTTGTTCTCAACACACCAAAGATACTTTACTATTAATTATATTGATAGTTAAGGTTTCTGTCAAGAAACCAAGCCTAGCTTAACTGTTCAGATTTAGAATAAACTATTCTTAACTTGACTCCTGAAACGGCCTACTGATATACTTGCACAAAACTATACAAAGGTGAAGCCATTGTGAACAAGCAAGGCTCGTCAACGCGAGTGGTAGCAGTAGTGCTTGGTGCTGGACAAGGAACGCGCATGGGCTATGCGATCAACAAGGTCTTCTTACCTATCAATGGCAAGCCAATAATTATCTATGCACTAGAAACTTTTGAACGTTGCTCATCTGTTCATGAAGTGCTGCT
>JAFAXQ010000188.1 GCA_019240835.1 Ktedonobacteraceae bacterium
GCAGAGGTTTGGATACGTATTGATCCATCGGTGATACTGGTCATATGTACCTCCTTGAGAGAATGGATTGCTTTTCCTCTCTCAAAGAGGCACATTTCTATCTTTGCTTGCTACAGCTTAGCTGCTCGTTGCGCATCCCGTGGGCAATGCCGCTCCTCCACTCCACTTCCTTCACCACGTGAGAACATTTCTTTTCAGCGTATGAAGCGAGTCTTTAGTAGCACTGTTCTTGCCCCACCTGAAAGGGAGCCGAGACCGGCAGGAACGCGGCGTATGCCAGGCACTATTGAACCAAGAGGACGCATCGTCAGATGGCTGCTCAGGCTGTGTCCTCTCACTTATCGCACCATCGTGGTACCCGTGTTCTGGTCGCTGAACAATCCATGCGGTTCACGTCCATCGACGATGTGCGTGGATGGCACGGTTGCTACCATGAAGACAAACTGGTGACCGATGTGCCCCCGCAGCACTCTGTCCGCAATCTCTAAGGTGTGGGCATCGGCCACACGTATCCCTTGGCTCGAGGAGCCCTTCTTGTCACAAACTATACAGGAGATTCATGAGAGGGCGATTTGAAAAGTGTAAAGATGGTGTAAGAAGTCTGCAAATATTTAATAAAACGTGTGAATGAGGGTGCTCCCACAGGATGCGCAATGAACTGCACTTGCCAAGAGATTTTTCCGAGCAAGCACCCCCTTTTTCCGCCTCCTCTAGCCTTTCTGGGCTACCTTCCTCTTCCGACTCCTTGTTCCTACTGTGTCCAAACCCCGGATACCTTACGTATCCTCTTCACTGGTTGCCGAAGTTGCCTCCCCTGAGGTCGGTTTCATTGGAGGGCAACCGATGCATCCATCCGTGTTGGCTTGGGAGAAGTTCGCACCACTGAGGGTAGCATTACTCAGGTTAGCATTACTCAGGTTAGCATAGCTGAGATCAGCATGACTGAGGTCGGCACCACTGAGGTCGGCACCACTGAGGTCAATTCCGACGGGAGGGCCGAAGCCGCTCCCAGGGCTAGCTTTCAGGTTAGCTCCGCGGAGGTCGGCTCCGCGGAGATCAGGCTGCTTGATATGTGGATGGTCCCGTCTCCATTGGTTCCATGCGTCTGTGCCTTCCCTGATCTTGTCAAGGTGTTCTTGGTTCGCTGAAGTTGCCTCCCCTGAGGTCGGTTTCATTGGGGGGCAACCGATGCATCCATCCGTGTTGGCTTGGGAGAAATTCGCACCACTGAGGTTCGCGCCACTGAGGTTCGCGCCACTGAGGTTCGCACCACTGAGGTTGGCATTATTGAGGTTGGCTTCGTTGAGGGTAGCTGCGCTCAGGTCTGCTGCGCTCAGGTCTGCTGCGCTCAGGGTAGCTCTGCTCAGATCGGCTGCGCTCAGGGTTGCTCTGCTCAGGTCTGCTGTGCTAAGGGTAGCTCTGCTCAGGTCTGCTCCGCTGAGCGTGGCATGGCTGAAGTTGGTTTCGACGAGGTAGGCATGACTGAGAGTGGCTTCGCTGAGGGTAGCTTCGCTGAAGTTGACTGCGTTGAGGGTAGCTTCGCTGAGGTTGGCTCGGCTAAGGTCAGCATGGCTGAGGTCAGCATGGCTGAGATCAGGGGTGATCTTGGGATAGTTTCGTCTCCATTGGTTCCATGCATCTATACCTTGCTTGAGCTTGTCAAGGTGTTCTTGGTTCGCCATAAAGGTTCCTGCCTTTCATACGGATATGACGTCACTACCAGGTGGTTCCGGGACTGCTATCCAGTCCGGTCCTGCCTTTCATACGGATAGAGGTCACCTGCTAGCGGGCTCGTGTCTTTGCTGCTAACAGCTACAGTGACTACCCTATTATAGCCCGATATTGTACCACCTGTCAGCAGAGCTAAGGCACGTACCTTCTTCTCTGCTCACAACAGTGGGAAGGACAACGTGTCTGCGGAGCGCAAGGCAAAAGCCTAACAGGCTAGCCCTTTCCTGGTTTCTGCAACGATAAAATCCACGACATCTTCCATGCGTCCAGTTCGCTGGTAGGCAGCACGCTGCCGCATGGACCCATTGCCACCCCGTAACGTCTCATGCACCAATGAAGCAATCTCATCCCAGTTCCCCTCAGCTTCCAGCACTGGCCGCAGGACCATGAGCATCTTCTCTATCATAGCTGCTGCTGGCAGAGAGCATTGAGCCGCCACGTCCATCAACTCCCTACTTATCCCATAGCGGGCAGCCCTCCAGTGGGCTGCCCGCAACAGCTCTGGACGAACCACTGGGAAAGCCTCATTGTGCCTCGCTTGCGCATAGCAGGTTTGCACCATTGCTCGAATCAGTCCCACCATCATCACCACTTCATCGACCGTCAGGCAGCAATCTGCGACGCGGAACTCAATCGTTTTGAAGCGCTCAGAAAGCCGGATGTCCCAGTAAATCTTGGTGGCATCTTCTACGCTACCTGTGGCCACTAATGCCCGCAACAGGGCCTCGTATTCATTGAGACAGGTGAAGTACTGCGGTTGGCCCGAGGTGGGCCATCGGCTCCACAGCACGGTGCGGAAACTGGCATAGCCGCTATCCTCACCGAGCCAGAAGGGGGAATTGGTTGCTAGTGCCAACAAGGGGGCAAGCCAGATACTGGCACGATTCATCACCTCAAGGGCCAGCTCCCGATCCTCCAAGCCGATATGAACATGGCAGCCAAAGACGGGTTCGCGTGCTAATTGCTGTTGCACCTCTGCTATCTCTTGGTAGCGCTGCTTGGGGGTAATGTGTTGGCTCTTCCAGTGGGAAAAAGGATGGGTCCCTGCCGCAGCTAGGTACTTCTCTTGCCGGCTCGCAGCGGTGATCATCTTGCCCCGCATATGGATCAGTTCTTGACGGACCTGCTGCAAGCTGCGACAGATAGGAGTGGCCGCTTCTACCTGTGAGAGCTGGAGCTCGGGTTGCGCCTTTTCCCCCAATGTCTGTTGGGCTTTGGACAGGAGCGCTCTGGAAGACGAACTGAGCTCATAGGTCACAGGATCAATAATCTGATACTCCTCCTCCACCCCCATCGTAAAGGGTTCGCTCTGAAATGACATTCCGCGATCTCCTTGTTGGCTACTATCCCTACGCTCAGGAACCGCTTGGCTAGCAGAACCGCATGCTTGTAGCTCAATCTTTCCCAACAGCGCTCTCGCGGTCGTGTGTTGATGTGTCGTCAACTGCTGGCAGGTTCTTGCTGGCTTGTCGAACCCTGAGCGAAGAGGGGTTGAGTCCCTATATGGCGTCCCATTGCCAAGTCGACCCAGTAGCGAGAGCAGAGGGTGATTGGCACACAAGACGTTCTCCCTCTTCACGTTCCACAGACGTGTGAGTGATACAACCTGAATTATTTTCCTCCTTCGTCACCTGGGCTGTGTTTGCACATCGAAGCTCTCTGGAAAATGGCAGAGAGGGAAAGAGAGCGGGAGACAAGTAAGCACAGCGGAGGGATGCAAAAGAGAAGCAGTGGAGGCAACCCAGAAGGTGAGAATAAGTGCTTGAGTAAAAACAGTTGTTTTGAGCAAAGGAATGCGGTAGGATAGATATGAAGATAGATATATGGAGGAGAATATTTCTGTAATCACAGTAGCTTGAGTGATGAGGAGGTGAACCCTGAGTACTACGCTGGTATCGACATTGGCATGCATGTTTTAGCGGCGCTAACATCAAACAAACCTGGCTTTCAGTCAGTCATTGTTAACGGGCAGCCTTGCATATAGCGCGCACGTGCTCTCGTCAGTCTTTGTGCTGCCGTTGGGTTGGCCTACCCCAGGCAATCGGCGTGTGGTCCAAGCCGAGCAGTTGTTGGAGGCTCACTTCCAGCGTATGATCGATGAACGGCGCAGCAGTACAGTAGAACGAAACGACTTCTTATCGCTCTTGTTGCAGGCCAGAGACGAGGATGGCAGCAAAATGAGCGATCAGCAAGCTATAGATGAATGCCTGACGCTGTTCGCCGCTGGCCATGAAACGACTGCGATAGCCCTCATCTGGGCCTGGTATCTGCTCTGCCAGCATCCTGATATCTACCAGAAGCTGCAACAAGAAGTTGACTGCGTGCTGCAGGGACGTACTCCTACCTATGCTGATCTGCCACGCTTACCCTACTGCTTACAAGTCTTCAAGGAAACGATGCGTCTCTACTCCCCAGGGTATACGGTAAGCAGACAGGCATTGCATGACGTCGAGATTGATGGCTACTTGGTGCCCAAGGGAGCAACCGTCTTGGTGTCCTCCTACACTATACATCGCAGACCGGAGTACTTTCCAGAACCGGAGCGGTTTGAGCCTGAGCGCTTTACACCTGAACGAGAGAAGCGGCTCCCTCGCCATGCCTATATACCCTTTGGAGTAGGGCCTCGCATCTGTATCGGCAACCACTTTGCCCTAATGGAAGGGCAATTGCTCCTTGCTACGCTTGCCCAGCGGGCGACCTTTACCTTAGTCCCAGGACAGCGAATCAAGCCAGACCCAGAGCACAACCTCGCCTTGCGCCCTAATGGCAAAGTGAAAGTAGTTGTGAAAAAGAGAGAACACCTCGATCTCCCTTGACAAGTGCTACTTCTTTATGTTATAAATTACAACACAAGCAAACCAAATAGCGTAAAAGCTTTGCAGGGGTGAGTAACGGTTGATCGTTGCATCCAGAGAGTGGGCGTTTGCTGGAAGACCCATATGACAGTGCTCCGCGAAAAAGACCCCGAAGCTGCAAGAAGAAATCGCGTTATGTGAGAGTAGAACTTGCCGGAATCCTCCGTAATCGGGTGTGGGTGTGAACGTACTCACAGAGGTCGGTGTTGTGAGGCATCGACGCATGAAGGTGGCACCACGAGAGTTATATATATCGCTCATCGTCCTTCCCTAGGTGGAAGATGGTGAGCTTTTTTATTGTCTTGCTGCTATAAGTATTCAGACAAAAAAAGCTTTGGGATGAACTGAGCTAGTGAAGGGACGAGTAGCGGTACACAGTTACAGCCAGAGAGCGGGCATTTGCTGGAAAGCCTGCATGTTAGCCTACCGCGAAAAAGACCCTGAAGTGCAAAGAAGAAATCGCTAGGTGCGAGAGTAGAACTTTGCCGGAGGCCCCCGTTACTGGGCTACGAGTAAAGGCATCCCTTGCGGTTGCCTTGGATACTCAAAGAGGTTGACGCCGTGAGGCATCAACGCATGAAGGTGGTACCACGAGAGCACACTTGAGCGCTCTTCGTCCTTCCCCGCAAGGGAGGCGAAGAGCTTTTTTTGTTTGTCCGGCTTAAATTCAATACCAATTATGAGGAGGGACTAAGTAATGACACAGTGTCCAGAATGTGAAGCGAACATTTCAGTGCAGGGTCTGATGGTTGGCGAAATTATCTATTGTCCAGATTGTAACGTGGAACTAGAGGTGCTGAGCGTAGAGCAGCCTGCTGTAGCGCTCGCACCGAAAGTTGAGGAGGACTGGGGAGAATAGGACGATGCGTATAGCCATTCTCACATCGCGCATTCGCGTAGAGGAGAAGCTGCTGATCGAGGCATTGAATCGACGCGCTATCACCTTCGATATTGTCGATGACGGTGATCTGCTCTTCGATCTGGCTCGGCCTGATGAGCGCTGGCGCAGTTACGATGCAGTTCTGTGTCGCTGTGTGAGTCAGTCGCGTGGGTTGGCCGTGCTGCATGTATTGGAGCATTGGAGTATTCCCGTCTATAACTCAGCAGCCGTGACAGCGACGTGCAACGATAAGCTGCTCACTACCTTAGCACTCCTGCGCGCAGACCTGCCGACGCCGCATACCCTACTCGCCTTCGGTGCAGAGACCGCCGTGCGTGGCATCGAAACGCTTGGCTACCCGGTGGTGCTCAAACCTACAACAGGCTCGTGGGGACGCTTGCTAGCACGTGTCAATGATCGCGATGCGGCAGAGGCCGTCCTGGAGCACCAGGAGACACTTGGCTCGTACCAGCATCACATTCACTATATACAGGAGTACATTGCCAAGCCGCAGCGTGACATCCGCGCCTTTGTCGTCGGAGAGCGTACTATTTGCGCTATCTATCGCACGAGCGAACATTGGATTACCAATACAGCTCGCGGGGCTGTGACCAGCAATTGTCCCGTTACACCCGAACTCGATAGCCTATGTGTGCGAGCTGCTCAGGCCGTCGGCGGTGGTGTGCTAGCGGTTGACGTACTGGAGCATCCAGAGCGCGGTTTGCTGGTGAACGAGCTCAACGCTACGATGGAGTTTCGCAATAGCATAGCTCCAACGGGTGTGGATATTCCCAATGTGATACTTGACTACGTGCTCAGCCACGTGCGAGAGGAGGCCGTGGTATGAGTCAACTACGGGTGGCGATTGTAGGTGGCTCCGGTTACACAGGTGGAGAGTTGGCACGGCTCCTGCTCTTTCATCCACAGGTCGAGTTAACCCAAGTGGCCTCTAGCAGTCACGCCGGACAGTATTTGCATAGTGTGCATCCAAATTTGCGCAAGGTAAGTGCTCTGCGTTTATGCCGTCCCGCTGACTTGACACCGTGCGATGTGCTGTTTCTGTGCCTGCCACACGGCGTGTCTGCACAAGAAATTGAACACTACCGAGCTGTTGCGCCGCGTATTATCGACCTCTCAGCGGATTTTCGTTTGCGCTCACAGGCACTCTATGAACAGTGGTATGGCGAAGCGCATCCGGCTGCCCACCTACTAGGCGAGGCTGTATATGGCCTGCCTGAACTACATCGCGCCGAATTAGCGGAGGCGACGCTAGTGAGCGGCACGGGCTGCATGGCGACCGCTGCCATTCTTGGTCTGGTTCCGCTCTACCGTGCGGGTGTGGTCAACACGGCCTTTCCCCTGGTGGTCGATGCCAAGGTTGGTTCATCGGCAGCGGGTGCAACTCCGAGCAGTGGCAGTCATCATCCCGACAGGAGCGGTGTGGTGCGTTCGTTTGCGCCTACGGGACACCGCCATACAGCCGAGCTGCTGCAGGAGTTGGGACAGCTTACGGGCGCTACGCTGCCACAGCATATCGCGTTCTCTGCTACGGCCGTTGAGCTAGTGCGCGGCGTGCTCATCACGGCCCACGTCTTTGTCAATGAGAGACTAGATGAGCGTGCGTTGTGGCGCATGTACCGCGAGGCTTACCAGCATGAGCCGTTCATACGCCTCGTCAAAGAGCGTAGCGGCGTCTACCGCTATCCCGAACCCAAGATTGTGGCAGGAAGCAATTATTGTGATGTTGGCTTTGAGCTTGATGCAGAGCGAAAGCGTGTGGTGGTGATCGCCGCGCTGGATAATCTGATGAAGGGCGCGGCGGGTAACGCTGTTCAGGCGCTCAATAGTATGTGCGGTTGGGACGAGACGCTTGGTTTGGCGTTCCCGGGGCTGCACCCGGTATGACACACAGACGGAGTAGAGCTATGACGCTTGTGATCAAAATTGGTGGAGCTACCGGTATTGCTACCTCGACGCTTGTGCAGGAGATCGCACATTACGCAGCCGACGGAGAGCGTATCGTTCTCGTGCATGGTGGCTCTGATCTTACTAACACCCTCTCGCAGCAGTTAGGGCATCCGGCGCGTATGATTACTTCTCCTAACGGTATGGTGAGCCGCTATACCGACGGTGAGACGCTTGGCATTTATGCTATGGCCGTTGCTGGCCAGATCAACACAGAACTGGTGGCTCTGTTGCAACAGCGTAGGGTGAATGCGCTGGGCTTGGCAGGAGTCGACGGAGGACTCTTGCTGGCGCGGCGCAAGGCAGTTGTACGCTCGGTAACCCCGGAGGGGCGCGTGCAGGTGTTGCGCGACGACTACACGGGGCAGATTGAGCAGGTCAATGGCGCACTATTACGGCTCCTGCTCGGCGCTGGCTATACTCCTGTCATCGCGCCCTTAGCTCTGAGTTACGAAGGAGAGCGCCTCAACGTTGATGGTGATCGCGTTGCCGCTGCTATAGCCGTTGCGCTGCAAGCCGAAGCCTTGATTATCATGACCAATGTTCCTGGTTTGCTTACAGATCCAAAAGATAGCAACACGCTCGTCTCCCATATTCCGGCCCACGAACTTCATGAGTATATGGGCTATGCGCACGGGCGTATGCGCAAGAAACTGCTTGGTGCTCAGGAAGCGCTCAACGGTGGTGTCGAACGCGTCTATATCGGCAGCACGTCGCTGCATCATGTACTCAACGGTACAGGCACACTTATAGAAAGGAGAAGTTTGTGCAGCCAATTATCGAGCTAGAAAACACCTATACCAGCGGTGTCTATGGCAAGCGTCCTGTCGCCATCGTGCGTGGCAGTGGTGCTCTGCTATGGGATGCTGAGGGACGGGAGTATATAGATTGCACGGCTGGTCACGGTGTAGCGAACATCGGACATGGACGCTCAGAGCTAGCTGCCGCTCTTGCAGCGCAAGCGCAGCGCCTTGTGACGTGTCCCGAAGCCCTCTACAACGACGTGCGCGCTCACCTGCTCGAACGCTTAGCCCAACTGACACCGCAAGGGCTGACACACTTCTTCCTCTGCAATAGTGGTACCGAAGCTGTTGAAGGCGCGCTCAAATTCGCTCGCCTAGCTACTGGACGCACTGGTATCGTAGCGACACTGCGCGGTTTTCATGGTCGCACGATGGGGGCGCTCTCGACAACTTGGGAGCCACACTACCGCGAGCCTTTTGCACCGCTTGTCCCTGGCGTTACGCATGTACGCTATAACAATCTGGCGGTGGCTGATGCAGCGATTAACGAAGACACGGCGGCGGTATTGATTGAGCTGGTACAGGGCGAAGGTGGAGTGCATGTCGCCACCGAAGAGTATGTCCACGGTCTAGCTACACTGTGCCGCGAACGGGGAGCCTTGCTCATCATTGACGAGGTACAGACTGGTCTTGGGCGCACGGGTCATCTCTTCGCCTGCAATCACTACAACCTACAACCCGACATTCTGTGTTTGGCCAAAGCGCTCGCTGGCGGCGTTCCTATGGGTGCCATCTGTCTTGGCCCGCGTGTCACAGAGAGTGGACGCATCACCAAGGGCGTTCACGGTAGCACCTTCGGCGGCAATCCATTAGCCTGTGCCGCTGCACTTACTACACTCGATATCCTGCAGCGTGAGGCTCTCCCCGAACGCGCTGCTAGACTAGGAGCTTATGCGCTAGAACGCCTGGGCGCTTTACATACGCCGCTGGTACGTGAAGTACGTGGCAGAGGGCTGCTGATCGGCATAGAACTCACCAAGCGCGGCCAGCCGTATCTCGAAGCACTGCTTGAACGCGGTATTCTCGTCCTGCCAGCCGGACCAAATGTCATCCGCCTGCTGCCTCCTCTAGTCATTACAGAAGAGCAACTAGATCGCGTGTTGGATACACTAGAAGATGTACTGGGTGCCAACCCAAGTAGGGGCGGGGTGAATGCATCAGATAGGGCAAGCGAGCCAAGCAGGGCGACCGCAAGGGTCGCCCCTACGATACAACGAACCGATGTGCCCGTAAGTGAGGCAGCCCCTTCTGCAGTGACGCTTCTTCACGAGATGCTCACCATACAGAGCTATTCGGGCGAGGAGAGGGTGTTAGCGCAATTTCTGGTTGGGCAGGCGCGTCTAATGGGTCTGCACGCGTATGTAGATGAGGTGGGCAACTTTGTTGCTAGCACGCATGATCCAGATATGCTCACGGCAGCGGGAACGCCTATTGTGCTGCTTGGGCATATGGACACGGTGCGCGGCGACGTTGCGGTGCGGCTAGAGGGCGATGTGCTCTACGGCAGAGGCGCAGTGGACGCAAAGGGACCGTTGGCTGCGTTTCTGTGCGCCACGGCCCGTTTCGCTGGCAACGCTGCGCTACGCCACCCAATCGTTGTCGTTGGTGCTGTCGAGGAGGAGGCAGCTACCTCACGAGGAGCGCGAGCCGTTGTTGAACGCTATCGCCCCTCGGCTTGCATTATTGGCGAACCCAGCGGAGGCGACGCAGTGACTATTGGCTACAAGGGTCGCCTGCTTGTGGATTACCGCGTTGCGCGACCTATCGGTCATAGCGCGGGACCACAGCAGAACAGCAACGAACTGGCGGTAGCCTTCTGGCAGCGTGTGCGTAACCATGCGGCAACTTGGAATGAGCAACATGCTGCAACATCAGCATTTGCGTCACTTACTCCCACACTTCGTAGCATCGCCAGCGCTTCTGACGATTTGCTAGAGGAGACGCGACTCTTCGTTGGTTACCGTCTGCCGCCAGGGTGTGATAGAGCACTGTTGCGTAGAGAGTTGCAAGATTTAGCTTGCCAGGATCAGGCGCAGCTCAGTTTTTCTGGTGAAGAAGATGCATTTCAGAGCACCCGCACGACTCCACTGGCCAGAGCCTTCATTGCCGCCTTTCGCGCTACAGGAGCACAGCCCAGCTTCAAGCATAAGACAGGCACATCGGATATGAATGTGGTGGGACCGCTATGGGGGCAGAATATTGTCGCTTACGGACCAGGTGACTCGCGTCTTGACCATACAGCACAAGAGCATATTCACTTGGCCGAGTATACACATGCTATTGATGTACTTGAAATGGTGCTACGCTCTCTTGCCCACGACGAGTCGAGCACAGCACAGCGCGCTATGCGCGAAGAGTTTGCAGCACAGATGGAGGTAATATAATGAGACCAGTTGCTATTCTCGACTCAACGTTGCGCGAGGGTGAGCAGTTTGCCGGATCGTTCTTTAGCCACGAGCAACGTTTGACCATAGCGCGTATGCTTGATGCCCTCGGTGTGGCTTTCATCGAGGTGCCATCTCCTATCGCTTCACCCGAGACCAGCTATGCTGTCCAGGCACTGTGTGAACTTGACCTACGCGCCCATATCGTTGCCCATGTACGCTGCACCGAGGCAGATGTACAGGCGGCGCTAGATACATCAATCTATGGCCTAAACCTTTTCTATGGTACTTCAATGGAACTGCGCACGTTTAGCCACGGTCGCCGCATTGAGCAGATTGTTGGCGATGCCGTACCGCTCGTTCGGCGTATTCGCGCTGCTGGTCGTTATGTGCGCTTCTCGACTGAAGACGCGTTTCGCAGCGATCTCATCGATCTGCTTACCGTCTTTGATGCCGTTGTTGAAGCGGGAGTGCAGCGTATTGGCCTGCCCGATACGGTAGGCATCGCTACGCCGAAGCAGGTTGAGCATTTGGTGCGCCTATGTGCCGAGCGCTATCCACACGTCGGTATTGAATTTCATGGACATAACGATACCGGATGCGCCATTGCCAATACGCTGGCTGCCTTGGAGGCTGGGGCCGACTGCTCGGACGTGACCGTGCTGGGCATCGGTGAGCGCAACGGTATTGCATCGCTCAGCGGGGTGATCTCACAACTCTACGTTCATCATCCCGAACAGATCGCAACCTATGACCTTACGCAACTTGCACCGCTCGATCAGTTTGTGGCAGAATGTCTACATACTGCCATCCCTTTTAATATG